>NZ_PYFP01000002.1:1200000-1500000 GCF_003056055.1 Glaciimonas sp. PCH181
TGACCACGTAAGTCCTATTTCTTCCTCTTCCCGGAGCCTGCCATGTCAAATACCGCAATCCCTCTCTACCAACCCTTAGGCGGCAACGACATGCCACGCTTCGGCGGCATCGCCACCATGATGCGGCTACCGCATGTTCCCAGCAGCGCCGGGTTGGATGCCTGCTTCGTCGGCGTGCCATTCGATCTTGGTACTTCGAATCGCTCCGGCGCACGTTTCGGCCCACGTCAGATTCGTACCGAATCAGTATTGCTACGGCCCTACAACATGGCAACCCGCGCCGCGCCATTCGATGCTTTGCAGATTGCCGACATCGGCGATGTCGCCATCAATCCCTACAATTTGATGGACTCAATCCATCTGATTGAAACCGCTTATAACAACATCGTCGCCGAAGGCTGCAAGCCCATCACGTTAGGCGGCGACCATACGATTGCGCTGCCGATCCTGCGCGCCCTGCATCGCAAATACGGCAAAATCGGCCTGATTCATGTCGATGCCCACGCCGACGTCAACGACACCATGTTTGGCGAGAAAATTGCCCATGGCACGCCATTCCGCCGCGCAGTAGAAGAAGGCCTGCTGGACTGCGACCGCGTCGTCCAGATTGGCCTGCGCGGCACAGGCTATACCGCCGAGGATTTCGACTGGTGTCGCGATCAGGGTTTCAAAGTAGTTCAGGTCGAAGAATGCTGGGGAAAATCCATGACGCCATTAATGGCAGAAATCCGCACCCGCCTGGCCGGTGGTCCGGTCTATATCAGCTTTGACATCGACGGCATTGATCCCGCCTACGCGCCAGGCACTGGCACCCCGGAAATCGCCGGGCTGACCGTACCGCAAGCATTGGAAATTATCCGTGGTGCGTGGGGTTTGGATATCGTCGGAGCAGACATCGTCGAAGTCGCCCCGCCCTACGATGCGCACGGCACGACAGCGTTACTCGCAGCGAATCTGGCGTTTGAGATGCTGTGCGTTCTTCCGGGCGTGCCGCGTCGGTAAGACTAGCGTCGATGGCACGTATGCCATCGACCAGATCGTTAGCGGGAGGGCGAGATATTTTTGCCCTTTCGTGGGCGGCACTTTAGGCCCGCTCCGGCATCCCAAAAATCACATGCTTAATCTCTTGAAATGCATGCAATCCCCAAGGCCCCAATTCACGCCCGATACTACTTTTTTTCATTCCACCCCACGAAGTTTGCGGAAAAATAACTTGCCCGCTATTCACCCACACCAGACCAACTTGCAGCGCCGCCGAGACCCGTTTAGCGCGAGTCGTATCACCGGTAACTAACGTCGCGACCAAGCCGAATTCACTGTGATTGGCAAGGCGGATCGCTTCTTCCTCATTCTCAAAAGTATTAATGCACAACACCGGCCCAAAAATCTCCTCGCGCCAGATCGCACTATCCAAAGGCACGTCAGTAAACACAGTCGGCATCAAAAAATAGCCTTTTTCAAGACCATCCGGTCGCCCGCCACCGGTTAAGAGCTGCGCCCCGCTTGCCAAGCCTTGCGCAATATAATCCTGCACGCGTCGATATTGCTGGGCGCTGGTAATCGGCCCCATCTGCGTAGCCTCTGCCAGAGGATCGCCAACGACTATCGTGTCTATTCTTTGTTTTAAACGGGCAATAAAATTTTCAGCAATGCTCTTTTCGACTAGCAAACGCGAAGTCGCCGAGCACATCTGACCGCAATTAAAGAAAATTCCACCGCACACAATATCCAATGCCTGTTCGATATCTGCATCGGCAAACACTAACGCCGCCGATTTCCCTCCCAACTCGAGACTGACACCTTTTAGATCATTCGCCGCCGCCTTCATCACCGCACTGCCGACCGCTGTACTGCCGGTGAACGAAACTTTGGCGAGCGCCGAATGCGCCACCAAGGCCGCGCCAACCTCTGTGCCGCTACCGGTAACCAGATTAAACACGCCCGCGGGCAATGCGACCTGATCAATAATCGCTGCCAATGCCAACTCTGGCAATGGCGTGATTTCAGACGGTTTCAGCACCACTGCGCACCCCGCCGCCAATGCCGGTGCGACTTTCCACGCAGTCGTCACCATCGGAAAATTCCACGGCACGATTAGCCCCACCACGCCGCATGGCTCGCGTCGGAGCGTAGCGCGATAGTCAGCGCTCGGCAACGGTACAAGTTGATCCTGTTGCGCATCCAGTTCAACCGCCAGATCAGCGTAATAATGAAAGGTTGCGATAACATCGTCGACATCGATCATCGACTCGCTCAACGGCTTGCCGTTATTCGCTGTTTGCAAGTGCGCCAATTGCGTGCGTTGCGCTGAGACGCCCTCTGCGATAGCGCGTAAATATCCGGCGCGAATCTGCCCCGAAGTTGCGGCCCACCCAGCTTGTGCTGCAACAGCAGCAGCCACCGCTGTATCCACATCAGCCGCGCCAGCCATCGCCACCTCTCCCAAAAATTCTTCAGTGGACGGATTAATGATATTAGCCCGTTGATCGGACTGCGCATTGCACCACTTGCCGCCGATATAAATCTGTGGGCGAGCTACCGCGTGGGAAGTCGTTAAAAGCGTATTTTTCATGGGAATTGTCATCGTTTTTTTACATCAGACTTCTTGCTGCAACCATTCAGATTCCAAAATCTCAATCACCGTTGGGACCTTGGCGCAGACTGCCAATTGCAATGCATCGATCAACTCGGCATGATTGGCGGCATGCGTGGCATGGCACCCAAAACCGCGTGCAATTGCGATGAAATCGGGCGTGTAAATATCGACGCCAACGGGAGTAATATCCCGATTTTCCATATACTTTTTGATCTCGCCATAACCAAAATTATTCCACAATAAAACAATCACCGGCACGTTAGCCTCTACCGCGCTGGCCAGTTCTGGCAGTGTAAATTGCAAGCCGCCATCGCCAATCAAGCAAATAACCGGCGTCCGTCCTGCCCCCAATTTTGCACCGACAGATGCGGGCAACGCATAGCCAAGCGTGCCATAACCAGTGGAAGAGTTAAACCAGCAACGCGGCGTGCTGGCATCGAAAGTAAGGTTGCCTGTGTAGACCGGTTGGGTTGAGTCGCCGACATACACCGCATCCGGCAACGTCGTCGCTACAGTCTGCAAAAACTGCTGCTGCATGCGTGTCGGGCCATCCAGATCTGCGTCAATTTTTTGACGCACGGCGGCTACTCGCGCCGCGCCCCAATCTGGTTCCGTATTTGCAGGCGCTGTCGTCAACGCGCCGGCTTGTAGTAAACCCGTAAGCGCCGCACGCGCATCCGATATCAATGCAATCGACGGCGGATAATTGCGGGTGCATTGTTGCGCATCAATATCCACCCGGATCAGCTTGCCAGCAATCTGAAAACCCCCATCGAAGAACGTGTCATAGTCGGTTTCGCCCAACTCCGTCCCGATCGCCAAAATCACGTCGGCATCCTGAATTAACGCCCGCGTCACGGCAAGCGATTGCGTAGAACCAAGCAACAATGGATGCTGCGCTGGCAGCAACCCTTTGGCATTAATCGTCAACGCTGTCGGCGCTTGCAAACGCTCCGCCAATTGCCTCAATTCAGCCCCCGCCTCCACTGCTCCGCCACCGGCCAGGATTACTGGCCGCCGCGCATGCGCCAACAGCGCTGCCGCTTGCACTATGTCTTGCTGATTCGGCCCCGGACGCGACAAACGCATCGGCAGCGCCATCGAAAGATGCCCGGCTGGCGCGACGATCACATCCAGTGGAATTTCGATATGCACCGGCCGCGGCCGGGCACTATCGAACACCGCGAACGCACGCGCCAATACCTGCGGCAAATCCTCGGCGCACATCAACGTATGAGAAAAAGCAGTAAAGCCTGCAAACACGTTGCGCTGGGATGGCAGTTCATGCAAATTTCCATTGCCATTACCCAATTGATGCCGCGCATTCACACTAGAAATTACTAACATCGGGATCGAGTCGGCATACGCCTGCGCCATCGCCGTCGCGATATTCGTCATGCCGGGACCGGTGATAATGAAACACACACCAGGTTTGCCGGTGACACGGGCATAGCCATCTGCCATAAAGCCCGCGCCTTGCTCATGGCGCGGCGTCACATGCCGCAAGGTAGACGTGGCAAGGCCGCGATACAGTTCTACCGTATGCACACCGGGTATCCCAAACACCAGCTTGACGCCATAGTTTTCAAGTAATTTCACCAGCACTTCGCCACAAGTAACGCCAGAAGGCGATGCAACGGGTGCCGTAGAAGCTACTTTGGGACTATCAAAACGCAGATTTTCGAGAAGATTCATTTTGTTTTCAACGTGTAGAGTTATTCCGATGCCGCTGTTCCAGCACGCGTGCATACCAGGTTAAAGGGAAGCACATGGCGAAATACAACAACGCCACCATGCCGTAAATAGGGAAAGGACGGAACGTCGAATTGGTCAGCATATTGCCGGTTTTAGTCAGTTCAATCAGGCCGATAATGGATGTCAGCGCGGTACTTTTAATCACTTGCACCAGAAAGCCGACCGTCGGCGCAATCGCAATCCGAAATGCCTGCGGCAAAACGATGTGCTGTAGTTGCTGTACTTTGGTCATGCCCAGACTGGCCCCGGCATTCCATTGCCCGCGTGAAATCGCACTAACGCAACCACCCCAGATTTCAACCAGATAAGCGCTGGTATAGAGGGTCAGGGTGACACTGGCCGCAAGCCAGGGTGACACGTCGATGCCCAGCAACGGCAAGCCGAAAAACACCATAAATAGCTGCATCAGCAACGGTGTTCCCTGAAAAATCTCGATATACCATTCGATTGCTTTCTCGAACCATTTGTTGCCAGAAATGCGCAACACCAACAGCGCCAGACCCAGCACGCCACCGCCAACAAACGCAATTAGCGACAACAACACCGTCCAGCGTGCAGCCAACATCAGATTGCTGCCCATATCCCACAAAGTAAATTCGTTCATCGCACCCGTCCTGCAAAAAGCCCGCGCGCCATCCAATTCATCAGGCGGCGCAATACAATCGCCAGCACCAGATAGATCGCGGTGATGACTAAGTAAATTTCGAAAGAGCGGAAATTGCGCGATTGAATATAATTTGCGGCATAGGTCAGATCTGTCACCGAAATCTGTGACACCACCGCCGAACCCAGCATCACAATCAATACCTGACAAGCCAGCGCCGGAAACACTGTAGCGATCGCTTGCGGCAATACAATTGCGCGAAATGCCTGCCGTCGCGTCAAGCCAATCGCCAGCGCCGCCTGATACTGCCCGTGCGCCACAGCTTCGATCCCGGCCCGCACAATTTCAATGGTGTATGCGCCAAGATTAATCGTCATCGCCAACACCGCCGCTTGCATTTCAGATATCTGGATACCCAGACTTGGCAGGCCGAAAAACACAAAAAACAATTGCACGATAAAGGGCGTATTCCGGATCAACTCTACATAGCTGGCAATAGCGGCGCGGCTCCATTTTCCGCCCATCCATTGCAATGCAGCCCCGCCAATACCGATTAACGCACCCAGCACGGTGGAGATTGCGGTCAAGCCAAGCGTGATCGCGATCCCCTTCAGAAGCATGCCCGCATACGGCTGTATGCCGCTGAAATCTAATACATAACCCATGATGGTCTCCGTGCTGATGTCGTCACCGAATGGCGCAACAATCCGTGCTTATAAATCCGTTGGCAGCGGCACCCGCAACCACTTTCTGGAAATTTTATCGAGGCTGCCATCTTTCTTAGCCTGACCAATCGCATCGTTGACTTTTTTCATCAATCGCGGCTCGTTTTTATTTTGTCCAACATGATCCGGCGAGCTAAAAAGTTGAAATTTTTGCTCAAGACTGGCGTTGGGATTTTTCGCCATAATTGTTGCCCCGACATCGTTACCAACCACCATCAACTGCACCTGTCCGGAGAGGAAGGCGGAGATCGCGCCATTCGGATCATCAAAGCGTTTCACGGTAGCGGTGGCTGGCGCGACTTTAGTGATACTCAAATCTTCTAATGTCCCGCGCGCCACGGAAATCGTTTTTCCCGCCAGATCGGCGTCGGCTTTAACGGATATTTTTTTGCCGCCAAACACCGCTAGATAATAGGGCGCATAGGCATCCGAAAAATCGATCACTTTCTCACGCTCGGGTGTTTGTCCCACCGACAGCAATAAATCAACTTTACGTCCGGCCAGATACGCCATACGGTTATCGCCGGTAACCTGGACCAACTCCACTTTGGCATTCAACGCCTTGCCAAGAATCGCCGCCATATCGATGTCATAACCAAGCGGTTTCATATCCGGGCCTATCGAGCCGAACGGCGGGTAATCCATAAACACGCCGATTTTTACCGTTCCGGATTTGGCAATATTGTTAATCACATCGGCTTGACTTGGCGCTGCGTGCAACATGCCTGCACACAGCAATAACGCGCCACTGACTTTGGATAAACGGCGACCGATGGTGATGATGGTGCTAGGTAAGATGAACATGTCAAAGTCCTTTTAGGTAAATTGCGGAAAAATTAATATAAATGATATAAATAATTTATTGCAAACGGGGCGTGGCATCGATCAATTTGCAGGATTGCGGCGGCAGTCGCGCCACCACCGACATCCCCAGCATTAATCCTGGCACATCACGTGGGCTGGCAGCAATTGTCAATTCGAAACCGCTGCAATTAATCGTCGCTTCGAGCGACGAACCAACATCCCGGATAAACGACACCTCGCCCGCAATGCAGTTTTCTGTCGCACGGTTTTCTTGATCCATTTGCAGACAAACATCTTCGGGACGTATCAATAAACGGATTTCCTGTCCTAACGCGAAACTGCGCGTAGGCTTATCCGTACTCTGTATCTGAATCTGCTGACCGCCTGCCAATTGAACGCAATTCAGCCCGCTTGGTTGCGCCTCCAGAATATTTCCCAAACCGATAAAATCTGCCACGAATTCATTGACAGGATTCCGATACACTTCCAGCGGTGTGCCGATTTGCGCAATCCGACCATGCTCCATGACCACGATCACATCGGCCATCGTCATCGCCTCGCGCTGATCGTGGGTGACCATGATCGCTGTGATGCCTAACCGTTGTTGCAGTTGCCTGATTTCGACCTGCATCGCTTCGCGGAGTTTGGCATCCAACGCCGATAACGGCTCATCCAGCAGCAATAATTTTGGTGCCGACGCCAGCGCTCTTGCGATTGCGACCCGTTGCCGCTGACCGCCGGACAACTGCGCAACCGGGCGATTGGTCATGTGCTGCAACTGAATCAACTGCAACAATTCACTGACGCGTTTTGCCTGTCCTGCCTTGTCAACGCCGCGCAATTTCAGTGGGTATGCAATATTCGCCGCTACCGTCATGTGCGGAAACAACGCCAGCGACTGAAATACCATGCCGAAATCACGTTCGCAGGCAGGCACATCGGTCAAATCGCGATCGGCCATGCGCATGCGTCCGCTTGTGGGTATTTCCAAGCCGGCAATCATACGCAGCAAGGTTGTTTTTCCACACCCTGACGGCCCCAGAAAGCAGACCATTTTTCCTTCAGGAATCGTCAAATTGATATTTTTGACGACTTGCGTGACGCCCGCCCCGGTGCCAAATTCTTTGCATATATTTTCAATGACTAAACTGTTGCTCATGGCCGTTCTCCGTACTGTATTTTTGGTTAAAGCGAATATTAAGGAAGATATTTATAGCGATACACCCTCATCGCCGACCAGTTTTTCCAGTAACCAGATTAGGATAAAGTCAATCAACACGATAAACACCGCAAACGAAAACACGGTTGGGTCTAACGAAGATACGGTGCGGCTATATAACCAGACCGGCAACGTCATGCTGTTGATGTCATACAAGAAAAACGTCACAGTGAATTCGTTAAAGGACACGATAAATGCAAATAACATCCCGGCCAATATCCCCGGACGCATTTGCGGCAAGACCACGTCAATCATCGCCCGCAACGGACTAGCGCCCATCAGAAAAGCAGCTTCTTCGTATTCCGGCCCTATCCCGGCAATCGATGCAGAGCAGTTTTTAACAGCAAAAGGCAACGCCAGAATTACATGCGCGATCACCAGCCGAAACAAGCCAAGCTCCACCGGTAAATAGTTAAATACCAGCAGCAGTGAAATCCCCAGCATCACCAACGGATACACCATTGGCAGCGCGATAAATTGCTCGACAATGCTTTTCCCAGGGAAATCGAAACGATGCAACGCATAAGCGGCAGGAATCGAAATTGCGGCGGCGATAAACATGGTCGTGACCGCCACCATCAGGCTAGTGCCCAGCGCCTGTCCCATCGATAAAACATCGCTACTTTCCGGCGAAACAAACGTCTGCCACGCGGAGCGATACCATTGCAGGCTATAACCGGAAGGCGGAAACGCCAGCGTATCCGAGGCGCTGAAAGACATCACAATCATGGTGATAATCGGCATGGCCGCCAGCAGTAAAACAGCGCCTGCCAGCCAGCCGGTCATGCGAGTTAGCTGACCGGGCAAAATCCGCGGACGGTGACTAAATGATAGTGCTTTCATGATGCGCTCCCGACGATGCGCTGTGAACGCTGGACCAACTTTTGCGATACCGCCATCACGGCCAGCGTCGCCACCATCAATGCAATCCCACTTGCCGACGCGCCGGACCAGTTCAACAAAGGCGCAATCTGATCGCGCACCAGCACTGCCAGCATATTCACGCGACGACCGCCCAGCAGCAACGGCACCGCAAAGGCGCTGGCGTTATAAGCGAATACGAGTAATGCGCCCGAGAGAATGCCCGGCATTGCCATCGGTAGCAGAATATGACGCATGATTTGCCAGCGATTTGCGCCTAGCGTGGCGGCGGCTTCTTCATAGGTGCCAGACACCGCCTTCATGGCGCTCGCCATCGGTAACACTGCTAAGGGAAAGGCGGTCTGGATTAAGCCCAGCAACACGCCGTTTTCGCGGTACAGCCATTGAATCGGCCGCTGCACGATGCCAAGTGACAGCAAGGTATTATTGAGCACACCGGCAGGGCCAAGAATAATCAGCCAGCCGTAGCTTTGCAGCAGTAAATTGACTAGCAGCGGCAGCAACACCCCCGTCAACAATAATCGCTGTGCTAATTTGGATTTAGCGCGGGCCATCGCAATGGCGACCGGAATCGCCAGCAAGACGGCGAAGACGGTGCTCTGAAATGCCAGTCGCATGGTTAGCAGAGCCGATTTGACGTAATACGGCTTGATCAGATCGGCATAGCTGGTGAGTGAAAACCCATGCCATTCATCGCCATTAGTGCCGACGCTCATGCGCAATACGGCCAGTGCCGCCGCTGCCAGTACTGCTAAAAATAGCATTACTGGCAGCAACAACAACCATGCGCGGGTGGAGGAGTTGCGTGCCAACATCGCGCTTACGCCGAAAACATTTCGGTATAGCGACGCACCCATTCGCTCTGTACCAAGGCCAACGCTTTGTCATCATGGACCAGAGCTTTGTCGGCAATATGACGCGCACTTGGGACGAAGCGACTACCGTCAGCCGAAACGATCGCCTTCGAGTTGACCGGGCCATTCAGTACATCGGCCGCCATTTTTCCTTGTACCAACGGATCGAGCGAATGGTTGATAAAAGCATGGATCAAATCTAAATCGCCGGGATGCGATTTAGGGATCACCGTGTACATTAACTGCGCCGCAAAACCTTCTTTCATGTCATAAGTAACCCCCATGTTGTATTCCGGTTTTTTGATGGCGGCAGGAAAGAACGCTGGTGAATAAATCCCACCCAAATCCAAAGCACCCGTCCGGAACAACTCAGCAACCTGATTCGGATTTTCACCCAACATCAGAATACGGTCCTTTAATTGCGCCAGCTTCTGAAATCCTGGAGCGATATTTTTTTGCGAACCGCCGGACATTTGTGCGGCAATAATCGCCAGATCGACTGCCTCGACCCAGCTTGGCGGTGGCAAGAAAATACGACCGCTATATTTGGCGTCCCACAGCGCCTCATGCGTGGTTGGCGCGGCCTTCATCGTCTTGGTGTTATAGATCAAGCCGTCCGTCCATAGCAGGTAACCGACACCAAAGCCATTCGCACCACTGCGATATTGCTCTGGCACATCTTTCAGGTTTGGCAAGCGTGCCAGATCCGGTTGCATCAACAACCCGGCATCGCCCAAACCGTAAGCGCCGACCCCCGCCAGCGTAATCACATCATATTGCGGCTTGTTGCCAGCAGCCTTTAGTTTGGCGACCATGCCAGAAGTCCCATCGGCACGGTCAGCAACGATTTTAGCGCCGGTTTTTGCTGAGAAACTTGCCGCAATATTACGCAAGGCAGCTAAACCCGTATCGTCCGACCAAGTCAGAAAACGTAAGGTTTTGCCGTTGAAGTTCTTTTCTTGTGCACGCACGTTCACAAATGGTGCGGCGATGGTGGATGCGACGATTGTTGCACCAATTGTTTTAATGATTTGGCGTCGCTTAACATTTTCTGGCGATGGGCTTTTATCTAATTCGATATTCGTATTTTGCATGGCTGGCTCCTGCTGCATTAAGTAAACACTGCGTAAAATAACCGGATGTTCTTTTGGACCTAAAACTAATTAGCCTTTAAATGTGCCGTAATGGCACGAGTAAGACGCTGCAAGCACATGCAAAAGGTGTGCCTGATTAAAGCTAAAGGCATTAGTTTTTCTGATGTCTAAGATGATAAAAACTAATGTCGGATGATTTCTCACTAATGGGCGAACGAAACAAACCCGCGTGCTCATTCCTCAGCTTTACTTCTGATAGCAAGGAGGCGGATAGTAGGATGTTGGCGTCGCTGCCAGTGGTGCAGGCAAGGTGGGGATGGCCAGTCGCCCAAGGCCGGTTAGATGTGTCTCGCATCTTGTCTCTCTCATATATAGGAGGAAATAGTTATGTATGTGTCGTCTGTTCCCGTTATGACTACGGGTAACATCGCACGCTTTTATGATGCTCATTCTTATCGTTAGCCGAACGACTGACAATCGAAATATAATCATGCAATCCATGCAAATTGCTGATGGGTCGACTTGGAGCCACTGATGCGCAAATTACCACCTCTTAATGCATTACAAGTATTCGAAACCGTCGCCCGTCATCAAAACATTACGCGCGCGGCGGAGTATCTGTGCCTGACCCAAGGTGCGGTCAGCCGCCAGATATTGATGCTTGAGGAGTACTTCGGATTTCCGCTGTTTTCGCGCCATGCACGCGGTCTGACATTGACAGGCGATGGCGAGGCATTACTGCCGACGGTGCGAGAATGTTTTTCGCGTCTAGAAGAAATTTCGAATCGCTTGACGCGTCAACGTACCGATCTGGCGTTAAAAGTGCCGACCTGTGTGATGCGCTGGATTTACCCGAAAATTATGTCGTTCCAGGCTGAATTCCCGGATATTCAATTACAAGTAACGACCGCCCTGCAGCACAACGTAGATTTTCAACGCGAGTCGTTTGACGCAGCGATTGTGTACGGCGCACCAGCTGGCAAGGAAACCCATTCGTTGTTGTTATTTACCGAGCAGCTGACGCCGATGTGCGCGCCTTCAATGCTGAAGGATAAGCCGGCGCTGCAACCGCAGGATTTAGCGCACCAGACCTTGCTGCACCCCACTCGCGATCATCGGGATTGGGAGATGTGGTTACGCCATGCGGGAGTGGAAAATGTCGATGCCAGCAGTGGTCAAAGTTTTGACACGCTCGATCTGGCCGTGAATGCTGCGGCGCAGGGATTTGGGATGGCGATTGGCGATTGCATGCTCGCCAGTGATGATTTGGAAATGCAGCGTCTGGTCAAACCATTCGACTGCATCATGCCCGGCGAGAGCTATTATTTTGTATATCCGGAAAGCGTCGCGAATCAAGAAAAAGTGACGATTTTCCGGACTTGGATTAGTCAGTATTGCGGCGCTGATGCGCATTGGTCGCAGTAATATTTCTTTGAAAAATGACGTCGCCATCTGCCTCCAAATACGATTCAGTTAAGCAAGATTTCGACACTTCAGGCCGGTGTTTTATCTGTATTAACTGAATCGCAATAGCTTAGATTTAGCGCTATTCACCCGTCGTCATTGCCATGCCGTTGGCGCGTCCCATTGATGCTGACCACAGCGTCAGGCCCAACGCCATTAATACCATCACCAGGCCAAGATAAGGCAACACGGTTAATTGAAAGCCCGCGCCGATGGCGATACCGCCAACCCACGCACCAGTCGCATTGCCGAGATTGAACGCGCCCTGATTCAGCGTCGCCGCCAGATTGGGGGCGGCGCTGGCGCGGTCCACCACCAACGTCTGCAATGGCGGCACGACAGCGAATGCCACCACACCCCAGATGAAAATCGTGACCACTGCCGCGACCGGTGTATGCATCGTTAGCGTAAATACCGTTAGCACAATTGCCAGCGCGACCAGAAAGCCAATCAGCGACGGCAGCAAGCGCCAATCCGCCAATTTACCGCCTACTGCACTACCGACTGTCAGGCCCACGCCAAATACTAGTAATACCAACGTAACGGCGTGCGGAGTCAGTCCTGTGACGTCTTCCAATATCGGTGTGATGTAGGTAAAGACGGAAAATAAACTGGCGGATGCCAGCGCACTGATCGCCAGCACCATCAATACCTGACGATCGGCCAGCACCCGAAATTCTTGCAACAGGCTAGTCTTTTGCATCACGATTTGTTTTGGCAGCCAGAGTGCCAGTGCAATCACGGCCAACACGCCGATGACAGTGACGGCCCAGAAGGTTGAACGCCAGCCGAGCAATTGGCCTAAGGCGGTGCCGAAAGGGACGCCCAATACATTCGCCAGCGTCAATCCGCCAAACATCAGGGCAATCGCCTGCGCCCGACGGTTTGGTGGGACCAGTCCTGCTGCTACCACTGAACCGATGCCGAAGAATGCGCCGTGACAGAACGCAGTGACGACACGCGCGACCATCAGAACGGCGTAATTGGGAGACAGTGCGCAGAGGACGTTGCCGACAATAAACAATCCCATCAAACTGAGCAATGCGTTTCGGCGCGGCATGTTAGCGGTAACAATGGCGATAATAGGGGCACCGATTGTGACGCCTAGCGCGTAGCCGGTTACTAGCATTCCGGCCGCGGGAATCGTCACGCCGAGGTCTCGGGCTACGTTGGGTAACAGACCCATGATGACGAATTCGGTCGTGCCGATACCAAAAGCGGCAACGGCGAGGGCAAATAAAGGTAAGGACATCATGTGAGGATCGATCAGGAAACGGGGTGCGATTGCAGCCACCGAAAGCACGCCAGGAAAATGGTGTAAGGCGTGATTATAACAATGAGGGATGGTTTTTGCTTAGGGGGGCGTTCGGGTGTTGTTTATGACACGGTTGGTGCTCCGTTGATGCTTTGTCGCGGGGGCCGACAGCCAGCCACTTTCTTTTGCTTCAGCTCGGCGCCCCCGCCAAAAGAAAGTAACCCAAGAAAAAGTGACCGGCTGGCGGGCCGCCCCCGGCTTGCCTCCACGGAGCACACCCATGTTGTGAACCAACAAACAACACTCAAACCAAACTCAAATCCCCCCCATGCACAAATATTTAATCACCTGATAATCCTCAATCCCATATTTCGACCCTTCCCGTCCCAACCCCGATTGCTTAACTCCTCCAAACGGCGCAACTTCATTCGAGATCAAACCAGTGTTAATCCCCACCATCCCACTCTCAAGCGCCTCAGCCACACGCCAAATACGCCCGATATCCCGTGAATAAAAATAGCTGGCAAGTCCAAATTCGGTATCGTTAGCCAGCGCAATCACTTCATCATCAGTCTTAAATCGAAACAACGGTGCCATCGGTCCAAAGGTCTCTTCACGCGCAACCACCATATCCGAGGTCACGTCCGCCAAAACCGTCGGCTCAAAAAAACTCTGCCCTAAAGCATGCCGCTTACCGCCCACCAACACCCGCGCGCCCTTGCTGAGCGCATCCGCAATATGCTGCTCGACTTTTTCAACCGCTTTCTGATCAATCAATGGTCCCTGCGTCACGCCTTCTTGCTGGCCGTCGCCCACTTTCAATTTACCCACCGCCGCAACCAGCTTTTGCGCAAACGCATCATAAACACCATCTTGCACATACAACCGATTAGCACAAACGCAGGTTTGCCCGGCATTCCGATATTTGGAAGCCATTGCCCCCTCCACCGCAGCATCCAAATCAGCATCGTCAAACACGATAAACGGCGCATTGCCGCCTAATTCCAACGACAACTTTTTAACCGTCGCCGCGCATTGCTCCATCAACAATCGCCCAACACCAGTCGAGCCAGTAAAGGTCAATTTACGCACGATCGGATTACGCGTCATTTCGCCGCCAATTTCTCGCGCCGCGCCGGTAACCACGCTAAACACCCCAGCCGGGATGCCTGCGCGCTCTGCCAGAACTGCCAGCGCCAATGCCGAAAACGGAGTCGATTCCGCTGGTTTCAGCACCATCGGACAACCCGCCGCCAGCGCTGGCCCAGCCTTACGGGTAATCATCGCCGCCGGGAAATTCCAGGGCGTGATCGCCGCGCACACGCCAATTGGCTCTTTGATGACAACAATCCGATTGTTCGGCGAGGGCGATGGAATCGTATCGCCACCGGCCCGTTTACCCTCTTCAGCAAACCATTCAATGAACGAGGCGGCGTAGGTGATTTCGCCCTTGGCTTCAGCCAGCGGTTTGCCTTGTTCGGTGGTCATGATCAACGCCAGATCATCGGCGTTTTCTAGCATCAGATCATTCCATTTACGCAAGATGATGCTGCGCTCTTTCGCAGTCTTGCGACGCCAGGATTTCCAGGCGACATCGGCGGCGACAATCGCGCGTCTGGTTTCTGCTGCGCCCATTAGCGGCACGGTGCCGATCGTCGCGCCAGTCGCCGGATTGGTGACTGGATGCGTCGCGCCGCTATCGGCGTCGCACCATGCGCCATCGATATAAGCTTGCTGGCGAAATAAAGAGGCGTCTTTCAATTGCAACATAAGGAACTCCAAATTTGAATGTGCGGACACGGGCATGTCAGGCGGCAGCCGCGCTGCGTAGTGCGGCATCAAGGATATCCAGCGCTTCGTCCATCACCGTGTCCGGGATGGTCAACGGATACAGAAAACGAATAGCGTTACTGTAAACACCGCAGCTCAGCAATAGCAAGCCATTTTTTAGGGCTTCGGCTTGTACGCGCTTGGTGAAATCCGCGTCGGGCATCTTGGTTCCCGCTTGCATGAACTCCACCGCGACCATCGCGCCAAAGCCGCGAATATCCGCAATTTGGGGGATTTCTGCGCGGATTTTTTCCAGTCGCTGCTTCAATTTTTGGCCTAGTACATTGGCGCGGGCGATCAATTGCTCTTCTTCAATCACATCCAGCACGGCTAATGCCGACGCCACCGCTAGCGGATTACCCGCATAGGTTCCGCCGAGGCCGCCGGGCGCTGCCGCATCCATGATGTCAGCACGGCCACAAACTGCCGATAAAGGCATGCCGCCAGCCAGACTTTTGGCCATCGTCATCAAATCGGGAACAACGTCGTAATGCTCAATGGCAAATAGTTTGCCGGTGCGGGCGAAGCCGGTTTGCACTTCGTCGACGATCAATAAAATGCCCAATTCGTCGCAGAGCTTGCGCAGCGCTTGCATGAAGTCGAGCGGCGCGGCATAAAAGCCACCCTCGCCTTGCACTGGCTCTAGAATGATGGCGGCCACACGTTTAGGATCAACGTCGGCCTTGAACAACATTTGCAATGCCGCCAGCGAATCTTCGGTCGTTACGCCGTGCAGTTCAATCGGGAACGGGACGTGATAAATCTCGCTTGGGAAAGGCCCAAAACCGACTTTGTATGGGACCACTTTTCCCGTCAGCGCCATGCCCATCATCGTACGGCCATGAAACGCGCCAGAGAAAGCGATCACCGCAGTACGGCCGGTGGCGGCGCGGGCAATTTTAACGGCGTTTTCTACCGCTTCTGCGCCGGTCGAAAAGAAGGCGGTTTTCTTGGCATGCGTGCCGGGCGTTATCGCATTGATGCGTTCGGCCAACGTGACGTAGCTTTCATAGGGGACGATTTGATAGGCGGTATGGGTAAATTTACCCAATTGTTCCTGAATTGCGGCAATCAATTTAGGATGGCGATGACCGGTGTTCAAGACGGCAATACCGGCGGCGAAATCGATAAAACGACGGTTTTCAACGTCCCATATTTCTGAATTTAACGCGTGCGAGGCATAAAAATCGCACATAACGCCGACGCCGCGTGGCGTGGCGGCGTTTTTGCGCTCATGTAGTTGGGCATTGGTAACCGGCATTGCGGTGGCATTGTGACCATCGTTTTTCATGGGAACTCCATTAAGTAGTTGTTATTGGCAGTGGCTGGGACTTTCGCAAAACTGCTCCAAAGGCGGCAAATAGGGCGCCGTTTTTAGCCATTTTGCGGCAGTAGCGATAACGCATACTAAGGCCGTCGTGGACCTATAATATAGTGCCACTTTGAATTTTCTAATGGAGCCACTTTGCGCATCGCTTCTCTGTCCGAATTTCTGCTGATGCGCATCGAGCGTCGTCCTGATACGACGCTGTCAACAGCGTCGTCTGCAACAAAATCCACATCCGACAATGGCGTCAAAACCGCTGCCAACGTCCCCTTGAATCGCCAGATCTATCAACTCATCCGCGAAGCCATTCTGACGCACTTGTTGCCGTCCGGATTACAGCTACCGTCATCACGCGATCTTGCGCGAGAGCTCGCGCTATCGCGCAATACTGTGACCTACGCCTACGAGCAATTGATCGCCGAAGGCTATCTGGAAACGCGCTCAGGCGCTGGCACGTTTGTCGCCGATACCACGCCAGATCTTCTTCCGGCGGGACGCTTAATCGCATCGCCTTTAACCGACGCAAGCGAGCAATCCGAACTTTCGGCGCTCGGCGCGCAATTGATTCAGCAGGCAGGTGCCAGCGATTTGCAATGGGGCGCTTTCATGCCGGGCGTACCAGATATCACGCTATTTCCGAACAAAATATGGAGCCGCCTGCAAAATAAGCATTGGCGACGCGCGCAGCCGGAATTACTAACCTATGGCAATGCGGGCGGGTATATGCCTTTGCGCGAGGCGGTGGCCGAATATCTGCGTATTGCGCGCTCGGTTAATTGCAATGCCAATCAGGTGATTATTACCACCGGCGTGCATCAGTCGCTGGATATCGTGGTGAAATTGCTAGGCGAACATGGCGATCGTGCGTGGGTCGAGGATCCTTGTTACTGGGGCACCCGCAGCGTGCTGAATTCGCTCGGCGTGAAAGCCGTCCCGATCCCGGTAGACGCCGAAGGGATGTGCATGCAACTGGCCGATCTGCCGCAACCGCCGCGCTTTATCTGCACCACGCCATCGCATCAATACCCCTTAGGAATGGTGATGAGTCTGTCGCGACGCCGCACGCTGCTAGAGTACGCGGCGAGTCGCAAAGTCTGGATTATCGAAGATGATTATGACAGCGAATTCCGCTACGACAGCCGGCCATTGGCCGCGCTGCAAGGGATGGATACGCATAACCGTGTGCTCTACATGGGGACTTTTAGCAAGACTATGTTTCCGAGTATGCGCATCGGTTTTATGGTCGTGCCAGAGGCGCTGGCGACAGCATTTGCGACGGGCGTATCCGAGCTGTATCGCGGCACGCAAGTATTTATTCAGGCGATCATGGCGGATTTTATGACTGAAGGCCATTTTGCCGCGCATATCCGACGGATGCGCATTTTATATGCAGAACGTCTGCAACTGTTGCAGGCAGCTATCCGGGACCACTTCGGAGATCGCATCACACTGAGCGGCGGCGAGGCTGGTTTGCATCTGGCGCTTGGCTTGCCGCAGCATTCCGATGATGTGGCGATCAGCCAGGCGGCGCTTGCGATTGGTATCGCCGTGCGGCCGTTATCGCGCTATTACATGGATGCTGACAACGCTCGCAATGGCTTGCTACTTGGTTATGCCTGCGTTCCGAACGATCAGATTCGGCCTGCCTTCGATAAACTGGCGGTCATTATTAAGCGTCACTGGCATGATTTTCTGGCGTGATTGGCATCAGGAATTTTCAGCTTACTTTATGCTTGTTATTCAGCAACGCGGTAAAAAGTCTTACGTCTTACGTCTTACGTCTTATATTTTGCAGCCTATTTCTGAAGCATTTTAGTTATCATCAGTCCACCCTATAAAAATCAAGATCAACATCATCGGAGACTTTGTGAAAAAACTGTTTTTCTGTACATTTGCTGGCGTCGCAGCCATTTTTCTTTCCGGCGCAGCAATCGCTGCTGCTGACGCGCCGCCCTCACGTCTGGATCAAATTATCCAGTCGGGCAAATTGCGGGTCTGCACGACCGGCGATTACAAACCGTTTACATTCTATAAAGCTGATCAAACGTTTGAGGGAATCGATGTTGATCTGGCGCAATCGTTAGCCAAGGCTATTGGCGTGCAGGCGCAATTTGTCAAAACCAGTTGGTCTACTCTGACGAATGATTTTTTGGAAAAATGCGATATCGCGATGGGTGGGGTTTCTGTCACTTTTGATCGCCAGAAAAAAGTTTCATTTTCTGCGCCGCACATGGTGGACGGCAAATCAGCTATTGCGCGCTGCGCTGATGTGGCGAAATTTCAATCACTGGCAGCCATTGATGTTCCGACCACCCGCGCAATCGTTAATCCTGGCGGCACCAATGAGCGGTTTGCCAAGACCCACTTCAAACAAGCCCAATTGATTGCTTATCCGGATAACGTCACTATTTTCGATCAAATCGTCGCGGGAAAAGCCGACATCATGGTGACCGATGCCAGTGAAACACTATGGCAGTCAAAATTGCATTCGGAGCTGTGCCCGATCAATCCTGACAAGCCGCTGCAATTTGCCGAAAAAGCGTTCATGCTGCCACGCGGCGACGTTCCGTTTAAAGAGTTCGTCGATACCTGGATGCATCAGTTAAAGGCAACCGGCGACTACGATCAAATCTCGAATCACTGGCTAAAATAAGAAGATTGCGAACTTGCACAGCTGGCTCAAACAATTGCCGCCGCAGAGATGTGTCGCATTAAAACGCATCCATCGATGTATCCGTCTCCGTCGGCAAAACCTTAGGCTTGCGATATTTTAACTGGGGCGCCACGGCCGTTGCCAGCTGGCGTCCCCACACCGCTGCACCGATGGCCGACGGATGATAGCCATCCGACGCCATAAAAGCAGGATCAGTCATGTTTTTCAGCGTTGGAACGCGGGTGATATGCATTTGATGCGATAAATCTGCCACGACCTTTGCTGCCACGCCATCCAGCTCCTGCGCTTTAAGACCAAGCACATAGCGCAACGGTTGCGGCAGAGCCGGAAATACGTGCAGCGGTGGCACCCCTGCCACCACTATCAAGCGCGGCGACAGATGTTGTTGCAATTGTCGCAACAAATATTTCAATTCATTGGCGTAGCGACGACGCGATCGAAACGCCGTACTGTCATTGACGCCAAAGGCAATCAACACGACATCGACATGCTGCGGCGCTATCTTTTCTGTGATGTGGGGAAGAAGAGTTTTGATCGCGGTGTGCAACGTTGCCCCGTTTTTTCCTACTGCCTGCCAGGCAACCGGGCGTCCTAACCGACTTGCCAGCGCCGTCGCAAACTGGCCGGTAATCGCCTCGTAATGCGTCGCGACGCCAACGCCTGCTACCGGCGATTCGCCAATCGTCAGCAACTGCAATATCGGTTGCTGCGCTTGCGAAAGATCGTTATTCGCCACCGGCGGTTGGGCGACGCCAGTATTCGGCCCAACAGCTTCCGGCAAGCGCGGCGTTATTCTGCGCGTGCGAAGCCCCTGCATAATCAGCCACGGCAGTAACGGCAATGCTGCCAGCTCCGGTAACCATCGACGCACGCGCTTTCTCCTCGAATCGCCCATTTAGCTTATTTTAAGTTTCGCTAATGCTGGATTAGCTGGTGGTGGCGTCAATTTCAACGCTTGCAACGTTTCCAGAACGATGCTGGCGATCGCCAAATTACGATGGGTCTTGGAGTTGGCCGGAATCACATACCATGGCGCGTAATCTGCGTCGGTTGCCTGAATCGCGTTAGAGAATTGGTCCTGATAGGCATCCCAACTTTTGCGCTCCTCCAGATCCTGCGGGTCAAACTTCCAATTCTTTGCGGGATCGTCGATGCGTGCTTGCAGACGACTAGCTTGTTCATCCTTCGAGATGTGCAGCAAACATTTAATAATAGTCGTTCCGGTCTCGGCCAACATACGTTCAAAATCGCAAATCTGGGCGTAACGCCGCTTACATTCGTCCTCATCAATCCAGTCATGCACGCGCGTTATCAGCACATCTTCATAGTGACTGCGATTGAACACGGCAATTTCACCGGCTTGCGGCACTTGTTGATGGATGCGCCACAAATAATCATGGGCTTTTTCAATCGCGGTCGGCGCCTTGAAGCTGACGACATTAATGCCCTGCGGATTAACGCCGCCAAATACACCTTTTACCGTACCGTCCTTGCCGCTGGTATCAATGCCCTGCAATACCACTAGCAATTTGTGCCGCTGCCCTGCGTAAAACATCTCTTGTTGCAAGCCAATTTCATTCGCCAGCGCGATTACCTTGGCTTTATCTTTTTCCTTGTCGTCACTCGATAGCGGCTTTTTACTAGCATCTGCATCTTTGATTTTAGTTTTCTTGCTCGCACGAAATTCACTCTGTGCTGACATAGGCTGCTCCTCGTAGTGCAATCATGGCGTATTGCATGGACAAATAACGTGTATCTTGCGCTAATTTTCAGGGCAGAATATTACACAAAGGCACTATTCCTCTACCGCAATAGTCATCGATTTTAGCGCAGCCGACTACTCGCTTGATCAACGATTTGTAACAAAGCTGAATAACCGCATCAACCAAAGCAAATTACAGCACCCCGTGTAGATTGCCCAAGGCGTGCTCAATCTTGATACAGCGATCCATCACAACCGACAAACCGGCTTTGATGGCTTTATCTGCCGCATCCTGATTGACGATCCCCAATTGCATCCAGACACAGCTGGCACTGATCATAATGGCCTCCCCTACGATAGGCGGAATATCGTTTGTTTTGCGGAAGCAATCAACGATAGCGATTTTCAGATTGTCGGCAGCCAAAGCCTTCGCAGCCTCATAAAGGTCTTTGTAGCATAACTCTCCGAGTATGTGAGTGCCCGCATACATAGGATTAACCGGGATAATCCGGTAGCCATGTTCTTGCATATAACGCGCAACACCATAACTTGGACGGTCGGGTTTCACGGATAAACCGACGATAGCGATAATAGGCTCAGCGGTTTGATTTGGCGTGGGAGAGACGGATGGCATGAGGGATTTCCTATTCAATTGATGCACGAACAAAAGCTTATGCGTAAACGAAAAAAAGCAGCCGAAGCTGCTTTTTTCATCGCCCAATCAGGACAATATCACTTTTCCAAAATGCTAGCAAAATGCCAATTACCGGCCTTTTGAACGCAATTTATGGATTGCTGCTAACTGCGCAATCGCCGCAGACAATTCTGCCTGTGCTTTTGCGTAATCAATTTTCGATTCCTGATTGGTTAACGCATCTTCTGCCATACGCTTTGCTTCAGTCGCTTTCGCTTCATCCAAATCGGCACCGCGGATCGCTGTGTCGGCCAGAATAGTCACGTTATCCGGCTGCACTTCCAGCAAGCCACCGGCCACGAACACAAATTCTTCATGCGCCTGACCTGGCACCTTGATGCGTACTGCGCCCGGCTTGATGCGCGTGATCAATGGCGTATGACGAGGATAAATCCCCAACTCGCCCGACTCACCCGGCAACGCGACGAATTCAGCTTCGCCGGAGAAAATTAATTCTTCCGCCGAAACCACGTCTACGTGAATAGTGTTTGCCATGTTAGACCCTTATTTATCCCATCGATCAATTATTGATAACATTACCTTCTGCGCTTCAACTGCGCGGACACTGACCGTAATCGTCGGTGTCCGCGCCGTAGGGACGCAATCGGCATCGCTATGTTTTAATTGATTTTCTTGGCTTTTTCGATTGCTTCTTCGATAGTACCAACCATGTAGAACGCTTGTTCTGGCAGGTGATCGAGTTCGCCGCTAGCGATCATTTTGAAGCCCTTGATCGTATCTTTTAGCGAAACGTATTTACCTGGTGAACCGGTAAACACTTCAGCAACGTGGAAAGGCTGTGACAGGAAACGCTGCATTTTACGTGCGCGTGCTACCAGCAACTTGTCTTCCGGGGCCAATTCGTCCATACCCAGAATCGCAATAATGTCGCGCAATTCTTTGTAGCGCTGCAAGATACCCTGAACAGCGCGCGCTGTCTCGTAGTGCTCTTGACCGACGACTAAAGGATCTAGCTGACGTGAAGTTGAGTCCAGTGGATCGACCGCTGGATAGATACCCAGAGAAGCGATATCACGCGACAACACGACGGTGGAGTCCAAATGCGCAAACGTTGTTGCTGGCGAAGGATCGGTCAAGTCATCGGCAGGAACATAAACGGCTTGGATCGATGTGATCGAACCAGTTTTAGTCGATGTAATACGCTCTTGCAGACGGCCCATTTCTTCAGCCAATGTAGGTTGATAACCCACAGCGGAAGGCATACGACCCAGCAACGCGGATACTTCTGTACCGGCCAATGTGTAACGATAGATGTTATCGACGAAGAACAACACGTCTTTACCTTCGTCACGGAAACCTTCAGCGATTGTCAGACCAGTCAATGCAACGCGCAAACGGTTACCCGGCGGTTCATTCATCTGACCATAGACCATTGCAACTTTGGAATTTTCTGGATTTTCCAGATCAACCACTTTTGCATCAGCCATTTCGTGATAGAAGTCATTACCTTCACGAGTACGCTCACCAACACCGGCGAACACGGACAAACCGCTGTGCGCTTTAGCGATGTTGTTAATCAATTCCATCATGTTGACGGTCTTACCAACACCCGCACCACCGAACAGACCGACCTTACCACCTTTGGCAAACGGGCAAACCAAGTCAATAACCTTGATACCTGTTTCCAGCAATTCCTGCGATGGCGACAAATCGTCGTACGCAGGTGCTTTACGGTGAATAGATGCAGTAGTTTCGTGGCTTACAGGACCGCATTCGTCGATTGGATTACCCAATACGTCCATGATGCGACCAAGTGTTGCTTTACCGGTAGGAACCATGATTGGCTTGCCGGTATTCTTGATCATCATGCCGCGACGCAGACCGTCGGAAGTACCCAGTGCAATCGTACGAACGATACCGTCGCCTAATTGCTGTTGTACTTCCAAAGTCAGTTCCGAGCCGTCCATCTTCAACGCGTCGTAAATCTTAGGCATCGCGTCACGTGGAAATTCAACGTCCACAACAGCGCCGATACACTGAACGATTTTGCCATCAGCCATTTTCGTTCCTTCAATATATAAAATTAAATTCAGTTGAACGCTTACGCGTTATGGTCGTTGAGCGCGCTTAAGCTATCGCAGCCGCACCGGAAACGATTTCCGACAATTCCTTCGTAATCGCAGCCTGACGAGTTTTGTTGTAGACCAACTTTAACTCGCCAATCACGTTCCCAGCATTGTCGCTTGCAGACTTCATTGCGACCATCCGCGCTGATTGCTCAGACGCCATGTTTTCCGCAACAGCCTGATAAATCAGTGTTTCGACGTAGCGCAATAACAGATCATCGATAACGCTTTGCACATCCGGTTCATAAATATAATCCCACGGATGGCCACCATTATCGTCAGCCTCAAGACGGTCGCTGGTCAGTGGCAGCAATTGCTGCAACGTCGGCTCTTGTCTCATGGTGTTGATGAATTTGGTGTACACGAGGTATACCGCGTCCAGACGACCTTCTTCGTATGCATCCAACAATACTTTCACCGGGCCAATCAACTTGTCCAGATGGGGCGTATCGCCGAGTTGCACAACGTGCGAAATAACTTTAGCGCCGACCCGGTTCAGAAAACCCAGGCCCTTATTACCAATTGCAACTGCTTGAATTTGATTCCCAGCTGCTTCCAGCTCACGCATCTTGCTGGTGACCAGACGCAAGGAATTGGTATTCATCCCGCCGCACAAACCTTTGTCGGTTGTGACAACAATGAAACCAACGGTCTTCGCGTTGTCCTGCTTGGTCATGAACGGATGCGTGTATTCCGGATTCGCTTGCGACAAGTTAGACGCGATATGCCGAATCTTTTCACTGTAGGGACGAGCCGCCAGCATCCGGTCTTGCGCTTTGCGCATTTTGGAGGCTGCGACCATTTCCATCGCCTTGGTGATCTTCTTCGTATTTTCTACGCTCTTGATCTTGCCGCGTATCTCTTTGCCTGTAGCCATGAGTTGTTACTCCTTATAGCCCCAGAGAATTAATACGCGTCGGATTTTTTGAAATCAGCAACTGCAGCAGACAATGCAGCTTCAGCATCTTTGTCTAGTTGCTTGGTTTCTTCGATCTTTTTCAACAACGGTGCGTGGCTGGTTTTCATGAAATCATGCAAAGCCGCTTCAAATGGCAGCATTTTTTTCACTTCAATATCATCCATGAAACCCTTGTTGACCGCGAACAATGTCACTGCCATCAACGAGATCGGCAATGGTGAGTATTGTGCTTGCTTCAACAATTCAGTAACGCGTGCGCCACGATCGAGCTGCTTACGGGTTGCTGCATCCAGATCGGAAGCAAACTGCGCAAACGCAGCCAATTCACGATACTGTGCCAAGTCGGTACGGATACCGCCGGACAAATTCTTGATGACTTTAGTCTGAGCAGCACCACCAACGCGCGATACCGAAATACCAGCGTTAATCGCAGGACGAATACCAGCGTTAAACAGCGACGTTTCCAGGAAGATCTGGCCGTCAGTGATTGAAATAACGTTAGTTGGAACGAAAGCAGAAACGTCACCAGCTTGTGTTTCAATGATCGGCAATGCGGTCAATGAACCAGTCTTACCCTTGACTTCACCTTTGGTGAAAGCCTCAACGTAGGCTGGATTAACGCGTGCTGCACGTTCAAGCAAACGGCTGTGGAGGTAGAACACATCGCCAGGGTAAGCTTCACGACCTGGTGGACGACGCAGCAGCAACGATACCTGACGGTACGCAACAGCTTGCTTAGACAAATCATCGTAGACGATCAGTGCATCTTCACCGCGGTCACGGAAGTATTCGCCCATCGCGCAACCGGAGTATGGCGATACGAATTGCATCGCAGCCGACTCGGAAGCAGAAGCAGCAACAACAATGGTGTATTCCATCGCGCCATGCGCTTCAAGCGAACGCACGATGTTTTTGATCGACGATGCTTTTTGACCAATCGCAACATAGATACATGTAACGTTTTGGCCTTTTTGATTGATGATCGCATCAATCGCTACAGCAGTCTTACCAGTTTGACGATCGCCAATGATCAGTTCGCGTTGACCGCGACCGATTGGAACCATCGAGTCAATTGACTTGATACCGGTTTGCATCGGCTCGGAAACCGATTGACGTGCAATAACGCCTGGTGCGATTTTTTCGATCGGTGCTGTCAACTTGGCGTTGATTGGACCTTTACCATCGATCGGCTGACCCAGCGCATTTACAACACGACCGCGCAGTTCAGGACCGATAGGCACTTCCAGAATACGACCAGTACATTTGACTATGTCGCCTTCCGAGATGTGCTCGAAGTCACCCAAAATCACAGAACCGACTGAGTCGCGTTCCAGATTCAGTGCCAGACCGAATGTATTACCTGGGAATTCCAGCATCTCACCTTGCATCACGTCAGACAGACCATGGATACGGCAGATACCATCGGACACGGAGATAACCGTGCCTTGATTACGAATCTCAGCGGTATCGCCAAGGCCTTGAATCCGGCTCTTGATCAGTTCGCTGATTTCAGACGCGTTGAGTTGCATACTAACTCCTAAAATTTTTCTCTTTGGCTTACGCTAAGGACTCGGGCCACGCAATTCGATGCAGTTGTTAAAGTTTCGATGCGGCTGCTGGTGCTAATTAAGCTGCCAGCGCAACATGTAACTGTTGCAGCTTGGCGCGTACCGATGTGTCCAGCACTTCGTCGCCAACTATCACACGCACTCCACCAATTAGCGCACTGTCGACTTTGACAGCAGGGTTGAGCTTGCGGCCGAATTTCTTTTCCAACGTGACCAGCAGTTCTTGCACTTGTGCATCAGATAACTCAAAAGCACTGGTGATTTCAACATCGGCGGCACCTTCCTGGGCATTTTTCAGCACATGGAATTGCTCAGCGATTTCTGGCAAGGCGATCAAACGACCATTTGCAACCAGCGTGTTGACAAAGTTTTTGGCTTCGTCAGTCAACGGTGATTTCAACAGCGCAAGAAAGATGTCAGCAACCTGCTGATGTGTCACTGCGGGATTTTGCGCCAATGCCTGAACATCTCGATGAGCAGCAACTTGTGCCATCTCATTGATCAAACCAGACCATGCAACCAAATCTTGCGACTTGGCTACACGGAACAGCGCATCTGCGTAAGGGCGGGCAATCGTTGCGATTTCAGCCATGATTACAGCTCTGTTTTCAGTTGGTTCAACAAATCGGCGTGGGCCGCTGCGTTGACTTCGCGCTTCAGAATCTGTTCTGCGCCTTTAACAGCCAGAGTAACAACTTCATCGCGCAAACCTTCGCGTGCTTTAGTTACTTGCTGATCTGCATCCGCTTTAGCATTGCTAACGATACGTGCTGCTTCTTCAGAGGCCGTTTTTTTGGCGTCATCAATAATCAGCTGAGCGCGCTTTTCAGCCTCGCCAATACGCTTTTGACCTTCGTCGCGCGCTGATGCCATTTCTGCCTGTACCCGCTTTTCAGAGGCTGCCAGATCTGCCTTGCCGCGATCAGCGGCTGCCAGGCCGTCCGCAATCTTCTTGGTACGCTCATCGAGCGCTTTCATCAACGGCGGCCACACGAATTTCATCGTGAAGCCGGCGAGGATAAAGAAGACCACGAACTGCGCAAACAATGTTGCATTTAAGTTCACGGTAATTTCCTTCTCAGAATAACGTGTGCTGAAATAATTTCAGCAAAATGAGAATCGGCTATGCTGCCCGAATTACTTAGGTACGAATGGATTTGCGAAAGCGAACAACATGGCGATACCAACACCGATCAGGAACGCAGCGTCGATCAAACCAGCCAGCAAGAACATTTTAGTTTGCAAAGTGTTCATCAGTTCTGGTTGGCGTGCGGATGCCTCAAGGTATTTACCGCCCATGATAGCGATACCGATACAAGCACCGATTGCGCCCAAACCAATAATCAAACCACAAGCCAAAGCAACAAAAGAGAGATCCGTCATGACAATTCCTTCAAAGTTAAAGTTAATACAAAAGGCAAATCAAAAAAATAAACCACAAAAACCTACTACTGCCGGGAGTGCCGCTCAGAGCGCCTGACACTGATTGTCCGAGGCGGCATGTTATCCCCGCATCTTAATGTTTTTCGTGCGCCTGACCGATGTAGACAAGGGTCAACATCATGAAAATGAATGCTTGCAGCAACACGATTAAGATGTGGAAAATCGCCCAGATCGAACCAGCAATCACGTGTCCGACGAAACCAAATGTGGTGGCGGCAGAACCCAGCAATGCAATCAACAGGAACAACAACTCACCGGCGTACATATTGCCGAACAGTCGCATTCCCAACGATACGGTTTTTGCAGCGAATTCGATAAGATTCAATAACAGATTGAAAGGGGCCAGCCAGATACCGAAAGGCGCCGCCAACAATTCATGCACAAAGCCGCCTACGCCTTTGATCTTGACGCTATAAAACAGCATCAGGACTAGCACACCCAAGGCAATTCCCATCGTGCCGTTCAAGTCGGCAGTCGGTACAGCGCGGTGATGCGAAATGATGCCATCCAGTCCAACCAGCTTGAAGAAGCTTGAGAACATATCAACCGGCAGGAAATCGAGCGAGTTCATCAGGGCAACCCACACAAAAACTGTCAGTGCAAGCGGCGCGATGAAGCTGCGGTCGCCATGAACGATTTCTTTAGACTGGTTTTCGACCATCTCGACCATCATCTCGACGAAAGCCTGAAAACGGCCTGGTACGCCAGCGGTCGCGCCACGTGCTGCCACATACATCAGCAAGCAACCGAGTACACCGGCAAACACTGACCAGAAAACGGTATCGATATTGATGACGGAAAAATCAACAATTTTAGATTGGTGACTCGTCGCAAGATGTCCAAGGTGATGGACAATATATTCGGAGGGCGTAAGAGGTGCGTCGAGAACAGCTGCAGTCATGATTGGCGTCTAAATAGTAAGATAAAGTAACTTTTCAGCACCACGATAAAGCTGACGACAAAAGCCAGCCAATTGACACCGTGGTACAACCATACAACTGCGCCCAAGAGCGCAACCGTCGTAGCAATTTTGATAAACTCACCGATAAAAAACGATATCGGGTTCGCGCCGCCAGGTTTGCGCGCGCTGAAAAAAAGGCGCAGTGCAAATAAACCATTCGGCACTGCACAACACATGCCACCGAGCAGTGCGGAAATAAATCCCGACATCCCACCCAATAGCCCTGCCACACCTGCAACAACGACTGTGACGATAAATTGCAAGAGCACAATACGCAACATACTGATCCTAAATTGTGCAGAACCGGGCGTCCAGATGAGTGCGCTCACGGCAGTTTTAGAAGCCCGAGGATTATACGATCAGCATGTTGTTCACGTCAAACTTTTGCAAAAGAATCATAAGCTTATGTCACGCGATACAACAGTTTTGGAACCGCCAGGTTGTGCCAGTCTGTCCCTTCCCTGCCGCCAATCACTGCGATTGCTTGCCGCATCGAGGTGATTGTCTGCACCAATATTGTGAAATGTGTCCAGCCATGACGTCCCGAATGACGGTAATGTTGCGACCTTACTCCGGTCCTCGAAGGCGGGTAATCAATCCATCCAGCGTATCCAGATCGGAAAAATCAATAATTAACTGGCCGCGATTTTTTGCACCGGTCTTGATCGTCACCAACGTTGCCAGTAAATCGGATAACTCTTCTTCCAGGCGTGCGATGTCACGCGACTTATCCTTACTTTTACCGAGCGGACGCGCGACCGCGTTTTGTTCAGCAGTGGTACGCGTAACCAGTTTCTCGGCATCGCGCACTGACATCCGCTTTGCGACAACTTGATTCGCCAACGTGATCTGCGTCGCCGCGTCCACTGCCAGCAATGCACGGGCGTGGCCCATGTCAATGTCACCGGCCATCAACATGGTTTGAACTGGCTTGGCCAGATTCAATAAGCGCAGCAAATTCGATACCGCACTGCGCGAGCGTCCAACTGAAAGCGCCGCCTTTTCATGCGTGAAATCGAAATCGGTAATCAGGCGATGAATACCCTGCGCTTCTTCTAGCGGATTCAGATCTTCACGTTGAATGTTTTCGATCAGCGCCATTGCTGCCGTGGCCTGATCATCGACATCCTTCACCAACACCGGCACTTCTATCAGTCCGGCAATTTGCGCAGCACGATAACGCCGTTCACCGGCAATAATTTCGTAATGCTGAGCACCGTTTTTTTGCGCAATCGGGCGCACCAGAATCGGTTGCAACAAGCCCTGCTCTTTAATCGAGGCTGCCAACTCGGCAAGCGCACCTTCATCCATGCGCGTACGCGGCTGATATTTACCGGCCTGCATCACGGCAACCGGCAATACCGAAGGCGCGCCGGGAATGGTCGGAACTGCTTCGGTAATATCGGTCGAACCGCCTAGCAGTGCATCCAGGCCGCGGCCCAGGCCTTTTGATTTTTTCGTTGCCATAATTATCTTTACGTTACCAATCACATTGTTTTGATACGCTCGACCATCTCGGCACCAAACGCAATATAGGCCTGCGCCCCTTTCGAAGCGGGATCAAAACAGACGCCCGGCATGCCATACGACGGCGCTTCGGCCAGACGTACATTGCGCGGGATGACGGTTTTAAAAACCTTATCGCCAAAATGCTGCTCAAGCTCTGTCGATACCTGCTGCGACAGCGTCATACGCGGGTCGAACATTACTCGTAATAAACCGATAATTTTCAAATCGGTATTTAAATTTGCATGAACTTTTTTAATGGTATTGACCAAATCCGACAGACCTTCAAGCGCATAGTATTCGCACTGCATCGGAATGATCACGCCGTTCGCTGCACACAAGCCGTTCAGGGTTAACAACGACAGTGCTGGCGGACAATCGATCAAAATAAAATCGTATTCATCGGCGATACTGGCAATCGCATCCTTAAGACGTTTTTCGCGATTTTCCAGCTCTACCATTTCAACTTCAGCGCCAGCCAATTCACGGTTCGCTGGCAACACATCAAAATTGCCTGTTTCAGAAACCACGCGCACGCTTTTGATATTCGCCATGCCCAACAGCACTTCGTAAATCGAGCCCTTTAATGTGCCCTTATTGATACCCGCCCCCATCGTCGCGTTTCCTTGCGGATCGAGATCGGCCAGCAATACACGTTGATTGAGTTGAGCCAAGCCAGCGGCCAGATTAACAGCAGTAGTTGTTTTACCAACTCCACCTTTTTGATTGGCGACGCAGAATATTTTTGCCATGTAATGAAATCGTTATATTGTTATTAATTGGTCGTCAGCTTAATCCCAAAGCCAATCAGGAAAATTCCTGCGACTTTAGAAGCAAAAGCAGTGATGAGACGGTGGCGCGCCAAATGTTTAGCAGCAGCATTGCCTACCAGCACAAGCAGACTACCGTAAATTGCCGAGCAGCTGGAAATGATTAAGCCCATTGTCAGAAAAGTGATACTGCCGCGCTGTGTCACTGGATTGATAAACAGCGGGAAAAAAGCCATGTAAAAAATGATTGCCTTAGGATTAATCAGCGTCACAAAAAAACCGCGACGCAAATCCGCAAGATTTGAAAACGGTGTCAGCCCGCTCGCGCCGCCACTTTTTGCCCGTAGTAATTTAAATCCCAGATAAGCCAGATAAACAGCGCCGAGATATTGGACGCCTTTAAATAAAATCAGATTCGCATGCAACAATGCCGCGACGCCGATTGCAGCCAGAAACATCAGCACTGCATCGCCCATCATGACCCCTGCCATCGCTGCAAAGCCACCCCGTAAACCATTTTTTCCTGCGCTGGACAACAGGCAAAACGTGCCCGGTCCCGGCAACATCAAAAAGACGACCGTCGCGGCAATCAATTGCCAAACGTCAGTAATACCGAAGGTGTTAAAAAATGCGTTCATCATCGCTCCAACGCTTGATTAGTCTTGTTTAGTCTTGACCAGCTTACTGACATCAAATCCTTGCGCGGCGACTTTGGTCAGCGCACTCTGATACACAGCATCCGGCAACGATGGTGAGCGCGACAACACCCATAAATAATTGCGCCCCGGCTCGCCCACTACGGCATACGAATAATCCGATGCCAGCTCAAGCACCCAATAATCGCCCCAGACCATCGGCAGCCATGCCAACCATGCCGGTGCAAAACGCACTTTTAATTTAGCGTTGCTGGCCGTATCCACAACCCGCGCAACCCCGGCCGCTTTCACCACTGCCCCGTCGCTTTTCTGGCAACGATTCAACACGTCAATATTGCCATCGGTGCGCGTACTATATTCGGCAGTAACGTTGCCGCTGCACTTTTTCTGAAAGCTATTTGGAAAGCGTGCAATTTCGTACCATTTTCCGACATAGCGGGCCAAGTCTACAGAAGACACAGCCGTTACCGGAGATGCGATTATCGTTCCAACGCCTGCCGCATTTTGTGCCAGCATGGTGGAAGGCGGTATCGCCATCAACAACGCCAATAAGCCAAAATATTTTTTCATGATCAGGCCCGTCGAATGTAAATCAGATGGCGCTCCGCATCCAGACCCGGCACCAAAATCGGACGCACTTCAGTGACTTTCCAGCCATTGGGCAAGCGCGCTATTTCATCATCCGGCTGCACACCTTTTAGCGCAATGAACTGACCATCGTCGGTCAGCAAATGCGCCGACCAGTTGATAAAGTCGGACAGCTCGGCAAAAGCCCGCGAAGTAATCACATCAAACTTTTGCGGGACTTCTAATTGCTCTACACGCGCCGTGTGTACGCGTACATTTTTCAGGCCCATTTCTGCTTTGACCTGCGTCAGAAATGCCGTTTTTTTATGCACGGTATCAATCATAGACACTCGCATTTCCGGCTGCGATGTCATGCCCCAGATCGCCAACACCATACCAGGCAAGCCGCCGCCAGCGCCTACATCCAGGACATTTTTTGCGCCTATAAATGCAGGGATCACCGCCAGTGAATCCAGCAAATGATGCGTCATCATTTGCGCCGGCTCCCGGATTGAGGTCAGGTTATAGGTACGATTCCATTTTGCCAGCAAAGCCAGATAAGCCAACAATTGCGTCTGTTGCACGTCATTCAGGCCAATGCCCAGTTTCTGCGCACCGTCCCGCAAAGTTGCAGCAAGCGCGCCATCTACGTTGGTATCTACTTCACTCATGCCAGCAATCCTTTGCTATTTAATGTATTCAACTTAGCCACGTATCGGTTATCCCGGTATCAGATTACGCTGCTTGCTCGTCGCCATCCACGCGTTTGTCGGCTTTTTTCATGCTGCCTTTTTTCAGATGTACCAGCAATAACGACAGCGCGGCAGGCGTTACACCGGCAATCCGAGAAGCCTGACCAAAAGTTTCTGGACGCTGTTGATGCAATTTTTGCCGTACTTCCATCGATAGCGATTGCACTTGCAGATAATCGAAATCGGCTGGCAATTTCAGATTTTCGCTGTGCTCGTGGCGCTCTACTTCGCGCGCCTGACGATCAATGTAGCCGGCGTATTTAACCTGAATTTCCACCTGCTCTTTGACCGTATCGTCTTGCACGCCGGGCCCGCCTAAATCCTGACCATCGATGCCTTTTAGGGTGACAAGCGCATCATAAGTAACGTTGGGACGGCGCAACAAATCTACCAATGCATACTCACGTTCAATTGCTTTTCCAACAACTCTTTCTGCTTCAGCATCCGACAAAATCCGCGGGTTAACCCAGGTCGAACGCAAGCGTTCCATTTCCATTGCCACTGCTTCGCGTTTTTTCTCGAACTGTTCCCATTGCGCATCGCCAACACATCCTAATTGACGACCGATTTCGGTCAGGCGCAGATCGGCGTTATCTTCGCGCAAACTCAAGCGATATTCGGCACGGCTGGTGAACATCCGATACGGTTCAAGCACGCCCTGCGTAATCAAATCATCGACCAACACGCCCAGATAAGCTTCGTCGCGGCGTGGAGTCCAGGCATCTCGCTCCTGAGTCTGCAAGGCGGCATTTAAGCCCGCCAGCATGCCTTGTGCAGCAGCTTCTTCGTAACCGGTCGTGCCATTGATCTGACCAGCAAAATACAGACCGCTAATCGACTTGGTTTCAAGCGAAGCCTTCAGTCCACGTGGATCGAAATAATCATATTCAATCGCATAGCCGGGACGCAAAATATGGGCGTTCTCCAAACCAACCATCGACTGTACCAACGCCAGTTGCACATCAAATGGCAAACTGGTAGAGATGCCATTTGGATAATATTCGTTGGTCGTCAGGCCTTCTGGTTCCAAAAATATCTGATGCGAATCCTTGCCCGCAAAGCGATGAATTTTGTCTTCAATCGACGGACAATAGCGCGGACCTACGCCCTCGATCACGCCGGTATACATCGGGCTACGATCAAGGCCAGCACGAATAATGTCATGCGTTTGTAAATTGGTATGCGTAATCCAGCACGGCATTTGGGCCGGATGCATGGCGGCGTTACCCATGACCGAAAATACCGGAACAGAATCAAGATCGCCGGGCTGCGGTTGCATCAAAGAAAAATCGATCGTGCGACCATCAATCCGTGGCGGCGTGCCGGTTTTCAAACGGCCTTGCGGCAACTTCAATTCTTTCAATCGGGCCGACAATGAAATCGCAGGCGGATCGCCCGCCCTGCCCGCCGCGTAGTTATTCAAGCCGACATGAATTTTGCCGTCAAGGAAAGTACCTGCAGTCAAGACCACAGCGCGGCTCAGAAAGCGAATACCGACTTGCGTGACAGCGCCAACTACGCGATCGCCTTCGACGATCAAATCATCCACGGCCTGCTGAAACAGCCATAAATTCGGTTGATTTTCGAGACGTGAACGGATCGCCTGTTTGTACAGAATACGATCAGCTTGAGCGCGGGTTGCACGGACTGCCGGGCCTTTGGAGGAGTTTAAGATCCGGAACTGGATTCCGGCTTCATCCGTGGCGATCGCCATCGCGCCACCCATTGCATCGACCTCTTTTACCAAATGGCCTTTGCCAATCCCACCGATCGAGGGATTGCAGGACATTTGACCAAGGGTCTCAATGTTATGGGTGAGCAATAAGGTTTTTTGGCCCATGCGCGCTGAAGCCAGGGCAGCTTCGGTGCCAGCATGGCCGCCACCGACAACGATTACATCAAAATTTGTAGGAAAGAGCATAGTGCGCCTCGATGAGACGGTGAACAGAGGCGTGATTATAAATCCATTTGACACCCACCGCCCGCTTGTTGGCCGCACTTGTGGTATTGATGCCCGATATTAATAACTTTTATCGATAGCGTGGCGCAATAGATGCGCCGACGGCCATTACACGATTCCAACTCTCATAAGTAACAAACTTGCCCGCACGACATTCTGGTCTAAATTTTATGGTTTCACGTGAAACATTCAGTCCAACAATTCCAGAGAATGTAGAAATTGTTTCACGTGAAACAAATGCTTTTATTTCAAAAAGGGGTCGTAACCGGTTTTTAAAATCAATATTAAAAACCCGTATAAATAGAAAAATCAGAGCGCTACCCCTACCAGGACCAAAAAGCCCATCATAAAACCCGATTCCACATCCAATCAATATGGCTACCACTAATAAAATGAATAGCAAAGCTCGACGGATTGCGTCGATGGGAATATGGGTGACGGTAACGGTGCCAAGAAATGAAAATAAAAAAGTCCCCGTAGCTGCGGGAACCACCGCGCTCCAAGCCATCTTTACCCGTCGTCCAAAACTCACCGCCGCTGCGCTAGTACCAAATATCCCAGCCAACTTATTGGTACCAAAAGTAGTGGCTGGCGCTGTCGTCGGCAAAATAGAAAATATCGCCGGAATTTGTATCAATCCACCCCACCCCACGACAGCATCAATTAATCCAGCAAGAAAACCAGCAACCGCCAAAAGTGCGTAACTCAGCATGAAATCGGGAAATATCAAACATATTCCGCCTTGAGTTGAGTACCAAATAATAAAGAGGTGTGACGAATGGATAGCAAAAAAATGATCGTATTGAAGTAGGTAAATTCGGGAGGCCCAATTTTACCGATTGATAAACAGCATGGGATGGTTTCACGTGAAACAAAATAGGCTCATTCAGCGTCATGTCCAACGAAACCACCGGCATAGCAATGCCCTTTTCCAATGCAGATAAATCTAATTTCGATGAAGATAAATTCATCCAAATTTTTAATATTAATATTTCACAAATGAGAATAGTTCTCATCTATAATGATCCGCATTAGTTGCACAGCTTTCGCTGATGCAATTTCCCTTTTCAGCCAGCCACCTCTAACGTCGCCAGCCAGCAAGCATTTTATTGTCTCTGGAGTACGTTATGTTCAGCGCATCATCGCGATTTCCGTTATCGGAACTCGCTATCACTACTCGTTTTTTAGCCTTAATTGCGGCCACCGCATCGTTACCCGTATCCGCGCAATCCTACACAGACAGCCCGGCCACCACGACCACACTCGCCGCCTATAAAGCTGGCAATCCCGAGCGCGCACTGGAAGAAATCTCAGTCACCGCAACCCGATCCGAGAAGCCGTTATCGCAGACGCCGAGCAGCATTTCCGTCATCAATGCCGCCACGATTGAAGAACAACAGGCGAAAGATATAAAGGATTTATTGCGATACGAACCGGGTGTCACGGTGCGACGTGGGCCGTATCGCCCGTCATCCGCTGCCACCGCAGGCGGGCGCGGCGGGAATGAAGGCATCAACATTCGCGGGCTAGAAGGTAACCGAATTCTTTTGATGGAAGACGGCATTCGTCTGCCAAGCGCATTTTCATTTGGTCCACTCGAATCCGGACGCGGTGATTATGGCGATATGGATCTCTATAAACGGGTGGAAATTTTGCGCGGTCCAGCCTCTTCCATGTACGGCAGCGATGGGCTGACTGGTGCGGTAAATTTCATCACAAAAGACCCTGCCGATTTTCTCGATATCTTCAAAAAACCAACCTACTTTTCGATCAAGCCTTCCTATGATTCCGCAGATGGCAGCGTCTCTACAACGGCAGTGGCAGCCTTCGGCGGCGAACGCTTTGAAGCCATGCTGATTGCTAACACGCGCCAAACGCATGAAGTAAAAAATCAAGGTCAGCGCGGTGTTGTCGGTGTCAATCGCGACACCCCAAATCCACAGGATGGCGACAGCAATTCATTGCTCGGAAAAGTCGTCTTCAAAGCCAGTCCGCGTGACAAATTAACGCTGACACTAGAACATCATGAAGGCCACACCAAATCAAATGTACTGTCCGCGATCACCGCAACAACCCTGAGTTTGCGCGCCGATGATCGGGTCGAACGCAATCGCTACAGCCTAGATTACGATTTCACTGGCGGCAAAGAAAGTGGCGACTGGTTAATCCAAAAAGCCCATGCCCAACTGTATTATCAAGACGCCAGCAATCGTCAATACTCTTATGAGCAACGCAGACCGGCAGCAGATCGCACCCGCGATAACATCTATACCGAAAAGACGATTGGCGGCTCGGCACAGGCTGAAAGCGGCCTCATTACAGGCCCGCTACGGCACAAATTAGTCTACGGCCTAGACACGAGCATGGCGCAGATCACCGGACTGCGTAACGGCACCGTTCCGGGCGTTGGAGAAGATCCTTTCCCCAGCAAAGCTTTCCCTGATACCGACTACACCTTGTTCGGCGCTTTCCTGCAAGATGAAATCCAGTTCGGCTCGCATAACGCATTAACGCTGGTGCCTGGGGTACGTTTCGACTCCTATCGCCTATCGCCCAAAACCAACGACCCCGCCTACACCGGCAAAGCCACCACTTCCAGCGGTCACGCAGTATCGCCAAGACTGGCGCTGATGTATGAAGTGAGTCCGGCCTTAATCCCCTACGTGCAATACGCACGCGGCTTCCGCACGCCAACACCGGATCAGGTCAACAATAACTTTGGTAACCCGATCTACGGCTATGCAACCATCGGTAACCCCGATCTAAAGCCAGAAACCAGCAACACATTTGAATTAGGTCTACGCGGCAAAATCAGCGGTGACGACAACAATACGTTGCGCTATAGCACTGCCGCATTTACCGGACGCTATCGCAATTTCATCTCGCAAGAAGTCGTCAGCGGCAGCGGACGCCCGTTTGTCGATCCGTACATTTACCAATATATCAATCGCGGCCAAGCGCGGATCAGCGGACTGGAAGCGCGCCTCGACTGGCAATTTGCCAGCGGCCTCGGCATCAAAGCGGGCATGGCGTATACCAAAGGCAGCACCCAAAACGGCGGTCAAAGCAAGCCACTCGATACCGTTAATCCGTTCATGGCCGTGGTCGGGCTGCGCTACGAACCCAGCGAGCGCTGGTTCACGCAAACCGATGTCAGCTATCAGGCCGGCAAGCGCCGCAGCGACATCTCAACGCCGACTTATTTCGCTCCGCCCTCCGCCACCGTCACCGATATTCGGGCTGGCTATAACTTCAATAAATACGCCACGCTGTACGCCGGGATCAACAATTTATTCGATAACAAATATTGGAACTGGTCAGACGTGCGCGGTTTGGCCGATAACTCCACCGTTAAAGATGCTTACACCGCGTCGGGCCGCAGTTTCAATATCGGCCTGAAATTGCAATATTAAAAAAGGAAAAATCCATGACCACTTCAATCGCACATGACATGCAAAAACCGGCATTTATTCCACCTGTTTTAGCCTCCGGAAAGGATTTACGCAGCGCTTTTTTAGATGCAAAAACGCAGCTAAAATTGCGTAATCGCGATGCAGCGGAAGCCATCGGCATTTCCGAAGGCGAGGCCATTGCAGCCTGTATCGGGGTCGAAGCAATTCGCCTGAAATCCGACTTCATTTCACTCTTTGAAGAGGTCCAGCAACTCGGCTCCGTGATGGCGCTGACACGCAACGACAGCGCGGTGCATGAGAAGGATGGACCGTATAAAAAGATGTCGCATAACGGCCATGTCGGCCTGGCGCTGGGCGAAGAAATTGATTTACGCATCTTCTATCAACAATGGCATTTAGGCTGCGCAGTCATCGACGAAACAGCCAACGGCACGCAAAAAAGTCTGCAATTTTTTGATCGCCACGGCACCGCTGTGCACAAAGTATTTTTGCGTGAACATAGCGATCATGCGGCCTTCAATCTGCTGGTTGCACGCTGGCGCGACGTCGATCAGCAACCCGGAATAACTGTCGCACCAGCTGTGCCTGCTGTAGTAGAAAAACCTGACAGCGAGATCGATGTAGCAGGCTTTCAGACCCGCTGGCGCGGTATGAATGACACGCATCAATTTTTTGGTTTGTTGCGTGATTTCGGCGTCAACCGCACGCAGGCATTGCGCCTCGCGCCGCCAGAATATGCGCGCAAAGTAGACAACGCTGCGTTAAAAAATTTACTGGAAAACGCGGCTGCCAGCGCGTTGCCGATCATGGTTTTCGTCAGCAATCCAGGCATGATTCAAATTCATTCGGGCCCGGTTGCCAACATCAAAGTAATGGGACCATGGATCAATATTCTCGACCCGGGATTTAATCTGCATTTGCGTGAAGATCACATCGCCAGCAGCTGGGTCATTACCAAGCCAACCAGCGATGGCGACGTTACCTCGCTGGAATTATTTGATGCCGAAGGCAACACGATTGCCATGTTATTTGGCGTGCGTAAACCGGGTCAGGCGGAGTTGCCCGAATGGCGTTTGGCAGCGACACAATTAGCGGGATTAAACGCACTATGACAACGCCACTTTCTCAGCTTCGTCGCCAATTACTGCAGCGCGCACTGGCAGGCAGCGGCGTCGCATTGTTGCCACTTTTATTGACATCAACCAATGCTACTGCACAGGCTATGAAATCATCGCAGCCGCGCCGGGTGGCGGTTGCTGGCGGGGCCATCACAGAGATCGTATATGCCCTCAATGCTGAAGCGATGCTGGTCGGCGCGGATACCACCAGCACCTATCCTGCCGCTGCGCAAGCGCTGGCAAAGATCGGTTATCAACGCGCTCTTTCTGCCGAAGGCGTACTATCGCTGCATCCTGATCTTCTGCTGACATCGGCTGAAGCGGGACCGCCCGCTGCCTTGACGCAAATTGCGGCGGCTGGCGTGAAAGTGGTCAGACTCGGTATTCATCACGATGTGCAAGTCGTGCGGGACCGAATTCTGGGCACCGCCACGGCGTTGAATTTATCGCCTCGCGGTGACAAATTATTACAACGTTTCGATGCCGATTGGCAGACCGCATTGGCGGCGGTAGCAGGCCATCGGCGCGCTAACGGCAAGCCACCGCGTGTGATGTTTATTCTCAATAATAGCGGCACTCAGGCGATGGTCGCCGGACGCGATACAGCTGCCGACGCGATGATTCGCTACGCTGGCGCGATCAATGCGTTGGGTGGCGAAGACGGGCGCGGAGGCTTCACCGGTTATAAGCCGCTGACCGCCGAAAGCGCCGTGCTGGCGGCGCCCGATGTATTGATGCTGACCAGTGAAGGTTTGGCCGCCATCGGTGGTATCAATAACCTTATCAGCACACCCGGCATCGCCATCACATCAGCAGCAAAAAATCGGCGCGTAGTGGCCGATATGGATTCGTTGCTATTGCTCGGTTTTGGTCCGCGTATGCCAGAAGCACTGACGAAATTATCTGCGCAATTGCATGCCTGAATAATGTTCTCCTGACCTCCACATCGCCAATAAAACTTCATGTCTTCTTCGCTCTCTCACGCCAGCATGCAACCGCCAGCAACGATGCCGCTGCTGGCCGTATATCGACCACGCGGCCGTTTGATTTTGATCGGTCTCGTGCTATTGCTGGGCATCACCGCGCTGCTCTGTGCAGCGCTTGGCGCATATCGGATTGATCCTTTACAGATTCCACGATTACTGTGGCCGGATGCCGAACTGAGCGATGCAGAAATGCAGGCCCGCGCCGTATTACGCGATATTCGTTTGCCACGCGTACTGCTGGCGATACTGGTGGGCTGCGGTTTTGGGGCGGCGGGAAGCGCGATGCAAGCCTTGTTTCGCAATCCGTTAGCAGACCCCGGCCTTATCGGCGTATCCAGCGGTGCAGCGCTTGGCGCAGCGCTGACGATTGTGTTGGGTGCCACGTTCTGGCCTGCAGCTTTGGCATTCAGCGGCATGTATGCGCCGATGCTGGCAGCGTTTATCGGCGCATTGGCGGTCGCCACATTAGTTTACAAAATCGCCGCCAATCATGGCCGTCTGGCGTTGCCGCTTTTGCTATTGGCAGGCATCGCGATTAATGCCGTAACCGGCGCTGCCATCGGCTTGCTGACCTACATCGCCAGCGACAACCAATTACGCACATTAACGTTCTGGAATCTGGGCAGTCTGGCCGGTGCGCAATGGTCGTTGCTGACCATCGCTGTGCCGGTCGTGGTGATCAGCATCGGGGTACTGGCACGTCATTCTGCCGCGCTCAACGTGATGCTGCTAGGCGAGGCCGAAGCGCAACATCTGGGCGTCTCGGTACTCGCTATCAAACGCACGGTATTGATTGCCAGCGCGCTGTGCATCGGTGCGCTGGTTGCCTGCACCGGCACCATCGGTTTTATCGGCCTGGTCGCGCCGCATTGCATCCGGCTTGCTTGCGGCCCGGATCAACGCATTGTGCTGCCCGGCGCGATGTTATTTGGCGCGATCCTGACGTTGCTGGCCGATCTGGTCGCCCGCACCATTGTCGCCCCGGCAGAGATGCCGTTAGGCATATTGACAGCGCTCTTAGGCGGCCCTTTCTTTCTTGCCCTGCTATGGCGTCGTCGCGGCCAGCTTGGTTTGTAATAACACCCGCAAAAAAGGATTAACGGCATCATGCTCATCGCCCATCAATTATCGGTACGCCGCGGCAATCAAACCATTTTGCGCGATCTGACATTGCGTATCGCGCCCGGCCAGATCGTCGCCTTGCTAGGACGAAATGGCGCAGGTAAAAGTACGCTGCTGAAAGCGCTGTCAGGCGAATTTCATCCATCGCAAATAAAACATGGCGCGCAGGTCGATGGCGCGATTACGTTCAATGCAACTCCACTGCATGCCATGTCGCCACAAACGTTGGCACTAACCCGCGCCGTCTTACCGCAAAGCGTGCAATTCGCCTTTCCATTTACGGGCAAAGAAATTGCGCTGCTAGGACGCTATCCGCACGGCGGTGGCAACAGTAGCGCCAACCGCAGCATTGCGATGGATGCGTTGTCTTTGGCCGATGCCAGCGCACTGGCAGAGCGCGATGTCACGACGCTATCCGGCGGTGAGTTAGCCCGCGTTCAGTTTGCACGTGTATTGGCCCAACTGCGGCCAGCAGAAACATCGACGCCGGTAGCGCGATATTTATTGCTCGATGAACCTACCGCGGCTTTAGATCTGGCACATCAACATCAGATGCTGACCACACTAAGACGCCTGGCTAGCGCGTGGAATATTGGTGTGCTGGCGATCATGCATGACCCGAATCTGGCAGCGCGTTATGCCGATCAACTGGCATGGCTGGCCAACGGCACGCTATTGGCGCAGGACACACCGGCAGCGACGATGACAACGCAACTATTTAAAACCTGTCTGGGGATCGACGTTGACATCACCAGACAAGCCGGCAAACCGCCTTTTGCGATGGCTTCCCACTAAGATTTTAGCGATCATTACGCGGCATAAAAACGAATAAAACGGCTATAAAAAAAGCCCGACCAGTCAAACCGGTCGGGCTTCAATCGCAGCAAAAATCCTTATCGGCAGATAATCCCCTTAGCTACCCGCCACGCGTCGCTTAAATAGCGCGCCAATCTCCCCTACTATTCCACGCCTGAACGCCAACACACACACAATAAAAATAAAGCCGGTAACGATGGTCACCGATTCGCCTAAACCGCTAAACCATTCAATGTGCGTCACCGCAGCCAGCCAGCTACCGATATCGCCCAATTTATTTTCTAGCACGATAATAATGACCGCCCCTACAATCGGCCCTGTGAGCGTGCCAAGACCACCAACCAGCGTCATCAATATCACCAGCCCAGACATGGTCCAATGCGCGTCTGTGAGCGTCTCAAAGCCTAATACCAGCGTCTTGGTGGCGCCTGCCAGACCAGTCAGGCCTGCCGACAACACAAACGCCAGCAATTTATAGCGATCAACGTCGTAACCGAGCGAAATCGCGCGCGGTTCATTTTCTTTAATCGCCTTCAGGACTTGTCCGAACGGGGAATTAATCGTGCGCACAATCAATGCAAACGCCAGCACGGCAATCGCCAATACAACGTAGTACAAGGTCAGATCGTTTTCAAGGCTAATCATTCCTAACAACTTGCCACGTGGAACACCTTGCAGACCGTCTTCGCCGCCTGTAAATGGCGCTTGCAGACATACGAAAAATACCATTTGCGCCAGCGCCAGCGTGATCATCGTGAAATAAATCCCCTGCCGCCGAATCGCCAGACTGCCCATCACCAAACCGATCAGTGCACCTGCCAGCGTGCCGAGGATTAAACCGACTTCAGTCGGCAAGCCCAGTTTGGTCAAGGCATAACCGGCAACATAACCGGCACCGCCAAAAAAGGCGGCATGGCCGAACGATAACAAGCCGGTGAAACCAATCAGTAAATTAAAAGCACATGCAAATAATGCAAAGCACAATATTTTCATCAGAAATACCGGGTAAATACCGAACGGTGCGGCCAGCGCCGCGATCAGTATTACGCCGTACAGAATTTTTTTATTCATGCTGCTTATCCTTGCGTCTCAATAAATCACGCGCGTCGTTAGGTTGTCAGGTTATTACTGGGCACTAAAGCGCTGCAGTCTTTTCTATTTTTCTTTACCAAATAAACCGGCAGGACGAATCATCAAGACAATTGCCATCACGATGAAGACCACGGTCGCCGATGCTTCCGGGTAAAACACCCGGGTCAATCCCTCGATCACGCCTAAGGCCAGACCGGTCAGGATTGATCCCATAATCGATCCCATGCCACCGATCACCACAACCGCGAAGACGACGATAATCAGGTTCGAGCCCATCAGTGGTGAGACCTGGATCACCGGGGCCGCCAGCACCCCGGCAAAGGCCGCCAAAGCGACACCGAAGCCATACGTCAGGGTAACCATCAGCGGCACGTTAATACCAAAGGCTTCAACCAGTTTGGGATTCTCGGTGCCAGCACGCAAATACGCGCCGAGTTTGGTCTTCTCGATCACAAACCAGGTCGCAAAGCACACCACCAACGATGCAAACACGACCCAGGCGCGATAATTCGGCAACATCATGAAGCCAACATCCGTCGCGCCGCTTAACGCATCCGGCACCGAAAACGGCTGACCTGACACACCATAAAAGGAGCGAAAAACACCTTCCACCATCAGCGTGATACCAAAGGTCAGCAGCAAACCGTATAAATGATCGAGTTTGTATAACCAGCGCAGCATGGTTTTTTCAATGATGATGCCGAACACGCCCACAATCAGCGGTGCCAGAATCAACATGACCCAATAATTCAGATTGAAATACGTTAACCCGATCCAGGCCAGAAACGCGCCCATCATGTACAACGCACCATGTGCGAAATTAATCACGTTGAGCAGACCGAAGATGACCGCAAGGCCCAGCGACAACATGGCGTAAAACGAGCCATTGACCAGACCGAGCAAAAGCTGGCTCATCAAGGCTTGAAGGGGGATGCCGAACAATTCCATGGCAATGTCATCATAAAAACACTTTTAATCTTGTCCCCGCTTCTATCGGTATCAAAGCCACAGTATTTGTCGGCTTAAACTACGCAAAGAAAATTTTTTGGCGGATATTTAAAAGTGATGAAGCATTAAAAAGCACAGCGATGCCTACGACGTATTACCCGCAACGTACTACGCACCACTGTGCCAGACTAAGTTAACTATGCAGTAAAGCAAACTTTAATGGCGACAGTTTATTTCCAGGCCGCACATTTAGAATCTGCTTTAGCCATAAATGCTTTTTCCGCAGGAATCGTTTGAATTTTGTTCAAATAATCCCAAGGGTATTTGGATTCGGCCGGTGTCTTTACCTGATACAACGTCATGTCATGCACCACCCGACCATCAGGACGCAAATACGCGTTCTTCGTGTACATGTCGTTGAATTTTACTTTCCGCAATTGCGCCATAACTTTGTCGCCATCATCAGTACCGATAGCCTTCACCGCAGTCAGATATTGCATAGCGGCCGAATAGTCAGCAGCTTGCAAACTCGACGGTTCTTTTTTCATTTTTGAAAAATAACGTTTCGCCCAAGTACGTGATGCATCGTCCTGATCCCAATACCAGCTATCGGTCAAATACATACCTTGGGTCTGCTTCAATGTCAGCGAATGAATATCGTTAATAAAGACTAGCAAACCAGCCAACTTGGCGGTCTTAGTAATGCCGAATTCGTTCGCTGCTTTTACCGCATTAATGGTATCGCCGCCAGCGTTTGCCAGACCAATAATTTGCGCTTTAGAAGCTTGCGCCTGCAACAGGAAAGAAGAGAAATCCGATGCATTCAGAGGATGCTTTACTGCGCCCAACACAGTACCGCCAGAAGCCTTTACAACCGCTGTCGTATCTTTTTCCAGCGAGTTACCGAACGCGTAATCAGCTGTCAGGAAATACCAGCTTTTACCGCCCTGCTTTACTACCGCTGAACCAGTGCCGTTCGCCAAGGCGTACGTGTCATACGCATAATGCACGGTGTATGGCGTGCACTCTTCGTTGGTTAAACGCGTACTGCCCGCGCCGATTTCAAAGAAAGGTTTTTTCTTCTCGGAAGCAATTTTTGCCATCGCCAATGCCGTGCCGGAATTGGTGCCGCCGATCAGCATATCCAAGCCTTGTTGATCGAACCATTCACGCGCTTTGCTAGAAGCAATGTCGGCTTTATTCTGATGATCCGCCACTATTAATTCAATTTTTTTGCCATTGATACTGCCACCCATATCGGCGATGGCCATTTTGATCGCCTCAGCGCCGCCAGGACCATCGATATCGGAATAGACGCTCGACATATCGGTGATAAAGCCAATTTTAATGACGTCGCCGGATATTTGCGCCGCTGCTGGTCCGGCGATGCCGAAAGCGACTGTGCTGGCGACTGCTAGTGTCAATGCTTTGAATTTGATGTTCAATGTCTTCTCCATTTTTTACTATTTATGCGTTATTAAATGTTGATCTCAGCGTTGTCTCAGACGTTGTACCCACCGCCATTCAATCAATGCCATTCGAAAGGATTAAAGCTGTCCTTTCCTCACTTCTACCCTGCCCTACACACCTAATAATGTATTCAATACCGGCATTTTTTCCTGTAACTGCGAGGCACCGAAAGTCTCAACAATCTGACCGTGTTCCATGACATAAAAACGGTCAGCCAACGGCGCTGCAAAACGGAAATTCTGCTCGACCATCACGATCGTATAACCTTTTGATTTCAGCAGCAAAATCATACGTGCCAACGCTTGCACAATCACTGGCGCAAGCCCTTCTGAAATCTCATCGAGCAACAATAAACGCGCACCGGTACGTAAAATCCGCGCCACCGCAAGCATCTGCTGTTCACCACCCGACAGGCGTGTTCCCTGACTATTTTTGCGCTCTTCCAGATTCGGAAACATCGCATAAATTTCCGCTATCGACATGCCTTTATCCGTCTTCGAAACAGACGGTGGCAGGAGTAAATTTTCCTCAGTTGAAAGCGACGAAAATATACCGCGTTCTTCAGGACAATAACCAACACCGAGATGCGCAATTTTATGCGTAGGCAAGTCGATTGTTTCGACTCCACCGATACGAATTGCGCCTTTGCGTGTGCCGGTCAACCCCATGATGGCACGCATCGTTGTGGTACGGCCCGCACCATTGCGGCCGAGTAATGTCACGACTTCACCTGCGTTTACCGTCAAATTAACGTTGTGCAAAATATGTGATTCGCCATACCAGGCTTGCAGATTGCTGATGCTTAATGCCGGTGGTGTACCGCTAACATTAGAGGTAGTTGCAGAAGTCCCTGCATCCGGAGAAATAACAGACGACGTTGACGACATTAATGCGCTCCTTCAAGTGCGGCAGCTTCGGTGCCCATATAGGCTTCCATGACCAGCGGATTGGTCGACACTTCCTGATAGCGTCCTTCGGCCAACACCGCGCCACGTTGCAGCACGCTGATTTTGTCGCAAATTCCGGAGACCACGCCCATGTTATGTTCCACCATTAAAATGGTGCGGCCTACCGATACTTTTTTGATCAGCGCTGTGACGCGATCAACGTCTTCGTGGCCCATGCCTTGCGTCGGTTCGTCAAGCAGCATCAGCTCTGGTCCCATACTCAGCGTCGTTGCAATTTCCAACGCGCGCTTACGGCCATACGGCAAATCCACGGTTAATGTGTCGGCAAATTCGGTCAGATCAACCTCCGCCAATAACGCCATTGCGCGATCTCTTAACTGGGATAAGGTATTACCGCTTTTCCAAAAATGAAAAGAAGTTCCCAGCGTGCGCTGCAAGCCTATTCGCACATTTTCCATCACAGTTAAATGCGGAAACACGGCAGAAATTTGAAACGACCGAATAATTCCCTGACGCGCAATCTGCGCTGGTGCAGCGGAAGTAATGTCGCGATTGTTAAATAAAATTTGGCCGGAAGTCGGCACCAGAAATTTAGTCAGCAAATTAAAACAAGTTGTTTTGCCCGCGCCGTTAGGCCCGATTAATGCATGGATATGACCACGCTCAACTTGTAAGTTAACGTTATTTACCGCTGTAAAACCCTTGAATTCTTTCGTCAGGTTTTTTGTTTCCAAGATGATGTCGCTCATCCGGTCTCCTTATGATTTTTCTATGTGCCAGGATATGTTAGGAATACTTTTATACTGCGTTTTAATAACGCGTTTTAAGCCCGACCATACTGCAACTTATTGCGCAATTGTTATTCAACCTAGCGCCTTTTTCACGCATATTACAGAGATGTATCCAACGCAGCAATACGTAAAAGTACCGTATTAAGTGCACATAATTAGTATCTTTAAATAAAATGTCGACGCACTCTGGCGGTGGCATATTAATGCTGCATCAAAACTATTTATCAGTTTTTTCTAAAATAAATTTAGCGGCCATTTCTGCAATCATCACCGTCGGCGAATTGGTATTGCCAGAGGTAATCGTCGGCATAATAGAAGCATCCACCACACGCAACTTATTTACGCCAATTACACGTAATTTACTATCAACTACGGCTAATTTATCGCCAACTTTACCCATCATGCAAGTGCCAACAGGATGAAAAATGGTCGTTCCGACGTCACCGGCAGCGCGAATTAATTCGGCTTCAGTTTGAAATTTCAGGCCCGGCAGAAACTCTTCCGGTGCATATTTTTGCAATGCTGGTGCAGCAGCAATTTTCCGTGTCAGCAACACAGATGCTGCTGCGACTTTACGATCAGCTTCGGTCGCGAGGTAATTTAAGGTAATTTTTGGGGCTGCCAAAGGATCACCTGAAGCCAGCCGAATATGTCCCCGGGAAGTCGGGCGTAAGTTGCATACGCTGGCAGTAAACGCCGGAAAATTATGCAACGGATCGCCGAATTTTTCTAACGATAATGGCTGGACGTGATACTCAAGATTAGCCGTTTTCTGGCTAGCATCTGACTTGGCAAATGCGCCTAATTGCGACGGTGCCATCGACATCGGACCGCTGCGAGACCACATATATTCCAGGCCGATTTTCATTTTCCCCAGCCAGGTGCTGGTCATCATGTTTAATGTTTTGACGCCCTTGACCTTGAAGCCCATCCGTATTTGTAAATGATCCTGCAAATTTTCGCCGACCCCTGGTGCATCTACCAATACCGGTATTTGGTGTTGCTGTAACAGCGCTGCCGGACCAATCCCTGAAAACTGCAATATATGCGGCGATCCCACCGCGCCAGCACATAATAAAACTTCTTTTGTCGCTTCAGCCGACCATTCTTTGCCACCGCCGGTGAATTCAACACCGTTGCATTCTTTACCTTGCGCGCCATCATTAATCTGAAGACGTTTTACGTGGCAACCAGTCATGATTTCCAGATTTCCGCGTCGTACGGCTGTGCGCAAAAATGCCTTTGACGCGTTCCATCGGATGCCGCGTTTTTGATTAACATCAAAATAGCCCACCCCTTCGTTATCCCCCTGATTGAAATCGTCAACTTTGGGAATCCCGGTTTCGGCTGCTGCATCGCGGAAAGCATCCAGAATTTGCCATGACAAACGCTGTTTTTCTACACGCCATTCGCCACCAGCACCATGAAATGCGGTCGCGCCGTTGTAGTGATCTTCACTTTTCTTAAAAACCGGCAAGACATTTTCCCAGCGCCAGTGATCATCGCCGGTGAGCGCTGCCCATTGATCGTAATCGCGGGCCTGGCCACGCATATAAATCATGCCGTTAATTGAAGAAGATCCGCCCAGTACTTTTCCACGCGGATAAATCAAGCTGCGATTATTCAGACCGATATCTGCTTCGGTGCGATATAACCAATCAGTACGAGGATTATTGATGCAATACAGATAGCCGACCGGGATATGGATCCATATGTAGTCGTCTTTGGCCCCAGCTTCGATCAACAACACGCTTACGTTGGGATCACGGGTCAATCTATTAGCTAATACACAACCTGCCGTTCCTGCGCCCACGATGACGTAGTCGTATTTACCCGCAACTTCCATTTGTCGTCCTTTTTTCCAGCCTTGAATTGGCTGTTTTTATAAATCGTCGTGAAATATTGTTTTGTTAACACTATTTCAATGCACCTGGTTCACACTGTTTTTGTCATCTTCAGGCAATTCTTACGGTATTCGCAAAAGTAGCACCGATTCTGCAATTTTGCGATCGATACACACTTTTGTAGCAACACATGTACCTAGCTTAAATCTTCACGACCATATTTATCCGTGATCTTACTTACTGGGAGCTTACCGACTGCGTATTTCGAAGGAAAAATCTCTATTTTGATGGACTGACCACATTTCTTCTCTTAAAGATGATTTTTAACAACTTTTTAGCGTAGCAAGTGTTCGTTTTTTTACAATTTATATGCTTAAACAATGGGCTTTTGGGGTGTTTTTCTGTTTTTGTATTTAATTTAAAGATTTATATATATAAATAGTAGTAATAGTTAACACCCTCTTTTTCTGTGGATAACAGCTTAATAGTCTTTAAAAACAAGTACTTAAGAAAAGGATAAATAAGATTTAATGACTGTATTTGTTAACCATAATTGGTGGATAAAAAAAAGAAAATATTTAATGGATGCGTTATTCCCAAATTATGAACAGGGATATCCCTCGACTTATCCACAGACAAAGTAGCAGTTGCGTGCAGATGTTGTTTGCATGTTGTCTCGTTTGTATTTTTCATATGTTTTTTGGTATGAGATGGTAATTTTTTTATGCATTTTGAAGTAGATGAACTCAGATTTTTTTTATTTGTATTTGTCGAACTACTTTGCGATTTTCACAGAACTTCGTTTCTGTTTTGTTTACTTGTTCATATATATGAATAGTAATAATAGTAAACAACCTTCTTTTCTGTGGATAACACGAGATTCCTTTTTGTAAACAGGCGGTTACTACTTGGATAACAACCCAGACAAGACTGTACTAAAAGCGGATAGCTGTTGAATAGAAAATTTAAAATCAAGTTATTCGCCAATTGCCCACATTTAGATCACAGGATATCAACAGAGTTATCCACAAAATGATCAATTTCATATTAAAAACAGTCGCTTTTAGCCGATATTAAATGCTGACTAACGTTTTCTGGGTGATACATCGCTTGATAGGACGGCTGTAAAGCTGCTTGTCGTTTTTAATCCTCGCGTCTGTAGGGTGGTCAAACGTAATTTAACGCAAGAAATGCGGTAAAGAATCCGCAAAACGACGGTCTTTAGTCGTCGCTGTAGGCTAGTGAACAGTGCTTTTCTCTCTATCTTCGATGTAAACGCGCTCTGTTTCGGCATCATTTTTTCAAAAAATCCGGTTTTACGTCTTTTAGTTAACGATTTATAGATATAAATAGTAATAATAGTTAACGACTGTTCTTTCTGTGGATAACAGCAAAAAACTATTTGTAAACAAGCGTTTGTAAATTGAATAACGTTTGAGTAAACGCTGTATGAGAAATGAATAGTTGTTGAACAAAAAAATAAATTATCAAAAGTCATGAGATATCCCCACTTCAAGTAATAGATATCCACAGGTTTATCCACATTTTGTCTTTTTTTAACGTGAAATTGCGTCAGACAAATGTGCTTATTCGCCATTGAACAAATGCAATAGAGGCTTCGAAGGAGGCCCGCAAAAGCAAAATTTGTAAGGAACTCAGAAGATAAAAAAGCGCATAAAACGTGATTTTTGGCACTACGGCGCCTATGAAATCGCTATGGATGAGGAATGAACGCTCTCAAAAGCAGATTGGAACGTTGCCGTAGTGAGATAACGATAATGTGGTGGGAAAGTTGTGTCGTTGGCTGCAAAACCGCACAGTTCCGGTTTTGCAGTCAGACAGCTAAGACAGCTTAATGCGCAGAGACAGCTGGTGGTGGAGGTGTAGAGGTCAGTTTTGGCGCAGAAGGTTTCAATTTGACCGTCCCAAGCAAACTGGCGCAATCGGTTTGCTGTTCGGAACCAAGATTAATCAACGGCACCAACGCGGCGACGGGGGCCAGAATACCGAGCGCAATCGCGCCACCAGCCTTTAACGCCAGTACCCCTTTGTCTACCCCTACGTCAGGATTTTTAAAGGTGCCAGCGATGTATAGAGGCGATCTGAGCGAAATTATCCGTAGTCCTTTGCTTTTTGGCCGGATATTTAACGCCAGAGTCTCATTCGCCAGATTAATTTGACCGCTGATATCAATAATCGCGTCATCGGTATCCAGCAAGAACGTGCGGGTCTGCATCAGGCCATGCGTGATCGAAAAATCGCTGGCAAGACAATTCAATTTCACCTGCTTGTCGCCGAAAAGCTTGCTCAGCACCACGTTACCGATGTTCAGACCTGCGGCTTCGAGGATGAATTTGCTCATCGTGCCTTGGTTGATTAAGGTTTTCAGCTCACCGTTAGAGGTCGCCAGCAGGCTCGCTACGGAGTTCCCGGTGCCCGACAGTGCTGCATCGCCATTTATCTCGCCAAGGCTGGCACGGGTCGATTCCAGCTTCGGAAACAGCTGTTTGATCTTGAGATGGCGTGCCGACAGCGCGATATCGGCTTTAATCGTCTTGTTGCTGCCATCGAGCTTGATCGTGGAGACCAGATTGCCACCCGCCACACCAAAGTTCAGTGGCGTCAAAGACAGCAAACTGTTGTTCAGATGGATATCGGCCTTGAGATTCTGAATCGGCAGCTCTTCGCTGCGGATGATTTTGTGTCCAACAAAATTTACATCCGCATCGATACTGCCCCAGCGTTCGGTATTGAATTCTTCTGTGGGCAATACTTTGTTGGCGGGCTGCATTTTGGTTGCACCACGGTTGGCTTTGCTGGCATTCGAATCGGCTCCGATCAGCGGTCCTAAATCTTGCAGTCGTAATTGGTTCGAGACCAGATTACCTTGCAGCAAAGGACGGGGTTTTTTCGCGATATAGGTCAGCGTGCCTCCTAAATCGCTTTCGCCGACGTGTCCGCTAAATTTTTCGTAGGTCCAGCTGCTATTTGCACCTTGCAGTTTTCCGATTAAGCGCCCTTCTGTCGAAAACGGTGGCGTGGCTGGCAACACAATTCCGGTGAGCGGATATAAGGCATCCATGCTGGCACCAGAAACTTTGAGCCGCAGGTCAAGCGCTGCCAGATCGCTAGGTTTAGTTAAATTACCCTGGATATCGATTGCCGTTTTACCGACGCGCACGCTGGCTTGCAGCGGATACGGCGTGCTGCTGTTTTGCAGCGATAACACCGCGCCAGCTTTACCACTGCCGGTCATTGGGGCTTTATTGAAATTGCCAGCGACGTTCCAACCGATGCCGTAACCTTCTTTACTCGTTATTGGTAGCGTGTCGATATTGGCTTTGATATCGATTTTCTGTAACGGATCAAGCAAACGTACTGTGCCTTTTGCGAGCACTAATTTTTGTAAATCCACTTCCCATTTGCTAGGCGCGCTAGGTGGAAAGGTCCAGTTATTTTTGCCATCGGCGGCGCGTTCCAGCATGACCAGCGGCGTATCCAATTGCAGTTCTGGCAGGACGATTTTCTTTTCTAATAAGGGCAGCAGACGCAACGAAAAAGTGACCTGCGCGACTTCGATCATATGCTGGCCGGTTTTGGCCCAATCCGTGTTATCCAGCACAATATCTTTGGCGGTCAGTTGCGGCCATGGAATCCAGGCATGCCAGCCCTGCTCTTCCTGTGGTCGCAGCCAGTGCAGCGATAAGTCACCGCGAATGGCGAAAGGACGACCAGCCGCTTCACTCACGCGCTGGTTGAGCCAGGGTCTGGCCCGATTCCAGTCGAAAGTCAGCATTACCACGATGCAAATCGCGAGTATTACGAGCAAAATAGCAGCGCACCATCCAAGAATTTTGAATCCACGAAATCGGGTAGTAGTCATAGACGTTTATGAAGTTAGACATTAACGCGTAAGGCTATTTGATGCCGTTGAACATTGCGCATGCGTTCAACGTATGTCACGGAAGGTTTTGTTTAATATGAGGCTGAATGTGTAGCTTACGTCGACCACAGTTTTTGCATCTGTGGATATAGACTTAAATGCCTGCTGTTTTCCAGCGTACATGGATTTAGGGTTAACGACAACTTGTAGTCTTTCAGCACAACCAGATTTGCCCGGTTACAGCCATTTTTTATGTTGTAAACGAAAAAAGCCATCGTCAATTACGATGGCTTTTTAACGATGCAACAGACGGCCAGCAATGGCAGCCAAATTGCGTGAGATAAAACTTTCTTCCGGCTAGATTTTACGCTTCCAATGTCATCAAACTAGCGTTACCACCAGCGGCAGTGGTGTTCACGCATAAAGCACGTTCAGCGACGAGTCGCCAAAGCGGAATCGGTGCGAATTCAGAGGTTTCCAGCACCGGCACCAACGCCCCATCGCGCGCCGCCAGTAAAGGATGCAAACGCGCCAGCTCGGCGTTATCGACTAACGCCAGATTGAGTGAAATCCCCTCCGCATCGCTGCTATTGACGACGTTGTTAATAGTTACAATCGCCTCGCGAACGGGTTTAGGCAAGCCATTTGGGATGAATGCCGATGCAGATGCTTCAATCACCGGCGTATTGCCCGTGGCAAGGACAGCCGCGAGCTGATTCAACATCACGGCAACGCTTTGCGCGCTGCATAACACTGCGCCGCGGGGCGCAAATGACAAGGTATTGCGCTCTCCGGTAGGGCCGGGCAAGATCATCGAGGTACCGAGCCAGCTATCGTGAATATATTCCTGACCCAGCGCTGCGATACGTTCATGGCCGTGGGTTTTGGCCCATGCCAATAATGCTTGCAATGTCGACGTGCCTTTTCTGACCGTGGCGGTGGTCTCATGGATGGTGTGTGCGCCCAGATTCACCGTTGGATGACGTTGCAAACGTTTTAGATAAAGCGGACCACCAGCTTTAGGGCCAGTGCCGGATTTGCCTTCGCCACCGAATGGCTGCACGCCAACTACTGCGCCGACGATATTCCGATTGACATAGATGTTGCCGACATGCGCACTGCGTGAAATGAAATCGATCGTCTCGTCGATACGCGAATGCACGCCTAGCGTTAAGCCATAACCGCTGGCGTTAATCGCAGCGATCAGTTGCGGCAATTGTTCACGCGTATAACGCAACACATGCAACACCGGACCAAATACTTCGCGCTGCAATTCATCTAGCGAGCCGATTTCAATCAGCGTCGGCGGCACAAACGTACCGTGATCTTCTTCAGCAGAAAGTGATAGCTGGAAAAAGTCTTTTGCCGTGGCTTTCATTTTCTCGATATGCGCCAGTAATTGTGTCTGCGCTTCGGCATCAATGACCGGACCGATATCGGTGACTAACCGATCGGGATTGCCGATGCGCAATTCCTGCATCGCGCCTTTTAACATGTGAATAGTGCGAGTCGCGATATCGTTTTGCAGACATAACACGCGCAGTGCAGAACAACGCTGACCAGCACTATCGAAGGCCGAACTCAGCACATCCACCACGACTTGTTCCGGCAGCGCGCTGGAATCCATAATCAATACATTTTGACCGCCGGTTTCGGCAATAAATGGCAGATCGATTTTTTCTTTGATTGCGCGTTGCGCCAGCGTACGATTGATCAGCTGGGCTACTTCGGTGGAACCGGTAAAGATCACGCCTTTTACCCGTGCATCCGCTGTCAGCGCCGCGCCGACAGTATCACCGCGACCCGGCAGCAATTGCAGCGCCGCAGCGGGAATGCCAGCCTGATGCAGCAACTGCACCGCACGCGTGGCAATCAACGGTGTTTGTTCAGCAGGTTTAGCAAGTACGACGTTACCTGCTGCAAGCGAGGCGCTAATCTCGCCGACAAAAATTGCCAGCGGAAAATTCCATGGGCTGATGCAGACCACTGGTCCCAGCGCCAATGCATTTTGTGCGCGAGAAATTTGCGCGGCGTAGTAACGTAAAAAGTCGACCGCTTCACGTACTTCAGCAATGCCATTAGGGAACGATTTTCCGGCTTCGCGGATCGCCAGCGCGATGAGTTCTAATTGATTTTCTTCGAACAAATCGGCAGCGCGCATCAGCATTTCGGCGCGGTCGGCTGTGGCGGTGGTCTGCCAGTCGATTGCATACGAAGTTGCGGCTTGCAAAGCCTGTTCCACGTCATCCGCATTAGCTTCAATAACGGTACCAACGACATCGCGATGATCGGCAGGATTCAGAATTTGCAGTGCTTCACCCTCCCCGCTATGGGACTTTTCTGCAAGCAAAGGCATGGCTTGCCATTTGCGTCCGCCAAACTGCTGAAATGCCACATCGATTTCGCGTAATACTTCTTCGTTGCTGAGATCCAGACCTGCAGAATTTTTGCGCTCGGCACCATACAGCGCGCGCGGCAAAGCGATATTCGCGTGAGGTTCACCACCAAGTTTGCGTGCAGCATCAAGCGGATCTGCAATTAGCATATCGATGGAAACATTTTCATCGACGATTTGATTTACGAAGGATGAATTCGCGCCGTTTTCTAACAGTCGTCGTACCAGATAAGCCAGCAAAGTTTGATGTGAGCCGACTGGTGCATAAATCCGGCACGGCTTATCCAAATTATCTTTTCCGACTACTTGATCGTAGAGTGTTTCGCCCATGCCGTGCAGACATTGAAACTCATAATCGGTGATGCCTTTTTCTTGCGCCCAACTATAAATAGTCGCCAAAGTATGCGCGTTATGCGTCGCAAATTGCGGATAAATGACATCGGTTGCCGCCAGCAATTTTTGCGCACAGGCAAGGTAAGAAACATCAGTGTAAATCTTGCGGGTATATACCGGATAACCGGGCATGCCATCGACTTGCGCACGTTTGATTTCAGCATCCCAATACGCACCCTTCACCAACCGGACCATAAATTTTTGACCGCTGCGACGCGCCAGATCGGCCAGATAATCAATCACGAAAGGACAGCGCTTTTGATAGCCCTGGACAACGTAGCCGAGCCCCTGAAAACCGGCCAGATCAGGATCAAATGCCAGCGCTTCCATCAGATCGAGCGACAGTTCCAGCCGATCGGCTTCTTCCGCATCGATATTCAGGCCGATATCGTACTGTTTAGCCAGTAATAACAGCTGTTTTAAACGCGGCAATAATTCGCTCAGCGTGCGTTGTTGTTGAGCGCGTGAATAGCGCGGATGCAGCGCCGATAATTTGACTGAAATGCCCGGACCGTCTTTAATGCCGCGCCCTGCCGAGGCTTTGCCGATGGCGTGAATTGCGGTTTCATACGACTGGTAATACGCCTGCGCATCTTCTTCGGTCAGCGCCGCTTCGCCCAGCATGTCGTAAGAGTAGCGATAACCGCGTTTCTCATTTTCACGACTATTTTTAAGTGCCTCGTCGATGGTTTGTCCGGTGACGAATTGATTTCCCAGCATACGCATCGCGACATCCACGCCTTTGCGGATCAATGGCTCGCCGCCCTTGCTGATCAGTTTAGTCAGCGCCGAACCCAAACCGCGCTCGCTATTCGTACTCACCAGTTTGCCGGTGATCAATAATCCCCAAGTTGCCGCATTGACGAACATCGATGGCGATTCGCCCAGATGACGACGCCAGTCGCCTTTACTGATTTTGTCAGCGATCAATCGATCCGCCGTCTGATAATCGGGAATCCGCAACAATGCCTCGGCCAGACACATCAGCGCCACGCCCTCTTCCGATGAAAGCGAGAATTCATGCATCAGCGCATCGACGCCAGAGGCGCGGGTACGTTTTTCGCGTACTGATTGCACCAACTTACGTGCCAATTGCTGGCTGGCAGCGTGTGCTTGCGGCGTATCTTCCACCTGCCCCAGCAACCATTGCACAGCCAGCGATTCATCGCGGCGATAGGCGGCAGTAATGGCTGCGCGCAATGGCGACGGGTTGCGCGTCACTTCTGCGTGAAATGCGGTGAATGGAAGCGTGCTCAGAGGGGAAGTCGGCGTTGCGTGCGTCGGCATGGTGGTTGTCTCGGAATAAGTAAAAAGCAACAAAAGGAAAGGAAACTAGTAGAATTGCGGAATATTGCAGAATGTTTGCGAATCGATCGATTGTAGGCGTCATTACGATGGATTTATTCTGGTAATTGGGGCGTCTATCAGAATTTTCTTATCAATGAGGAAATTTGACCGAATAAAATTTTTCTGGAAATGGCCAATATGCTCGACAAAATCAGTAAAAGAATTCTTTCCGAGTTGCAAAATGACGGGCGCATCAGCAATGTCGATCTATCCGCACGGGTAAATCTGTCGCCTGCCGCTTGCCTGGAACGGGTCCGCAAATTACAGGATGCGGGCTATATCATGCATTACACGGCGCAACTCAACCCGCAACTGCTGGATGTGGCGCTGCTGGTGTTTATTGAAGTAGTGCTGGATCGCACCACGCCGGAAGTGTTTGATGCCTTTAGCAAGAGCGTACAGGTCATCCCGGAAGTGCTGGAATGCCATATGGTGGCAGGGGGCTTTGATTATCTGGTGAAGGCGCGTGTGAAAGACATGAACGCGTACCGTGAATTTTTGGGCAAATCGTTGTTGCAATTGAAGGGTGTGCGTGAGACCCATACTTACGCGGTGATGGAAGAGGTGAAGCACACCACGCGGCTGCCTATTCGGTAGTGTTTTGCAAGGTTTAAAGAAGGTTTTCGGCGCTTCCATCCAGCCTGACTTCGGCGGGCTAATTGCGGCGGTTGAAAAAAGGAAAAGTATCTGTATTTGATGTAAAAACGGCAGATAAATTTGGATCACGGGAGAGATCCAAATTTCTGAAATTAATATAAAAAGCCCGTTGAAAAACTCGTTGGAAATCCCCGCAAAGAACCGCTGAATTGGTTAAGTACTTGCCCGTATCGCCAGCTCAAATCCTAAATCGATACGTGATTTTTCTATCGGCTGACCTTTCAGCGTTTTCAGCAGGAGTTCAGCGGCGATATAGCCAATATCGTAGCGTGGCGTCACGATCGTCGTGATGGCAGGATTCGACTGCGCCGCCCACGGCAAATCGTTAAAACCAGCGATTGCCATCTGCGTTGGCACAGCAATACCGCGCCGCTGACATTCAAACAGCACTCCCAGTGCCAAATCATCATTACAGCAAAATACGGCGTCGCAATCCGGTGTTTGTTCGAGGATTTTGGCCAGCAATTGCGCGCCGAGTTCTATCGTCGATGGCACTGGCAATAACACTTCAGCGCTAGGATCAAGGCCAGCTTCAACCAATCCTTTGCGAAATCCTTCGCGCCGTTTCATCGCGCGCGGATCAAGCTGGGCCGCGATAAAAGCAGGGCGCTTGTAGCCGCGTTCGATAAAGTGTCGGGCCACGCTATAGCCAGCCTTGACTTGCGAAAAACCGACCGTCAGATCGTTGCTGTTTTTACTCAAATCGTACATCCGCACGGCAGGAATATTATTGCTCGCTAATTGCATCCGCAGCGACTCTTGCTGCTCAATACCTGTCAGCAAAAATCCATCCGGCGCATGCGCCATATAGGTGGCGATCAACTCTCTTTCTTTGTCCGGGGAATAACTACTTTCGCCTATCAAAAAATGATAACCGGCCTGACTCAGGCAATCACGGATGCCGCTCAGCGTATCGATAAAAACGGCGTTGGTCAGCGACGGGACAATTACGCCGATTACCCGCGATTTCGCGGATGCCAGCGTGCTTGCTGCCTGATTTGGCACATAACCGAGTTTTTGGATAACGGCGGTAATTTTGTCGCGTGATTTTTGTTGTACCAGGGCAGGGGAGGTGAGCGCGCGCGATACCGTCATCGGGCTGACGTTTGCCGCCCTGGCGACATCGGTAATAGTGACTCTGCCAGTGCCTCGACCACGACGCACGACTTTTTGTGTGTCAGATGGGGGCGAATATTTGATCTTTTGTGGCGTTTTTTTTGCGCTCATGTTGTTATTTTCCTCGGTTGCATACGCTCTCGGGATCTCATTTAGTTTTTCAGAAGGTTATTGGGGAAAAAGTTGCTGATTTTCGTATGCCGGCACTGTTTTTTGATTCAATCGTGATATTACGCTGTAAGCCAGCATAGGAAAGCGGTTTTTGCGTAAATTTTAGGCTTTTTCCTTCGGTAAAGGGTCTGATATGCAGTCAAAATGACTATACGATTTAGGCTCCCCTTATTGCTGTTTAAATGACGATATTTCATGAAATTAGCCATTGCTGGATATTTCTTGTTGTGGTGCATCTTTTTCCCTTGCGACATACCGCCAATATCCTGGAAAAAAATCCAGATTTAACTGATAATGTTAGCGCTAACAAATCTACTATTGCCAGCGGTTTACGGAGTGCCACTTTATGGGCTCATCAGAGCTAGAATGACCTGCTAATATGAGCGATTAACAGCGTCTTCGGGCGTGCCCGCTTGTTTTGAGTGATGTATATAAATGCAAGGAAGTTAAATGTCAGTTCAGTTGCCGCAGGATCACACGCAAACGCCGCCCCAAGTCTGGTCGCAAGTTCCCCCACAGCCCTCGCTGGAATCGCAGGAATATATGCTGGGCGTGGATATTGGGACTACTAGCACCAAGGCGGTATTGTTCACGATTGCCGGGCAAGTTGTCGCGCAACATGCGGTTGAATATCCATTGATCAGTACGATAGCGGATATGGCCGAGCAAGATCCTGCCCAGATTTATGCTGCCGTTTTGAGCAGCATTGAAAACGCTGTTCAGCAAGCGCAAGCGCGTCCAGAGCAAGTTGTTTTGGTATCTTTTAGCGCCGCCATGCATAGCTTGATTGCGATGGATGAAAACGATCGGCCACTGACAAATAGCATTACATGGGCCGATAATCGCGCTGGCGAGTGGGCAAATAAAATTCGCAGCGAGATGGATGGACATGCCATTTATTTACGCACTGGCACACCAATTCATCCGATGTCGCCGTTATGTAAATTAATGTGGTTACGTCACGATCATCCCGACATTTTCTCGCGCAGCGCCCGGTTTGTGGGCATCAAAGAATACGTATTTCACCGCATGTTCGGACAGTGGCTGGTGGATCATTCGATTGCTTCCGCCACCGGCATGTTCAATCTGCGCGAACTGAACTGGGATAGTGGCGCACTGGCGCTGGTTGGTGTTACCGAAGCGCAATTATCAGCCTTGGTGCCAACTACCTATCAGGTCAGCGACATGGCACCAGCGTTAGCGCAGCAGTTGGGCTTGTTGACGACGACGCCATTTGTTATCGGTGCGAATGATGGCGTCTTGTCCAACTTGGGTGTTAACGCGATTGCGCCGGGTCAGGTCGCGGTCACGATCGGCACCTCCGGCGCGATGCGCACCGTCGTGGCCGAGCCGGTTACCGATCCGGCAGGGCGCACGTTTTGTTACGCGCTGACTGAAAATCATTGGGTCGTGGGTGGGCCGATTAACAACGGCGGCAGTATCTTGCGGTGGGTACGCGACGAACTGGCGACGGCAGAGTCAGCACAGGCAAGGCAGGACGGTCAGGATCCTTATGAGGCATTAATGGCGATTGCCGGGCAGGTCGGCGCCGGTGCCAACGGCTTGCTGTTTCATCCCTATCTGGCGGGAGAACGCGCACCGTTATGGAACGCCGACGCGCGCGGTTCGTTCTTTGGACTGGCGCTGCATCATGGTAAACCGCAAATGATAAGGGCGGCGTTGGAGGGCGTGATTTTTAGTTTGTACAGCATCTTGCCAGCGGTCGAAGAGTTGATCGGCCCGACCCGGCGCATGATGGCGACTGGCGGCTTTGCCCGTTCCGCGCTGTGGCGGCAAATGATGGCGGATATTTTTGATCGAGAAGTGGTGGTGCCGGAAAGCGTTGAATCGTCCTGCCTTGGCGCGGCGGTATTGGGCTTGTACGCGTTAGGGAGGATAGCATCGCTGGATGCCATCGCAGCAATGGTTGGCTCGACCCATCAGCATCAACCAAATGCGGAAAACGTGGCGATCTATCAACAGTTATGGCCTATTTATGCGGCGATTCCAAAGCAATTAGAGCAGCAATATCGGGAGTTGGCAGCGTTTCAGCGGCAATAAAGCGACGACTGAAATACCCTCAAAATGATCGCATGTAGCAGTAGCATGCGATCATTTTTTTATGCAACGTCTATCGTAAATTTGGCATGTGCAGTCGCTGCCAGATGCGCACGCAGCCATTTATGCGCAGGATTACGCACGTCGCGCTCGTGCCACAGCATATCCACGTCAACGGCAGGCGTCGCAAACGGCAACTCGCGTGCGACTAAAACGTCAGTCATACCGGTGGCACCAATTAAATGGCGTGGCAATACGGTAATCAAGTCGGAACTGGCGACAACTTGTCCGGCGGTAAAGAACTGATTCACCGTCAGCAAGATGCGCCGTTTACGATTCATGCCAACCAAAATTTCTTCGATCAAACCATGCGCACGACCGGAAAAGCTGACCAGTAAATGGTGCGCCTCGCAATAGCTATCGAGCGTCAGCGGGGCGTTTGCTAGCGGATGGTCTTTGCGCATCACGCAGACATAATGCCCGGTGTATAAGCGCTCATGATGGACGGGCGAAGCCGAGGTAGTCTGACTGCCTGCTAATTGCGCGGTCACTCCGGGGAAAAATCCCACTGCTAAATCAACATCGCCGCGCAGCAACATTTGCCGTGGATCACGCGTGGTTAACGGCACCATGCGGATATTCAATTGCGGCGCTTCGCGCTCAATGGTGCGTACTAACGACGGCAGCCAGAGTACCGCAGTGGCGTCGGCCATTGCCATCTGAAACGTGGTGTGGGCGCGCGAAACGTCGAACGTTTCCGGCGTAATCGCGGTTTCCAGATCGGTCAGCGCACGGCGTACCGACGGCCATAATTCCTCCGCGTATTGCGTCGGCTTGACCCCGTGCGCGGTGCGTATCAGCAATTCATCATTGAGCGAATAGCGCAAGCGCTTTAACGCGTTGGAGACCGCCGGCTGGGTCATCGCCAGGCGACTGGCGGCTCGCGTGAGATTTTGCTCGGTCATTATTGCGTCGAATACGCGCAGTAAATTCAAATCAAGCGTCAGAAAACTCATGTTCAGACCATCGTGTGTTGTGTGATTTATTGGGCAAGCAGCTGGCAACTACATTACTGCATGATAAAAGTTGCTCCATCGCAATATGCCAGCATTCACCAAGTTTATAACTGTTATATGAAAAGACGTTAATACATTTTTCAGTTGGTTCTTATATTGCACCGCAATAATGAATCAATAGTCGCCTATTATTTATACATTAATGCGATTTTTTGCTGTTGGTTATAGAGATAATACCCTTTGAAAGGAGAGTATTCCGGCCATTACTGACCGCAATTAAAGGTATACGTTGATGACATAACAGTTATCCGAATTGCCCATTGGATCGGCTTGCATAGACATAATATACTGCGCTGCAACAGAGTAATAATAGTCGTTAGCAGCATATTTAAAAATATCATGTCACTTTTTACCTTCGCCTCCTCTGCAGACACAGCTTCGCTGCTGCAATCCATCGTTTCAATCGCCACTGCGTTAGCGTGGCCTGTATTGGGCGTGAGCATTATTGCGGTCTTGGGGTTTCTTTTTAAACCGTTGTTGCGTGGCGTCTGGCGCGTGATGTTATTGCAAGTTAAGCCGCGCAGGACGTTGGAACAGCGGATCGCAGACAACAAGGTATTGGGCCGCGAGCAGGTGCGTCGTTTTGCGAGTGATCATGAAGGCAGCCATCCAAATCTTGCTGCTGAATTGCGTTTGTTGGCTGGCAGCAATTAATCGCGAGGTTGGCATGCACCAATATCTGTATTCGGATCAGCCGCAACAGTCTGCCGCGATGCACAGACGCAAGCTGTTGCCGCGCTCACGCAGTCTGGCGTCGATGTTGCCTTCTTTTGTATTGTCCGGTGTTGTCACCTGTTTGATGACGGCGTTGATGTGCTTTATGTGGCTGACGCCTGAAGGGCATTTTCTCAGGACATGGATGGAAAGCTGGCTGACACTCTGGCCGATTGCTTTCCCCGTCATGTATTTATTGAGTACGCCGTTACGCAAATTGGCCGCGCATATCTCACCTTAATGCCCGATTGGCAGTACTACCGAATGTCTCCTCCGCCCTTCTCGGGTGGATTCTCCCCACCGGCGCCACGCGCTAGTGGGGTTTTTTTTATCCTCGAAAAAGTGATCCAAATGTGATCTAACAATAAAAAAGCGCAACCGATACAACGATTGCGCTTTTTTGCATAGGATTAGTCTGCTGACTAACCCTGATATTGCTTAACCTGGATTATTTTGCCAGACGCTTTTCCAGAGCGACTTTGACCTCTTGCAATTCTTTTGGCAAATGGTGTTTCAGTTTCTCGAATAACTCGGTGTGCAGCGCCGTTTCTGCTTGCCACGCGGCTGTATCAATCGAGGTTATTTGCTTAAATTGCTGCTCGGTAAAATCAAGGCCATCCCATTGCAGATCGCTAAACTGTGGCGTAGTGCCAAATAAATGTTCGACGCCACCAGCGTTATTTTCCAGGCGATCCAGCATCCATTTCAAGACGCGCATGTTATCGCCAAAACCGGGCCAGACAAATTTGCCATCGGCATCGGTACGGAACCAGTTGACGCAGAAAATCTTTGGAATTTCTGCCGGTGAGGCAGCAATCTTACGGCCCATATTCAGCCAATGCTGGAAATAGTCGCTCATGTTGTAGCCAATGAACGGCAGCATCGCAAACGGATCGCGGCGTACGATGCCCTGCTGACCAGCGGCAGCGGCGGTGGTCTCCGAACCCATGGTCGCGGCCATATACACGCCCTCGACCCAATTGCGGGCTTCTGTCACCAGTGGCACAGTGGTTGAACGACGGCCACCGAAAATGAAGGCAGAAATCGGCACACCGGCAGGATCGTCCCAGGCTGAATCGATGACCGGATTTTGCGTTGCTGCGACGGTGAAGCGGGCATTTGGATGCGCTGCTTTGGCGCCGGTTTCCTTGGCGCTGGCAGGGGTCCAGTCTTTACCTTGCCAGTCGATTAAGTGCGCTGGCGCTTCTTTGGTCATGCCTTCCCACCAGACATCGCCATCGTCGGTCAACGCGACGTTGGTGAAGATGGTGTTATCGCGCATTGACGCCATGCAATTAAAGTTGGTTTTTTCGTTCGTGCCCGGTGCCACGCCAAAATAACCGGCTTCTGGATTGATGGCGTATAAACGGCCATCTTCGCCCGGTTTGATCCAGGCGATATCGTCGCCGATGGTGGTGACTTTCCAACCCTCAAAACTGGCTGGCGGAATCAGCATCGCAAAGTTGGTTTTACCGCAGGCCGACGGGAAAGCGGCGGCGACGTAATGCTTTTTACCGGCTGGCGATTCAACACCCAGAATCAGCATATGTTCGGCTAGCCAGCCGCCGTCGCGGCCCATGGTTGAGGCGATGCGCAGGGCGAAGCATTTTTTGCCCAGCAACGCATTACCGCCATAGCCAGAACCGAAGGACCAGATTTCGCGAGTTTCAGGATAATGGACGATATATTTGGTCGCGTTGCATGGCCATGCCACGTCTTTTTCACCCGCGCTGAGCGGTGCGCCAACGGAGTGTACGCATGGGACAAAGTCACCATCCGCGCCCAGTACGTCGTACACCGCATTGCCCATGCGCGTCATGATGCGCATGTTGACCGCGACGTAAGGCGAGTCCGATAGTTCGACGCCGATATGGGCAATCGAAGAACCCAGCGGCCCCATCGAAAAAGGCACGACATACATCGTGCGACCTTGCATGCAGCCATCGAATAAACCGGTCAGCGTGGTGCGCATTTCGGCAGGTTCTGTCCAATTATTGGTTGGACCGGCATCTTCTTTTTTAGCTGAGCAGATAAAGGTCCGATCTTCTACGCGCGCGACGTCAGATGGATCGGAGCATGCCAGATAACTGTTCGGACGCTTCGCTTGATTCAGCTTTTTCATTGTTCCCGCAGCCACCATTTCAGCGCACAGACGATCGTATTCTTCCTGCGATCCATCGCACCAATGAATATTCGCAGGTTTGGTCAATGCCGCGATTTCGCTGACCCAGTTAATCAGTTTTTGCTGTTTGACATAGCTCGGTGGATTGAGGGCAGCGACGCTATCTGCTTGGGCGAAGTGAGGATGGTTCATGACGCGATCTCCAATAATAAAATTTTGTTGTGCAATGTGTAATCTTCGCTTGATAGTGATGCACCAATGGCGTTACCGATAGCGGCATTGGCTGTTCGTATCTTGCTTAACATCGATTGCGGTAATAAATAAGCGGTAACAAATAAGCTTTAATAAGAAGCTTTAATCCATAAGAAGTAACAAAGCAGTGCAAGTAAGTACGGCGCAAGCACAGTGTCAAATAGGGTGACAAATACATAGGCGACAAAACCGCAGACAAAATTCTCTGGCGCATGTCCTGATCAGCAGAAAATGGAATAATGCTGAACGAACATTGCGGTGTGCCAGACAACCAGTCGGCATCCCATTAACATCCTTCAGCGTGATCCAGTTTCTGGCGCGAAGAGGGAGTTTTGTTGCCTCTGGGCATGCCGTTTCTAACGCAGTTGTTCTGATGTTAGTAGCAAGAAAACACCGATTGTACACTCGCTTTGTAGTAAAAATGACCAACTAATGTAGTAAGGTATTTATGGTTTTACGTATGTCGTTGCTTTATTACGTGATCGTCTGATTAACCGCTTTTTGCCACATTTTTCCGCAGGAAATACTATGAAAATTGCCATACTCGATGACTACCAGGATGCTGTTCGACAACTTGATAGCTTCGCATTATTAAAAGATCACGAGGTCAAGGTATTCACCAATTCCGCGCGCGGCAATGGTCAGCTGGCGATCAGACTGGCAAGTTTTGAGGCGCTGGTACTGATTCGCGAACGGACTGTTTTATCTAAAGCTTTATTGTATAAATTACCACATTTACGCTTGATTTCACAGACTGGTAAAGTAAGTGGTCACATTGACGTAGAAGCCGCTACGGCAATGAATATTGCCATTGTGGAAGGTTCTGGAGATCCTACTGCGCCAGCTGAATTAACTTGGGCATTGATCATGGCGGCGGCGAGAAAAATTCCGCAGTATGCGCATAATTTGCAGCAAGGTTTGTGGCAAACGGCATCGTCGCAGCCGCAGTTCAACGGCGTGGGGATTGCGTTAAAAGGGCGCACGCTGGCGATATGGGGTTACGGCAAAATTGGGCGCATGGTTGCCGGTTACGGAAAAGCATTCGGCATGCGGGTAATGATTTGGGGTCGGGAGGCAAGTCGTGCTGCCGCGTTGCAGGACGGGCATCTGGTGGCGGAGTCAAAAGAACAATTTTTTGCCGAGGCCGATGTGCTGTCACTACATTTACGATTGAATGACGCGACGCGCGGCATCGTCGCAGCGGAAGATCTTGGCCGCATGAAGCCGAGCGCGATTTTTGTGAATACCAGTCGGGCAGAATTGGTGGCAACGGATGCGTTGTTACCAGCTTTACAGCAAGGGCATCCGGGTTTTGCCGCGTTGGATGTGTATGAAACGGAACCGTTGACGCTGGATAGCCCATTGCTGAAGATGGAGAATGTGCTGGCCTCGCCGCATTTGGGCTATGTCGAAAAAGATGGCTACGAATTATATTTCCGGACGGCTTTTCAAAACATCGTGGATTTTGCCAATGGCACGCCAAAAAATGTATTGAATCCTGAAGTATTATCCAAGCCTTAACGTTGTTGCAAGCCCGGCTTTAAAACATTCAGGCCGGGCTAATTGCAAACTTAACAGACTCAGCAAACTCAATCTTCAGCGCTGGCAGGCAAGATAAGTTTCATTACTTTAGTTGGCTGAATCGCCAGACTGCCGCTATGCCATAAACCGGCCCAACCCGGTGGCCACGGCAAAGGCGGCCCGTCATATTCAGGCACGCCTGCCCGCACCGGAATCACCGGCAAGCTGCCAGGCATGGTCGCACTTTTATCTGCGCTGCCGCTGCTGGCATCCCAGCCAAGACTAAACGCGTAATTTGGCAATAAGGCATCGCAGACAGCGGCAAACCACGCGCTGTGATCTTCGTCGCGACCCAGCGCCTGCGCAAAACCTTGCGGATCGAACTTCGCCAGCGCGCTTGCCAATTCGCTGGAGGACGCACCCGGACAATCGCCCCAGCCAAGTATCGGATTGAAGTTGTAATCCGCACCAGAGCCATACCAACCCTCGCGACGCGGACGTTCCAGCCAGTTGTGGCGACCGCAAAACAAATGCCAGCGCCAATGCATGCCGGAAGGCTTGGGCCAGCTGTACAAATACAGGCGCTGATAACCGGCGCGATGCAGATCTCGCACCATTGCCATCAGACGCGCATGCGGCATGCGGTCGGGCGGGGAGCGGCGAAACAGAATCGGGTCGCCGTCGGCATGTTGCAACTCATCGGAAGACAAATTTAAATCAAGCGTGCGGATTTCGCTGCCAAAGCGCGCAGAAATCCAGCCGGTTAGCAGATTGACGGTGACGATCACGCCATAACCGCGATAGCGATGAAAAATGACGGTGCCTGGGGCGATAGGTTTCATGAACTAAATGAGATGACGCGAAGTCAGAGAAATTGTGAAAGAAATAAGGGAATAAGAGATTTAGGTAAAAGTGCCGTGTTTAAAACATTTCCGTCAGTATAATCAGTTCACCCACAAGGCAGAAAGGACTCGCATCATGACGCAACGTCCACACCCAGTACGCGACCCGCGGTTATATCTGAATGGCAGTCAAGACAGTTCAGATAATCAGGACCAACCTCAAGATCAACCTTCTCAGCCTAACCTCCCTGACCGTACTAACGCAACCCCGCAAGCGATTTCTTCTGCAGTATTCGCACCCTCAGCATCTCCCCATCTTTTAAAGCGACGCAATTTACTCTTGCTGGCGGGCGCAAGTTTTGCCGTATTGAGCATGCCGCGTTGGTTGCAACAGGCTTCCGCGCAATCCACGACCGTCATTACTCCCAAAATTCCCGCGGCAGATAGTCAGCAACAGCGTGATTTTTTGGCACTCTCGGTCCTGCTGACAGCCAGGCCAAAACTCAATTCCCGCACCAGCGCTCGCACTTACGCCGCCTTGAGTGCGCAATTGGTCGAGTTTGAAAAGCAATCTGCCGATCTCTGGCAATTCGCTCAGACCCAGCAAATTAAAGACGTTGACGCGTTGGTCGCCGCCGTTGAGAGCAATGCCGATCTGAGTAAGGTTCTGCATCAAATCGTCAGCGCCTGGTATCTGGGCGTGGTCGGAAACGGTGCGCAAGGTCAGGTAATCGCTTTTGAGCAAGCCTTGATGTTTGATCCAGTGCGCGATGCTGTGGTAGTGCCGACGTACTGTCGCGCCGCTCCCGGCTATTGGGTGAAACAGGTGATACCGGTCAATCAGGTAGGGCAAACAGCAGTGTCGAAAGTGGGAGCATAAGGATGGCTGATAACTTATCTGCAGATGTTGTTATTGTCGGTTCCGGCGTTGCTGGCGCGTTGGTCGCCCATCAATTGGCGAAGGCTGGCGTTTCTGTGTTGGTGCTGGAAGCGGGGCCACGGATGGAGCGTTGGCGGATAGTCGAAAACTATCGCAATACGGCCAGCAAAGATGATTTTATGACGCCGTATCCGTCGACCAAACACGCGCCGCATCCGGAATACACGCCAGAAAATAATTATCTGATTCAAAAGGGATCGCAAAAATATAATTCCCAATATATCCGTGCAGTCGGTGGCACGACCTGGCATTGGGCTGCCGCTGCCTGGCGATTTTTGCCCAACGATTTCAAGCTAAAAGACGTCTATGGCGTAGGGCGGAATTGGCCGATTAGCTATGACGAACTGGAGCCCTACTATTATCGTGCCGAAGTTGAGCTGGGTGTATCCGGCCCCAACGATGGCACCGATCTTGGCTCGCCCCGCAAGCAACCTTATCCGATGGATCATTTGCCGCTGTCGTGGAATGACCAGCGCTTCAGCGCCGTCGTGAATGGTAATGGACACAAAGTAGTCTCCGAGCCGGTGGCCCGCAATAGCCGCGCCTACGATGCGCGCCCAAATTGTTGCGGTAACAATAATTGCATGCCGATTTGCCCGATTGCGGCGATGTACAGCGGCATTATTCATGTCGAGAAAGCCGAAAAAGCCGGTGCCAAAGTGCTGCCGAACGCCGTCGTGTATCGGATTGAAGTCGATAGCGCAAATCGGGTCAGCGCCGTGCATTACAAAGATCCTGACGGTGTTACACATCGCGTTACCGGCAAATATTTTGTATTAGCAGCGAACGGAATTGAGATTCCTAAACTGATGCTGATTTCGACGGATGACAAACATCCTAACGGCGTCGGCAACAGCTCTGATCAGGTCGGTCGAAATTTGATGGATCATCCTGGGACAAGTGTCACTTTTCTGGCGAATGAGGATATGTGGCCGGGCCGTGGATCGATAGAAATGACTTCCATAGTCGATATGCGCGATGGCCCTTTCCGGGCAGAATATGCGGGTAAAAAGCTGCATCTGAACAATATGGCGCAGACCAATCACGCAGCACAAACGGCGTTGAAGCAGGGCTTGGTGGGCACTAAACTGGATGCCGAAATTCGTCATCGCGCAGCGCGTACCGTGAATATCAACAGTTTCCACGATATTCTGGCAAATCCGGAAAACCGTATCCGCGCCAGCACCGAGAAACGCGATGCGCTGGGTATTCCGCAGCCAGAAATCACCTACGCAATCGATGATTATGTGAAAAAAAGCGCGGTCCTGACGCATGAAACTTATGCCAGCATCGCCGCGATGTTTGGCGGCACCGAAGTTGTATTCGACGATAATTTCGCGCCAAATAACCACATCATGGGCGCCACCATCATGGGCGGTGATCCACGCGATTCGGTGGTAGATGCGCATTGTCGCTCGCACGATCATGAGAATTTATTCATTGCCAGCAGCGCGGTCATGCCGGTAGCCGGGACCGTCAATTGCACGCTGACCATCGCGGCGCTGTCATTGCGCATCGCCGATACATTGAGGACAGTGCTATGAAGCCCGCGCACTTTTTACGCTCTTTGCAGGCCATCGCGATCATCGTTGGCGCGGCGTTGACGTTGCCAACCATGGTGTTTGCTGCCGATGTGCCTGCGGCGACTGCAGATGTGGCCGCAGATGCCAGCAGCACAGGCGCGATTCCCGATCAAATTAAACGTGGCGAATATCTGGCGCGGGCGGCGGATTGTATCGCTTGCCATACGGTCGACAAAGCCAAGCCGTTCGCAGGTGGCTATCCGTTAGCGACGCCGTTCGGGACGATTTATGGGCCGAATATCACACCAGATAAAGAGACCGGCATCGGTAATTGGACCGATGATGATTTCATCCGCGCGCTGCATCTGGGAATTGGCAAGCACGGCGAGCATTTATACCCGGCTTTTCCCTACACCGCGTTCACCAAATTATCGCGTGATGACGTGCTGGCGATCAAAGCCTATTTGTTTAGTCTGCCAGCAATTAATCAAAAGACCCCCGAAAATAAATTGCCATTTCCGCTGAATCAGCGCCCGATTCTGGCTGGCTGGAAGCTATTTAACTTTACGCCGGGACGTTGGCAAGCTGATCCTGCCCAAAGCGTGGAATGGAATCGCGGCGTGTATTTGGTAGAGGGTTTGGCACATTGTCAGGAATGCCACACACCGCGCAATATCACGATGGGCGTGAACAAAAAGCTGGCCTTTAGCGGCGCGCAATTGGGCGGATGGACTGCCTATAACATCACGCCAGACAAAATCAGTGGCGTTGGCGGTTGGAGCGATGCAGAATTGACGCAATATCTGCAAACCGGTCTGGTGCCCGGTAAAGCCGCTGCTGGCGGTGGTATGGCCGAAGCGATTGAGCATAGTTTGCAATATCTGACAGATCCCGATGTGAAGGCGATTGTCACTTATTTGCGCAGCGTTCCGGCGATTCATGCAGAGGGCGATACCAAGGCGCGCTACGCATGGGGTGCAGCGTCTGACGATGACGCCGATTTACGCGGCATGTCGCCGGTGTCCATCAGTTCGGTGGCGTCGGGCGGGGCAGAGTTGTTCAGCGGCAATTGCGCAAGTTGCCACGCGGCCAGCGGCAGTGGCGTGGTGGACGGTGTCTATCCATCGTTATTCCACAACAGCGTGGTCGGCGCGTCGGACCCTGGCAATTTATTAATGGTGATTCTTAACGGCGTGCAACGCAACGTCAAGACAGGTGAAGCGTTTATGCCCGGTTTTGCGGATCATCTGAGCGACGCCCAGATTGCGACGTTGAGTAACTACGTCCTGAAGCAATATGGCAATACAAGCGTAGCAACGATCACCCCGGAGCACGTTAAAATACAACGCAGGGGGGCACCCAGGTCACCGATAGTGGTTTTGTTGCCGTGGGGCATGGGAGCGGCGGTGGCCGTACTCCTTTTGTTGATTTACCTGTTTTCGCGGCGAAGCAGACGTAAAGTCGCACGGCGTGGGTTACGACCTCATCACAATACCGACATTAATAGCTCTAACGACCAGAACATCAAGAAGGGAAATTGAATCGTATGACTCTCCGGACATTACGTGTTATCGCCACTGGCGGCACATTTGACAAGCATTACGATGAAATCGCTGGCAAGCTGACGTTTGCCGCCAGCCATTTGCAGAAAGTAATCACGCGTTCGCGCATCACGGCACCCATCGAGCTGGAGGAGTTGCCGCTGCTGGATTCCCTCGACATGCAAGATATTGATCGGCGCCGGGTGCTGGCGTCTTGCACGCATGCTGAGGAAGAGGGGATTATTATTATTCACGGCACGGATACGATGCAGGAAACGGCGGCGGTGTTGGGTGCGGCGAATCTGGCGCGGACGATTGTGGTGACGGGGGCGATGATTCCGTATGAGATCGCAAATTCAGATGCGCTGTTCAATTTTGGTTTTGCATGCGGTGTGGCGCAGTGTTTGCCGCATGGCGTGTATGTGGCGATGAATGGGAAGGTATTTGGTTGGGACAAGGTCCAAAAAAATCGTGTTGCGGGGGTGTTTGAGTCGGTTTAAATGGTACTTGGTATAGGTTGCAAAGGGGACGTGATGTCCCCTTTTACTTTACATCCGGCCATCTTAATTCGCTGATTGTGACAAATTTTTCTGAGTAGTTTTGCGTTCCATTCAATCGCGTGATTTGCGCGTATTTATTTTCGTATTTTTTTATTGAACCCATATTAGATGACTCATCCTTGCTTGCGTTGCGGTGCCTGTTGCGCCCACTTTCGTGTTGCCTTCCATTGGATGGAGGCTGACGCGGAGGGTGGGGGTGTTGTGCCGTCGGAGTTCACCGTGAAGCTTGATCCGCATCGGGTTGCTATGCATGGGACTGAGGGCGCTAAGCCGCGGTGTTTGTCATTGCTGGGCGAGGTGGGGAAGGATGCGTCTTGTGGGATTTATTTGCAGAGGCCATCGCCTTGTCATGATTTACAGCCAGCTTGGGAAAATGGAGAGGCTAGCCCGCAGTGTGATCGGGCGCGGATTGCACATGGGTTGGAGCCTTTGACTGTTGGGGATTGGGGGGCGGTTATTAAACAACAATCCCAACCCATCAAAATCTAATACACCAAAAATATATCAGACAAATTCTAAGTAATAACGACGTACCAAAATAAATACCGATTGTCATCCAGAAGAACAAAAATACTGTTCCTCCGGATGACAAATCATCCATCAAAACAACGTTAATACACCGCCAGAACGATCAATGAATCAATTAACTAAATGACCATCCGATCGATCAGCAGCAGACCCCATTAGAAGCGATGTTGAATCCCGCCAATAACCCCGGTCTGACTAGTACCAAACCCAACATCATCCCGCGAAACCCCGACTAACTGGTTGTTTTTAGCCTTCGCATAAGCACCGCTCAAATACAAATCGGTACGTTTAGAAAGCGCATACTTAGCCCGCACCGAATACATAATCGGATCCGCATCTTTGCCAGCCGCGACATTTTTTATATTCTGATAGTAAATCTGCCCAATCAACGTCACAACCGGCGTAACGCGATAACTCGCCCCACCCCAAAACAAATCACTCCGCAAATCCGCTGCGTGACTGGCCAACGTCTTTTTATAATTGCGATAACCCAGATTGAATTTCCAATCTTCCCCAAATTGATACAAACCAGCTAAATGCACCGATGTCGCCTTATCATAGCCACCGCCAGCAATCGCAGCAGTCCCGTTCGACCGATCAAACGCCGTTGCAACGCTGAACGGACCAGCACCATAAGATCCCGCAACGCTGAATTTAGCAGTATCGCCAGTACTGCCAGCAACCTCACCAAAACCATACGTCGCACCGACTTTGAAACTACCAAAACTACCCAAATATTTAATCATATTCGGCACAGTAGTAATCATCCCGTCTTTACGACCACCCGTAGCATTACCCGAAGTAACCCACGAATATTGACCCGAATAACCCATCAAATCGAATGGCAAAATAAAGTCATACGTCGTCGAAAATGAACGTCCTGCGACGATTCTGCCGAAGCTGCCCTCCAGCCCCACGTTAGCCTGGCGATTGAATAGCAGCCCTGCGCTATCGAACTCACCGGTATCAAGCTTAAAGCCGTTTTCCAGTTGAAATACCGCCTTTAAACCGCCGCCCAGATCTTCCGTACCGCGAAAGCCGATGCGCGAAGTATTCATCGCACCCGAACTCAGACGCACGACGCCGTCCTTTTTCACATTCGCGTGATTCACGTACTCCACGCCAGCATCTAACAAACCGTAGATCGTGACATTGCTTTGGGCATAGCTGCTGACAGCGAATGTGCTGAGCGCGGCCAAGGCCAGTAAATTTTTCTTCATATCCCTCTTCCTCTGTGATTAAACTATTTTTCTTGCCGCTTTAAGCGGCAATGATGGAACGTCAACAACGGTGCAACATCGGACAATTGAACACGCCGCATCGGGGATTTCGGTGCGCGCGTGCTCAACAGATTCTTGGATTAAAAGGCCCAGAGCGACTCTTGCGGCAAGTGCAACCAGTATTCGCCGGGAGCCAGACGATGGGTGGCGTAAGCACGTAAACCAATCGTGTCGACCGAGTCGCCATTTTTAAACAGACACTCCCAGCGATCCCCCAGATACATGCAAGTTGATAACGGCAACTTGATCGCGTTATCGACTTGCGTACTTGAAATGCGAACCTGCTCAAGGCGAATAATTCCAATCGCCTCGGTACCGGTATTGGCCCCGCGCGCAGTCGCTTTTACCGTGCCGCCTTCCACCTCCAGCAGTGCTTGATCGCCATCGCGTTGCAGGACTTTTGCCGGCAGCCGGTTATTGCTGCCCATAAACTCTGCGACGAATAGCGTTTCCGGGGTTTGATACATGCATTGCGGCGTGCCTTGCTGTTCAATCTTGCCGTTATTCAGCAGCAAAATACGGTCGGAAATCGCCATCGCTTCGGCTTGATCATGCGTCACCATCAGCGCCGATAAACCGAGGCGGACGATTAATTCGCGTAGAAATGCACGCGCTTCTTCGCGCAGTTTTGCATCCAGATTAGATAGCGGTTCATCCAGCAAAATCACCGGCGGGTTATAGACCAGCGCACGGGCAATCGCCACGCGCTGTTGCTGACCGCCAGAAAGTTGATGCGGAAAACGCTCGCCCAAATGGCCCAGACCCAATTGCGTCAATGTGCTGTTGACGCGTTCAGCGATCTCACTTTTACCCATTTTTCGCAGCTGCAAACCATACGCAACGTTGTTAAATACGGTTTTGTGCGGCCACAACGCATAGGATTGAAACACCAGTCCCAGATTGCGTTCTTCGGCAGGTATTTCAAACTTGCGTTCGCCATCAAATACAGTGCGTTCGCCAATTTGAATCGTGCCCGCTTTAGGGGATTCAAGTCCCGCAACAGCACGTAGCAGGGTGGTTTTTCCACTGCCTGACGGTCCGAGCAATGCCACGACTTCGCCGCGTTGCAACTCCATCGATACGCCTTTCAGAATCTGATTGGCGGTCGCACCGGTGCCGTAGTCGAGGTAAAGATTGTTGACGCTTAATTCGCTCATAATTATTTCCTGATAATTCTTGAATGGGTCTGGATGTGACGATTAGTCGTGCAACTTGACGCCGAATCGCAGCGCAATGCCGAGGCCGATCGCTACTAAAAATATATTGATAAAGGACAGTGTCGCCACCAGATCGACCGCGCCGGAACCCCATAGCGAGACGATCAACGCGCCGATAACTTCCGTCCCCGGCGACAGCAGATACACCGCAGTCGAGTACTCACGTTCGAAGATCAGGAACACCATTAGCCATGCGCCCAGCAAGCCGTAACGTACTAATGGCAGCGTGATGTGACGCGTAACCTGACCACGTCGTGCGCCGACCGCACGCGCAGCCTCTTCCAGTTCGGGACCGACTTGCAGCAGCGCAGTCGTAATCAGGCGCATGCCGTAAGCCAGCCACACTACCGAGTACGCCAGCCACACCGAGAAGATGGTCGAACGCAGTTCACGCATGACGGGAATGACGCTGTTGACCATCCAGACCGCAAAGAAATTGTCATGCTCTTTGAATACATCGTTGAGCGCCGAAGGCACAAACAAAAATACCCACAAGAACGCCAGACCGGCTAGCAGACCCGGCACCGCACGCGGGACCAGCACGCTGTAATCGAGAAAGCGCGTAATGCCGTCGGGTTTGCGATGCATGGCTAACGCGATACAGCAATAGCAGGCTACGGTAATGCCGCCGCCAATCACGCCGATCAAGACGGTATTGAGAATCCCGCGCATCAGCGACGGTTGATCGAATACGTCAATAAAATGCTGCACCGTGAACGCATCAATCAGCGATACGCCGAAACCCCAGTGGGAAACGAAAGCACGCAACGCAATGCCTGATAGCGGCACCACAATCGTGAATATCAACCACAGCGCAAGCAGTGCAAAAGCAGGCCATTTCCATTTGCCCAGCGGCAGCGCTTTTTGACGTGCGCCTTTGCCTTTGATCGAGACATATTTATTCGCCGAACGCAATAACCAGCGCTGCATCATCACCAGCGGAAAGGTCACGGCAACCAGACAGACGGCGACCGCTGCCATCAAATGATAGGACGGCGTTCCGAGTTTGTTGGTCAGTTTGTATAAATACGTTGGCAGCACTAAATGGCCTTCCGGATCGCCCAATACCAGCACTAATCCGAACACTTCAAAGCCAAGGAAAAACACCAATACACCGGCATACGCCAGCGCTGGCGTGATCATCGGCAAAGAGACATTCAGCGCGACTTGCAGTGGCGATGCACCGGCTACGCGAGCGGCTTCTTCGACATCTGCGCCCAGACTTTTTAGGGCTGCTGCGGCGTAAAGATAAACGTGCGGTACGTGGGTCAGGCCTGCGATGATGACGATGCTGGGAAACGCGTAAACATTCCAGGGATCGCCATCAAAGCCGACATACTGCAACAGGTTTTTAACCCAGACCGTATAGAAGCCGACCGGCCCCATCGATACCACGTAACCGAAGCCGATCACCATTGGCGAAACAAACACCGGCACCAGCAATAAAGGCGCGATCCAGCTACGACCGGGAAGATCGGTGCGGATCATCAAAAACGCCAGCATGCCGCCTAACGGCACGGCGATAAATGTTAAACCGGCGGCTAGAAACAGTCCGTTGGAAAACGCCTGACGGAAATCAGGATCGTCGAAGATAAAACGATACGGCTCCAGGCTTAATACTTTGATCGGCGCGAAGAACGGCGCGGATAAAAAACTTTGATAAAAAATGAGTGTCAATGGCACGAAGACGGCCAGCGCGGTCAGGATCACTACCAATCCACGCGGCCAGTTCAGGCGGAACAGCCACGCACCCGGCGAACGCGGACCGAGTGGATTAGACGAAGAAATAGTTTGCATAGCGGGCACAATCCAGATCAAAAAACAGATAAAAATGCGTTGTCCGGCGATCGATTGTCAGAATCCGGACGTAGGGAGATCCACTGTCGTGGGCCATCCGGCAGCACGGCAGTGATCAAATTTCAGAAATCAGTTAAACATTTGCGTGAGGATCGGGCGCGCTATTAAGCAGCGCGCCCGAGGTATTTATCGCAGAATTACTTCTTGCCCGCGGCGGCTTTCCATTGCTTCAAAAAGGCCAGACGCTTGGTTTGATCCAGGTATTCCAACAGCGATGCGCTAACTGGAATAGGCTTTAGTGCGCTACCAAGTTGTTTGGTCAATTCTGACAGCGTAGAAGGGCCGGTAACGTCGCTGCGAATGGCGAATAATTGTGCTTCGTTAGCGATGATATTTTGACCGCGTTTGGACAACAGATAATCGACCCACAATTTGGCGGCGTTGCTATGTTTGGCAGACTTGTTGATGAACGCGACCCGTGACATCACAAGGTTGTAATCCTTAGTAAAAACGACGCCCAAAGAAGGATCTTTTTTGGCGCGGGTAAGTGCATACGAACCAAGCACGTTATAGCCGATCAGATTTTCACCCGACGAGATACGTTCCAGCATGGTGCCGGTGGAAGATTGCACCCGTACCGCAACGTTGCCCAGTGCAGTCGCCAGTTCCCAGAATTTCGGATTATCGTGTGCATCTTGCGTGATGAACGAGAAACCAACGCCGGATTTTTCGATATCGTAGGTGGTGACTTTATTTCGATATTTATCGGTTTTTGAGCTCAGTAATGCGGTGAATTCCGCATGGGTAGAAGGCACTTCATCGGCTGGCACCAGACGCTTGTTATAGACGATAGCGACAGGCTCAAAAGTCGTGCCGTAAGCCGTATCTTTATAGTTGGCCCAGGCTGGAATAGCGGCCGCTTCCGGCGATTTATACACTGCGCCATAACCTTCGGAAACCAGCTTGACTTGCAGATCCATCGACGACGACCAGAGTACATCCGCGGTCGTGCCGCCAGCAGCTGCTTCGGAGATAAAGCGATTATATATTTCGGTCGAATTCATGTCGTTATATTCGACCAGGACGCCCGGATAAAGCGCGCTGAAATCCTTGATCAATGGCTCTACCGCTTTAGAATCGGTTGCGCTATAAATGACGACTTTGCCCTCTTTTTTTGCGCTGTCGATGATTTTGTTGTAGTCCGCCGGATAGCCTGCGGGTGTTTGTGCAAATGCACTTCCAGCGGCAGCCAGTGCGAGTGCGAGTGTCGTAGCGAGGAAGGGCAAAGATTTTTTCTGCGTGAACATGCGTGATGTCTCCTGACGGTGGTGTGTTTATTGGTAAGGTACTGCTCGCAAATAGCGATAAAAGAGGTGCTATAGGCGTGTGTTATCCGCGCCTGATCGGCGCAAATCATTTTTATGCATCTATGGAGTCTTACTGCATCAACGCACCAACCCCAGCGTGCGTGCCTGTTGCCCGTATTGATCGACTGTTTTCTTGACGTAATCGGTAAGCGTTTTGCCGCTCATCGAAAACGGATATAGCCCGCCTTCTGCGCGTAAGCGCGGGAACTCGGCAGAGGCCATCATCTGGTCGAAGGCCGCGACCCAACGCTTGTAATCGGCGTCCGATACTTGCGGCCCCATATAAATGCCGCGAATGATCGGCCAGCTGACATCGATACCCTGTTCGCGTGCGGTCGGCACGTTTGCCAGTGCGCCGGGCAAACGCTGGTCTGACAAAACGGCGAGAATGCGCGTATTGCCATCCAGCGCATGCAGTTTGGCTTCGGAAGCATCGCCAGAGACGACTTGCACATGGCCTGCGCGCAAGGCCGTAAACGCTTCGCCACCGCCTTCAAGTGCGACAAAGCGTAATGTTTTAGGATCGATGCGGCTTTGCGTGGCAAGTAACGACATTTTGATCCAGTCCTGACTGCCGACCGTGCCGGAAGCGCCGATGGTGACCTCGGATGGATGATCTCTCAACGCCTGCATCAGATCGCGCAGGCTTTTATACGGCGAGTCGCTGCGGACTGCGATCATGCCGTAGTCGGCACCAATCGCGGCCACCCAGCGCACATCGCTCACTTCAGCGCGACCGTATTTTCCTTGCGCCAGATTCATCAGCGAACCGCCAGAAAACACCACCAGTGTTTGTGCTTCTGCGTTGCGTTGGGTGGTGATTGCGTTCCACGCAACCGCGCCGACGCCGCCGGGCATATAGCTGATCCGCACAGGTGCATCCTGCTGTTTGTCGTTGGCGGCCTTAGCGTGCAAGCCTTTTTGTATGATTTTGCAGGTCAGATCCATGCCGCCGCCAGGTTTGGCCGGTGCCAGACATTGCAGACCTGGCGCTGGGTTGGCGGTATTGCTTGTATTAGTTGCGGCAGCGCTGTTGGCCGACGCGCTGATAGCGGCCAGTGCCAGACAGGCTGCGATGGCGTATGCCAACGGTTTTCGGAATGTCATTGTCTCCACCCACAATCTATAGTTGTTATCGCATTTCTGTTGCAGTCACCACGTCACTTAATTACTAAATCACCATGATCGTGGCGTTAATGCTGCCGAGTCGGCAACGCGCTGAATGCGGTTACGGGTCGGTTCAATCAGAAATGGAACAGGGGTTTTTATAATTGAATGCATCATAGCTGGTCGAATCTTTCAATTTCCTTTCAGCATTCGCTTGCCGGGGAAGTGTTGTATTTTTATTCCCTATGCTGAGAAAGGCAAGATGGCATTAGCCATGACGCCATATCCTCCGTCAGCGTATGACCAGCGGTGGCCCGCGCTATAGGAGCGATAATTTTTTGATAATTAATCTAACTATTTTTTATCAATACGAATTTTGCAAAACCCAACCTTCTATGTGAGTATTGCCGCTAAAATCGCCGGTTATGGTGGATTATTACCCATCCATCTCGACGTGCGAACATGTTTTGACCAGAATTATGCGAATTTTATTGATTGAAGATCACGTTGAGTTATCCCGCTGGCTGGCCAAGGCATTGCGGGATGCGCACTGGACCGTTGAATGCGCGATGAACGGCGCGGATGCGGATAGCCTGCTACACACGCAGCAATACGCGTTGGCGATTTTGGATTTGACGTTGCCGAAGATGGATGGGCTGGAAGTCTTGAAACGTTTGCGCGCCCGTGGCAGCAAAATGCCGGTGCTGATTTTGACAGCGCGCGGCGGTGTGCAGGATCGCGTACAGGGCTTGAATCTGGGCGCGGACGATTACCTTGCCAAGCCATTTGAATTAGCTGAATTGGAAGCCAGAGTGAAAGCCTTGCTGCGCCGGGCCCAAGGTAGCGAAGAACTCATCTATAGTTGCGCCGCCTTACGTTTCGATACGGTATCGCGGATGTTTACGTATGGCGGTACGGTGCTGGCGCTGACGCCGCGTGAGCATGCGGTACTGGAAGTCTTGATTACCCGCGCTGGTCGGGTGGTGTCGAAAGAAAAATTGTTCGATGAAGTGTTCTCTTTGGCCGACGATGCCAATCCCGATGCGATTGAAATTTATATTCATCGTTTGCGCAAAAAACTAGCAAACGGGCAGGCTGGGCATGTGGCGATTACGACCTTGCGTGGCCTCGGTTATTTGCTAGAAGCGCAGGCTGCCTAATGTCAGGATTCCTGCGCTATCGCCCAGTGTTGTCAGCGCTTCTAGACAAGCACGCAGCGCTAGTAACGCTGCGGAAATCCTGAATGTTTCCGTTCACATCCTCAGCGACGGACACGCAACGCGCCAAAAAACCGCTGGGAAATTTACGCGGCCAGTTATTGCGCTGGTTGCTGATTCCGATGCTGTTGCTGGTCGCGGTGGATGCGCTGACGGTATATCGGAGCGCATTGGATGTGGCCGATCTGGCCTATGACCGGTCGTTGTTGGCATCGACCCGTGCGCTGGCAGAACGGGTCTCGATTGTCGACGGCAATGTGGTGGCCGATGTGCCGTATGTTGCGCTGGATAGTTTTGAAACCGATACGCTCGGACGTATTTATTACAAAGTGACGGGGACTAAAGGCGAATTTGTCTCTGGCTATGAAGACTTGCCGGCGCTGCCGCCCAATGTGCCGCGTTCGGAAATCTATCCGGCGCTGGTTCGCTTTTATACCGATACTTATCGCGATAAGCCGATCCGGATTGCGGCGTTGCATCAACCGATGTATGACGATTCAATGCGCGGCATCGCCATGATTCAAGTCGGCGAGACGATGGATGCGCGCAACGTCCTGTCACGAAAAATTTTATTCAGTACGTTGTGGCGTCAGGGATTATTGGTCAGCATGGCCGCGCTATTGGTCTGGTTTGCCATGCGTATAGTGCTGCGGCCGTTGATGCAATTGACACGAGCCGTAGAAGCGCGCGCACCGACCGATCTGGCGGATTTCGATGCCGATCAGGTGCACACGGAAGTGCGGCCGTTGGTTGCGGCGATGAATGGCTATATGGGCCGCCTGCAAATTTTGATTACCGGTCAGCGCCGCTTTATTGCCGATGCTTCGCACCAGTTACGCACCCCGCTGACAGTGCTGAAAACGCAGGCAGAATTGGCGTTGCGTAATCTGGAACGCGATCCCCAAAATACCCAGGATAATCCGGCGACGCAGCAATCGATACGTGATCTGCGTGAGATCGTGGATAGCATCGTCTCCACTACCGATTCCACCGTGCATCTGGCAAATCGATTGCTGACATTGGCGCGCGCCGAGCACGGCGTGGTAGAGGGCGGCATGCTACCGATGTCGCTGACCGCTGCGGCGCGGCAGGTTGGTCTGGAACTGGCACCGCAAGCAGTCAAAAAGCAACTTGATTTATCGTTCGATGCGGATGAAGACGTGCTGGTTACCGGCAATTCTTTACTGCTGCATGAATTGATGACTAATCTGCTGGATAACGCTATTCGCTATACGCCGCCGAATGGCAAAATTACGTTGCGCGTGCGACGCGATGATCCGTTTCAGCGCGGTGTTTTTGAAATCGAAGACAGTGGCAGTGGCATCCCTGAAGAAGATCGCGAACGGGTTTTTTCTGCTTTTTACCGTGCACCGTCAACCCAACAATTAAATCCAAGCGGGGCCGGACTAGGATTATCGATCGTGCGCGATATCGCCGCCGCGCATCATGCGCCGATCATGCTTTCAGCGCCATCAAAAGGCGCTGGTTTAAAAGTCGTCATCACTTTTCCATTGCGTCTTCCTGCAAAATGAATAGCGCATCCGTTTTGGATGCCGATAATTATTTAAGTATTTTCCGGATTGTTGCAAAGCCTTCCTGTGACTATAATTTTTAACTATTGATTTAAAGGTTAAAACAATGGTCAGCTGTTTCATTCCCCACTATTTTTGTGCATCTATATTTCTCGTGGCATTGCTACGAAGGCCGGGCCTAAGGTCGCATTCGTGTTTTTGTTGATGCTGAAACATGACAAACAACACGGTTTCGGCATGGTCGAAGTGCTGATCACCATGGTGATTACGGCCTTCGCTTTGCTTGGTCTGGCCGCCTTGCAATTATCGGCATTGCGCTATCAAAAAATAGCGCACTTTCGCGGGATAGCAACCATCTACAGCGTCAACATAGCAGAACGAGTACGCGCAAATATCGCTGGTGCCAAAGCTGGCTATTACAGTTCTTCTATCGGTGCTTATCCGGCCACTTTCAGCAAAGTGCCAGAAGGTTTAGCTTGTGCGGATGGTCTGTGCACGGCTGCTGAAATTGCAGCAACTGATATTCAAGAATGGCGTAGCGGGTTAAGTCAGGCAATGACGGGCGGATGGGGTGAAATATCCGGTTCGATGCGCAGAGGCTTTGTGATCAGAGTGTATTTTAAAGAACCCGGAAAAAAGAATAACGCGGCGGGTAAAAATCAGTGTCGCGAGGGTGCTCTGCAAGGGAGTAACAGTAAGGACGTGCGTTGTTTCTCAACCGTGTTCGTGCCCTGATATGCAGAATATTTTGCGTAAGAAAATAAGCGGTATATGTGGGATAAAAATGCTGTACTCGCAAAGTGGAATTGCGTTGCCAGTGGTACTGATTTTTCTGATTGTGATGTCGATGATGGGCGTTGTGGCGATCCGCAATGTCACGCTGGAAGAAAAAATCGCAGGAAATTTGCGCAGTCATCAACTAGCCTTTGAAGCAGCGGAGCAAGTGCTGCGTTATTGCGAAAGTGAAGCCGCAAAAAAACGTGTTTATCCCGGCGATACGCCAAGAAAAGATCGGCCGCCACAACTTGCCGCCGGTCCAATCGTCGAGGGCAAAAATAGCGGTAAACATTATTGGGAAGTGGAGGGCAGCTGGACCGATCAGGCAGTTTCTTTTCCTTTGCCCAAGTATCTTCCTGTTAGCCACGATCTGGCGTTGCGGCCAAGCTGCATTATCGAACAACTGACGCATGTCAGCGACTATGAATTTGAACTTCATCCCCGCGAATTAATGCGCACTTTCCGGATTACCGCGCGCGGCGTTGGTACTAACCCGAATGTTGCGGTATTCCTGCAAAGCTATTACGGCCGCTATGAGCCGGAAACTTATAAGACTTCTGAATGAACGCAATTAATACGATAAAAAAATGGCTGTATGGCGCTGTTTTTGGAATGGTGCTGATCGCGCCCGCGTGCGGCGAAATAGCGCAATCGCCTTTGCATCCTGCAGCATTATCTTCGTCGCTGATTTATTACCAGTCTTCAACCAGTCAACTTATCGAGGCCTATCGCACCAGTTATACGGTGAAGAATTGGGCGGGTGAATTGACCGCCTATAAAGTTGCTGCGGATGGGAAGCTTGGAAAAATAATGTGGACGGCGGCGGAAAAGATTCAACCCCTATTAAACCGAAAAATGGTGATGTGGGCGCCAGAAATCGGACGTGCTAAAGAATTTAAATGGGCCGCGCTCACAGCCGCAGAGAGAGAAATCATAGGCGGCGAAGCAGGTCTGCGCTATCTCAGGGGCGAGGCCTCCTTAGAACAGAAGCACGGTGGCCTTTTCCGCAACCGCAGCAGCACATTGGGCGACATTGTTAACTCCACGTTACTACAAGTAGCAGACGGTCATTTTGGCTATCACTTATTATCCGCACGGCAGGGAGGCGGCAAAATATACGACGATTATGCAGCTATGAAGGAGTACCGCGGCAGCGAGCTGTTTGTGGGCGCAAACGATGGCATGTTGCATGTGTTTTCCAATTACGGGGATGAGGTATTTACCTTTATTCCACATGCAGTCTTTGCCAATTTGCACTTACTCAGCGATCCCGACTATGTGCATCGCTATTTCGTGGATGGACAACTGACCTTAGGCGATGCTTTTCTGATGCAGGGAAGCGCCGGACGGAGATGGAAAACGATTGTCCTGGGCACAACCGGCGCAGGCGCAAAAAGTATTTTCGCGCTCGACCTTCCAGCTAGGATCGATGGCGCTGTCAGATGGGGCGCAGAGAATGTTTTATGGGAGCGTAGCGACGTTGCGCCAGATGGCACGATTGATGAAGATATGGGGCATATTCTGGGTGAAGCGGCAGTCGTCAAATTGCGTAACGGAAAGTGGGCGGCATTGTATGGCAATGGCTACGACAGTGTCAGTAAAAAAGCCACGCTGTATTTGGTCGACGTGGCAACCGGCGCGCTCATCAAGAAAATTGCTACCGGGCATGGCGGGAAAGAGGCGAAAAACGGGCTATCAACACCCGCGCTGTTGTTTAATGCAAAGAGAGAGGTGATTGCCGCCTATGCTGGCGATTTGCGCGGAAATCTCTGGAAATTTGATCTTGACGATAACAACCCGGGTAACTGGAAAGTTGCTTATAGCGGCAAGCCTTTATTTGTCACGATGATGGCTTTTGGTGGGATTACGCAACCGATTATTCAACAACCGGTGATGGCGCGTCATCCAAAAGGTGGGCGGATGCTGATGTTCGGGACGGGGAAGTTATTCGAAACCCGTGATCCGCAAAATTTGCAGGACCAGACCATTTATGGCGTCTGGGAGCAGGCGGCTGCATTGGCCCCGGCAGTCGTTCTCGGGCCGTCCCAACTACAAATGCAAAAACTCACGCCTATCCCCGGCGGTCGTACTATCAGCAAAACAGCCATCGACTGGACCACCCAACGCGGCTGGTTTGTTGATTTGCCCAGTGCGGGCGAACGCGCAATGGGCAAATTACAACTGCTCAATGGCTTTCTCGTGGCATTGACGTACACGCCGAACGCAGGCGCGACTTTGCCATCTTCTCAATTGATTCTTGTAGATTATCTGTCAGGCTCTTATGCGCCGCAGCCGACATTTCCGGGTCTGCCAGTTGAGCAAGTCGGGATGCGGGTGCCAGCATCGATATCTACTCCGACGGCGCTGATTTTGCCCGATGGCAGTCGTCATATCGCCATCCATGGGCGGGAAGGGGAAACAAAAATTGTCCCTATCGTATTGCCGCCGCGATTACCTTTTAGAAGCTGGCATGAACTTTCTGCGCCGGACTAATGCACGTTGCATTGTCGTTGTCATCCATTAAGAAAATCACTATAGAAAGTCACATGCGCAGCAAAAATTTCTCAATATCAGCAGGATTTACGTTAATGGAACTGATGATCACAGTGGCCATCGTCGGCATTCTAGCTGCCATTGCGTTACCGAATTACAGCGAATATATTCGGCGCAGCGACCGTTTAGAGGCGCGCACAACTTTGTTCGAGGCAGCAAGCTGGATGGAGCGAAATTTCTCGGTAGGAAACAGTTATTTGGCCGCCGGAAATCTACCTGAATTACCCGAAGGCTTAAACCGCTCACCCAAAACCGGACCGTCAAAATATGTTATTAGTCTGGCCGTTGCTACTGCTAGCACTTATAGTTTACAAGCAGAACCCCAGGCAACTCCCACGGACAAATGTGGCACGTTTTTGCTGGATGAAACTGGTGCGCGTAGTGTGGGAGAGGATGCGCAGGCTAGCGTTACAGAATGTTGGCGCTAGCAAGAAAATATCGCGTAACTCTCTATTTTTTCTGCAAAATCTCGTTGACTTCAGTTTCCAGCATATCCAAATTCTCGTAGACACTTTCAAGACTACTTTTTAGCACATTCAATTGCGCCTTCGAAAATCCTGCAACTGCCATATCTTCAAAATGAGCAGCAATCGGTAACAATTTTTGCACCAGAGTTTTACCTTTTTGCGTCAAATTGATTGACACCGTCCGTGCATTTCCCGGTAACCGCTTTCGTTCTATGAAGTCTAGTTTCTCCATACTGCCGACTAACCGCGACAGGGTGGATATTTCAATCGATGTCATCGCACTCAGACCTTATCTTGATTCCGACGTGGTGTTTGGGGTCAAAGATGGTTTAATTCGCAAACTCGAACATCAGGCAAGCGGTTTGACCTTGCGCGGAAATACGATTGATCGACCGATGGCAGCGCTGCGTTATGATTTTGTGCTATCCAAAAGTCGATGATTGTTTTACTAGTGTAGTGCGTTGAGCGGTGAGTGTCATTTGCCTGCGGAATGCGCACTCTTTGATTGATTCAGTGGGCAGTGCCGGGCAATGATTGCCGCTCGGTCAATCCGTGATTTCACGTTGGAAGAGTTCAACCGCCTTGGGAACGTGTGCGTTCAGACAAAGTGCTGCTGATGAAGATGCCACCACGTGCCATCGTTGATCCGACGGCAGCAGTTCAAATTTCCACTTCGGATTTTGTATTAGATGTTTTACTTGTGCCGAAAAGCATAATCTGCCAATGCGCGTCTGTCATTGCAGTTCGCCACGTTTGCGAAATGATGCCATATAACTACACTTTCCAATAAAATGCTGGCTAGGCAAATTCGGGACAATCATTCAATTTTAGATAACTGAAAATCAGGCGGAGAGCCTTGATTCTATTGGTGCGGCTGGCTGGAATCGAACCAGCGACCCTTGGCTTCGGAGGCCAATACTCTATCCACTGAGCTACAGCCGCACATTAAGAGTTACGAAGGATACCGTTTTTCTGTGCGCACGTCCATGAAATGCGTTGCTTTATCGTTCCAAACAGTGATTAATACGACTATAATCAAGGGTTTGGCGAGGGACCGTGCGTTGTTCTGATATTTTACGCGCGTCTACATCTGCCCACCGGTTTTGAAAATTGTACTGAGGGAATCATGAGCGACGCACATAACGAAGAACAATCCGCAATCAAGACGCCAAAGCAACTAATCGTCGCTATCCTGGCAGGCTTTTTAGTCCCGATTATCTGTATCGTATTGCTGGTGCAATTTGTCACTAATACACAGAAACCCGGAGCCGGTTCAGAGGGACAGACACCTGAAGCCATTGCCGCCCGCTTAAAACCGGTTGCCGATGAAGGTTTTACTTTTAAAGACGTCAATGCGCCACGCGTATTTTTGACCGGTGAAGAAGTTTACAAATCGACTTGTGCAGCTTGCCATGCTACCGGTGCTGCCGGTGCGCCTAAATTCGGCGATGCAGGGGCTTGGGGTCCTCGCCTTGGTGTCGGTGAAGAAAAAGTCATCGGTTATGCGATCAGTGGCTTACGTGCAATGCCAGCTAAGGGGGGTAATCCTGATCTGGATGATGTGGAAGTGGCGCGCGCGGTGGTGTTCATGGTGAATGCATCGGGTGGTAAATTCAAGGAACCAGCAGTTCCTGCGGCGCCAGTAGCTGCTGCTGCAGATGCTTCAGTTAGCGCTGCTGCTGTTGCGGCTTCCTCCGCTCCTGCTGCTCCTGCTACTGCCGCTAAGTAAGATCAGCAAAAATGGTGGTGTTAGCGCGGAAGTAAGCCTGATACTGCTATTAAAATCGATATAAAAAAGCCGACTCATTGAGTCGGCTTTTTTTGCGTCAGCGCAATGCACTGGCTGCATTAAATGCTTTGATTATTAGCGTTGCGGTTCAGCGACATAAATTTCAACGCGACGGTTTTTGGCGCGATTGAAATTGGTATCGTTGGAGGCGATTGGTTCATGTGAGCCACGGCCTTCGATGCCAAAACGGTTCGGCGAAATGCCGCGTGATGTCAGGAAGTTGCGTGTGCTTGCAGCGCGCTGTAATGACAATGGATCATTGATTGCATCGCTGCCTGTGCTGTCGGTATGACCGATGATGGTAACCGTGGTTGCCGTATTTTCTCCGAGTGTCGATGCAAATCGTTCAAGAATCGGACGGAAGTCAGGCGTGATATCGGCGCGGCCAGTAGCAAACGAAATATCGCTAGGGATTGCTAATTTAAGACGATTATCGGCGGTTTGGCTAACTTCTACACCAGTACCCTGGGTAGCTTGCTGCATTGCCTGCTTTTGCTTTTCCATCTTGTTGGACCAGATATTGCCAGCGACTGCGCCGATCGCGCCGCCGATGGCTGCACCGCCAAGTGCGCGACCGCCGCCACCTGGACCGGTTACCGCGCCAAGCAGCGCGCCGATACCAGCGCCAACGCCTGCACCCGTTGCGGTACCGCGTTGTGTGTCGGACATATTAGCGCAACCGGCAGTGGCCAATGTTACGGCCAGTGCGATACTACCTAGCTTGAATGTATTCATTTTTTCTCTCAAAAAGTTAAGGCCTTAATAAACGGTGAAGCACCATCTCCCTTTGCTACGGTATGCGATTATTCTTCGTCCGCAGCTTTATTATTTCTGTTACTTAAGTAGGTAACCGCGCCTATCCCGGCAATCAGAACACTGCCAACGATAAGCGATTTGCGGATATAACGCTTGGATAGCAGCGAAACGCCGGTAACTAAAATGGGCGCTAGCGACTTCAAACGTGCCGCTGAGAAAAGACCGGATTGTTTAGACGCTATTGAATAGGCTATGTTGGCAAAGCGTCCAAATAGGTTTTTGGAGAGGGAACCGCCGGTCATTCTGGATCGAACGATACCGCGGCAGGCAATAATTTCTGCGCGAAATATTGCCCCTTCTTCTAGCAGATAGCGCTTACGTTCGGCGAGGGAACGTTTTCGCTCGGCAAGGGATTGATTGGTCATGTCTGGCCTCGTAGTCAAAGTAACGCATCCCGATCTTTACGCAGTTCGCTCATGGTCTGAGGAAGGCCGATCCGGCCTTGCCCTAAAATGGATCGCACATACATCGCCATCGCGATAGCGACCAGCGTAAATAGTGTCGCCAAAATCAGCAATATTTTCCAGCCCAGACTATCCCAGGCCAACACCACTATTAGTCCGCTCCAAAATGCCAGAGCAAATAATAACGCCAGAATGCCTAGCGAAAACACTAAAAGTAATTTGACGACATGCGAGCCGATTTCAGAGAACTCCAGTGCGGCGAGTTCAATCCGGCTGATCAGCAGTGCGAACATATTTTTGGCCGTGCCAACCAGCCCGGTGATCAGACTGGGCTGCTCATGCGCAGGATGTTTCGCGCTGGAATGCTTGGATTGTGGATGGTCCATGCTCGCCTGAAGGTTGTACTACAATTTATTTACGAGAGATGATCAGGCCCAGTAATAAGCCTATCGTGGCCGATACAGCGACCGCTCCCCAAGGATTTTCATGTACGTAATCATCAGTTGTCGCCGCAATTTCCTTACCGGTTTCAAGCGCCGCCGTCTGGACATTTTGCGCTTTTACGACCGCAGTATCGAGTAATTCCGATCCTTTGTGACGCAGTACTTCTGCTTTTTCACCGGTAGTGGCGGCTGCCTCGTGGAACAGGTCTTGTGCATCTTTTATCAATGTTCTGATATCGCCGCGGGTGGTTCTAAAGCTCGATTTATGCATCATTTGGCTCCTTGCTAATAAAGTACCAGTATAACGAATAGACTTCTGAAAAACTGCGTGAGGCGTGCTTACCTTTTACTAATAATCCTGCGACATTGGCAAATTGGATTGGCATAAAGACATTTAGTTGCACTGTTTATGCACGAATGCGCAAATTTCTCTGAGTGCAAAAATAATCCCTCGCCCGGCAAACTCAATTTACACACCCGTTTTGTGTTTTAGTTCGGCAATGCCTTCGATATTCCCAATTTGAATCACGATCGGACGTAACGTCATTGTTGGCTGCATTGGCCGCCACGCAAATAACCATTCTTTTTGAGACGCATTGCGTGCATTTTTGGTGAAAGCAGCGCCAAGCGGATTTTGTTTGCCATACGAAATGGCACCATCAATCCCCGCCCAACTTGGCAGCATACGTTGCGCTGCCCGGTGTATGCGTTCGCCGAATTCCTCTGGATTATTGATCACCAGACAGCAATCGCTGGGAGAAAATTCGTCATATAGCGCATCCTCGCAGACGCAGCTCATGCTTAAGGTGAGCAACTGCGGCGCGGCGCGAGATGCGGTATGCAGATGCGTAATTTGCAAACTTTCGACAGGAGGGCGGAGGCGGAATTCTCCGAGTGTAAGTGCACGCTCTATCCATTGGCGTTCGGAGTAACGGTAAAGCTTGGAGGGGCGCTGGTAATCGGCGGTTGACATGGTGACCTATTGCGATGTTGAGAGATGTTCTGTGCAGCAAAAGCGCGCTGCAATATTCCCATTCACGCGCGCTAATGATGCAAGAAAGAAGCAAAAAAAGATAACAGCTGAAATTGTTGCAGACTTAGGACGCGAAGACTTACTTTTTCGTAAAAATAAGCGGATAACGTGCTGAATCAATGAAATGTGCTGGCACCCAAATGTTTCCAGCTAAGCGTTTGGCCCATGAGATGGCTGTTCGTTATTCATCCATTTGCGCATCGGCAACCGAGCGTAACTGAAAGCGCCCATCATTATTAAACAACCAACTTTCAGAAATTTCTACCTCCCCTCTGCGTAGTAGCTGACTTTCTGGCTTAGGGAAGGGCGCCGCCTTTTTGACGGATGATAACGCAACGGCTTCTGCGACACGATCCTGATTGGTTCGCATGATTTCGGTGCGCAGCAATTTGCCGTCAGCGTCGATATAAAATTTTAATACGATCACCGCCCGCAGCAAAGCTTGTGGCCTGCCAATATAGACGTTGGTGGAGTTGACTGCAACGATGCGTTGCGCCAGATTACGTTTATAGCCGTCCAGTGTCGCGGTGCTGGTGGGGCGCTCAGGAACGATAATCGGCGGCGTGGGTTTGTTAAGGCTAAGACGATCCATCAGTCCGCCGACACAACCGCTTAATCCAGTCGATAAAAGTGTACCTACAAGTACACTCACGCACAGTTTACATGCCACTGCCTGGATTTTCATAGCGCACCCCGAGATCGAAATTGTCGAACAGGTTACGACTAAATATTAGCACTTTATTACTATTATGCGACGCTTAAGTTATTCGGCGCGCATGGTTAAACGTCGACGGGCGACGTCATAGACCCAGTTAAAGCAAAACGCGTACAACATGAAAAATACGGAAAACACCAGGTCCAGCATCAGCGCGTCGATGACGCTGATATTCATCCACCAGGCTGTAATGGGCAGCGCCACGGCCATGAAGCAGACTTCAAAACCAAGCGTATGTCCGATCCTGACAGGAACTGTGCGAATCCAGCCATAGCGCGTTTCAAACCATTCAAATACATGGTTGTAAAACATATTGCAGCCCATTGCACAGAGGGCGAGGATCAGGGCCAGCGCCCCAAAGTGAAATAGATCCATCCCAAATCCATACGACATAAGCGGCACCAAAATGACGAGGGCACCTACTTCAAACAGAATGGCATGGAGGATGCGGCGCAATAAGGTAGAGATAATAATTTCCTGTAGATTGAATTCGGTGACAAGGCGGCAGTATAGCAATTGCCTCGCGTTAAGGTGTTATGGCAGCGTTATACCCGGTATTCGCACTTTATCGGGTGAGTAGGGGATGGACCTGAATAGGCGCTTATTTTGCCCTTCGATCCACTCGCGATTTGCTGCGGCGATGTGTTTTTAGAAAGCTGCTTATTTGCTTGCAGAGATACATTTGATTTAATTTTTGCGGTGATTTTTAGCAGAGTTGCCACTAAGAACGGGCCTATGGAAGCCGTGTAATCTGTCTTTTTTCAGCCTGCAAAAACCACGTTTTAAGATTTTTTAAGAAATTTCAACGAAATTGTAGACGAACAAAAAATCTCATGTATAATTCGGCCTCTCTTAGGCGTTGTGACAAACGCCACGGAAGTTCGGCTGAATAAGCATTTGGGTGCTTAGCTCAGTTGGTAGAGCGGCGCCCTTACAAGGCGTAGGTCGGGAGTTCGAGCCTCTCAGCACCCACCAGTTAGCCGAATAGACGTAAAGAAGTGCAGTATCAGGAGTGGTAGTTCAGTTGGTTAGAATACCGGCCTGTCACGCCGGGGGTCGCGGGTTCGAGTCCCGTCCGCTCCGCCAAGAATATAAAAAGACACACGAAAGTGTGTCTTTTTTTTCGTCTGATGTTTGTATAGTTGAGATGCAATACCCTCAGTTATAGCCTCCTTTCATAGTTTTATTGATCCCGGTAGTTTGGTGCGCCGTGTCGCATTCAATAAACTTCATGGTGTGTTTTCCTATCCCTGAAAAGGGGGTTTGCGCCAAGTAACCATCGGAAGATTTTTATCTTGTCTTACTTGCCAATTTCGCAACACCACGCTATTGTTGATCCTGAAAATACTTGGCATTTGTTTACTTTCTTTTCGGCAATGAATCACCCGTCATTTGGGCATCGCTCATCCCTGACGAATTCAACAAGACCATAAAAGCGATCGTCAGATGATGGAACCGCGACGACTACACAAAATTAATGCGCTAACCCGCCGTATGCTGCGCTGGGTAATGCTGAGCTATGCGCTGGACACGTTCCTGCTCGCCGCCTTCGCTTACATCGGTCTCGTGCCTGGCAGCGTCGTGCTGCTGTATGGCGTTATCGCGCTGGTGATGAACGGCTGCTTTTATTGGATGATCCAGAGCGGCTACAACCGCAGATTCAAAGATCCCAGCATGACCTTCGCGCAAGTGTTGGTCTCCGTTATTGGTCAAATTGGCTTTGTGATACTGGCGCCAGAAGTTGGTTATCTGTTTTTGATCAATCTTTTCACGGTTTACGCGTCTGGTGTCGCTTCGCTTCCTAGCGTGCGCTACTTTATTTCCTGGTTGATCGGCGCGTTAGGGCTGGCGGTCGCGTTTTATCTGGTTGGGGCGCGCTTGGGCTTGCCCGTTGATAGTGCATATGGCCGTGTGCTGGTGTACCTGTCGTTTGCGCTGACGTTGGGGCGTTGTGTGTTTATGGCCGACTTTTTGGACCGCGTGCGTAAGCGGATGTCGACAAAAAATCGCACCTTGTTATTGGCGATGCGAAGGGTCAGAGAACTGGCAACCCGCGATGAATTGACGAATACCGAAAACCGTCGCTCGTTGACGGAAATTCTCGCGGTGGAACAAAAACGCTTTCAGCGCGGCGGTACGCCATTTTGTATCGCGATGCTCGATCTGGATGGCTTTAAGAGCGTCAACGATCGTTTTGGGCATCTGGTGGGCGATGAAGTCCTGAAAGCCTTTGTCCAGATCGTGCGTAACGAAATGCGCCTAAGCGACCATTTTGCCCGCTATGGCGGTGACGAATTCGTCTTAGTTCTGACCGGGACGACAGTAAAAGACGGGATGGTCCCGCTGGAGCGAATTTGCGATCAGACGGCAGGATTTAACTGGCATCAATTTGGGGTAGGTATCGAACTGACGACATCGATTGGGGTAACCGATTTTCGTCCCGGTGAGACGGTCGCAGCGGCTTTTCAGCGATCTGATATTGCGTTATATGCAGCCAAATCCGCTGGCCGTAATCGCGTGATGGCCAGCAACGAAGTCGATGGAGACAGCGCCATTGACGTCGTTGCTGCTTAGCGAGGCTAAGTTTAGGAGAGGTTGAGGCTTAAGGCTTAGGCTTTAAAGCTCAGGCAGCTACCGGCTCGCCACCCAATGAAAACACCAAATCATTGAGCATCTTATTCAGTTCACCGGTCATCAGCGCCAGATCTGAATCAAAACGTTCATCGTCGCTTTTGCTCGTCACATCGTTTTCTTCCTTGATCACGTCAAGGGGGGCGATGCGTTTGATGGCGAGACCTTCCGTCAATACAAATGAAATCCGGTCGGCCCACGTCATTGCCAGGCGGGTGCATTGTTTGCCAGCCGCAATGTGACGTCGAACATCGTCGGCTTCCAGCGTGTGACGAACGTAACGCACGGTAGCCTTGCCTTCGCCGTTAGCCCGTAATTCGGTGTCCTGATCGACGGTAAAGCCACTAGGCGCTTCGTCAGCGACCAGCCAGTCGGTCATGGAGGTCAGCGGCGAATGCACCGTGCGCAACCCTGACACTTGCAATTTATCGACCGAGCCGAGCAGTAATTTCAACACTTCTTCAGCTTTAGCCGGGCTGGATGCATCCACCACCAACCAGCCGTTGAGCGGATCAATCCAGACCCAAGTCGTGCGGCGAATACTGAACGCACGCGGAAGTAATTCGTCCGTGATCTGTTCTTTTAGGTCTTTAAGTTGTTTGCGACCGGGCGCGAAGCCTTGTTGCTCTTCGATTTCAGCGGCGCGGGCTTTGGTGACCTGATTGATGACGGTCGCCGGCAGCAATTTTTTCTCCGTGCCCAGCGCCAGGATTATCTGACGATTCACCGTATGCACCAGCATGCCGTTGTCACGCGGTGACACCCAGCCCTGACTTTGCATTTCCAGGCTGCTGCATTCAGCAAATGCCTGCTTGGACAAAAAGCCTTCCAGCTGCTCGGATGAGATCGCCCAAGGTGCGGGAATGCGATAAATTTGTAGATTTTTAAACCACATGGTATTCCGTAAAAAAGTGCGCCGTTCAATACCTGGCAACGGTGAGCAAACCCGTTACTGAGCACGTTGGCATAGGAGCGTTAGGGGAAAAAGCGTGGGCTTTGATCAGAACTTATTCGATCAAAGCCACGGCAAAAGTTGGATCGACGAGATGAATGCGGTGCAATATGCAGCTCAAAAAAGGATTGCGATAAAACATGCGTTCGTCGGCCCGAATCTTGAAAGTAAGTGAAAAAAATAACTAAAAATAAGCCAGTTTCGGCCTATTAAATACCCATCTTAGTCAGCGTATCGGCGATTTCGCGAAATACCGGTTCCAGATGCGGATGGCGTACTGCCAGACGGGCAGAGATTTTCTGCGCTTGCTGGACCAGATCGCTGCTGGCTTCATTGTCGTCGGTCGTTTCTACTACCGGGCTACTATTTTTGGCCAGCACTTTTTGGATATCGGTATCCAGCGTTTGCAACAGCGCTTGGATTTCAGGATCGACAGGCGCGCCGCTTTCTAGCGTAGCGTGCAGTTTTTGCAGTGATTCTTTAAGGTTGTCGATGGTCATGATGATTTCTCTTATTTACTGAAATGTTATTAATTCGAAAAATGCGCCGCCACTATCGCAGCGGTCGATCGCATCTTCATCGTCTGCATTTTCTGACACGCCAGATAAACCGCCGGCGTCCATGAAGTCATCCGAGTCTAGTCGAGACTATTCGAAGTCATCATCTCACGCCGCTCGGGGCTTTTGCAATAATGCTTTCAAACTCGCTAATCGGTTTTGCGGCGTGATCTGTTCTGCCTCGGTTGGGACGGCATCGCCTTCATCAAGTTTCATTTCCTTGATGAAGCGCGACATATCGCAATGCACGCTTTCGCCAGCCCGTTTGCGTTTTTTGCACCAGCTAACATGCAAACTACGCTGCGCCCGCGTGATACCGACGTACATCAGACGCCGTTCTTCTTCGATACGTGCTGCCACGATCTCAGGCGGCGCATCGGGATCGCCCTTGTGCGGCAAAATGCCTTCTTCTACGCCGATCAGAAATACGTGTGGATATTCCAGCCCTTTGGAGGCATGTAAAGTTGACATCCTGACAGCGTCAGGCTCTTCATCGCGCCCATCCAGCATCGACATCAGCGCGACCATCTGCGTCAGTTCCAGCAAATTCTTTTCTTCGCCCGCGCCATCTTTGCCGCCCGTTCCCTTTTCCTTCAGCCAATTAGTGAAGTCGAGCACGTTTTGCCATTTGCTCTGAGCTTGTCGATCATCGAAGTTGTCGTATAAATACGCTTCATAGTTGATTTCGGTCATCATATCGTCGAGCACAGATGCAGCGTTTTCGCCACTGCCAGCCGGGCCGATACGGCTGGCGCGCGCCTCTAATTGATTGATGAAATTACCGAATTGTCGCAATGGATATAACTGCCGATCGGTCAGTTTAACGTCAATGCCGCCCTTAAAGACCGCTTCAAATAGCGAACATTGCCATTGCCCGGCGACGGTGCCCAGCACTTCCAGCGTGGCTTGGCCGACGCCGCGTTTAGGTGTCGTGATGGCCCGAATAAAGGCCGGATCGTCGTCTTCGTTAGCGATCAGCCGTAAATAACTGATGATGTCTTTGATCTCCGCCTTGTCAAAAAAGCTTTGACCGCCAGACATGACATACGGAATACGTTCACGTCGCAGCGCTTTTTCAAAAATACGGGCCTGATGATTGCCGCGATACAAAATCGCATAGTCGGCAAATTTGGCGCGCCGTTCAAAGCGATGCGCCGATAGCATGATGGCGACCTGTTCGGCCTCTTTCTCATCGTCTTCCATGCCCATGACTTTGATGGGATCGCCTAAACCATGCTCGGACCAGAGCGATTTCTCAAACAGTTTGGGGTTATTGCCGATCACTGCATTGGCAGCTTGCAGAATGCGCGTGGAAGAGCGGTAATTTTGCTCCAGCTTGATCACTTTCAGGTCGGGGAAATCGACCTGCAAGGTTTTCAGATTCTCAATTGTCGCACCCCGCCATGCATAAATTGCCTGATCGTCATCGCCCACCGCCGTGAACATTGGTTTTTTGCCTACGCCGGTGACTAGTAATTTGACCAGCTCATACTGGCAAGTGTTGGTATCTTGATATTCATCGACCAATAAATAGCGCAAACGGCGCTGCCATTTATCGCGCACAACCTCATTGGTGCGGAACAATTCGACCGGAAACCGGATCAAGTCATCGAAATCCACCGCTTGATAGGCTTTTAGCGTGGCGACATAACTCAAATAAATCCGCGCTGCCTGCGCTTCGTCCTCTGTGACGGCCTCTTTTAGCGCCTGCTCGGGATCGATCAAACCGTTTTTCCACAATGACATTGCGGTTTGAATCCGACGTATCAATTGCTTATCGGTTGTAATCGCCAAATCTTGCACAATGGAAAAACAATCATCACTGTCCATGATCGAAAACCGATCTTTCAGTCCCAATTCGCGTGCTTCCTGCCGCAAAATCTTTACGCCTAACGAGTGAAATGTACTGACAGTAATATGTTTGGCTTGTTTCGGCTCTTTCAGCAACTTAGCGATCCGCTCTTGCATCTCGGTCGCCGCTTTGTTGGTAAACGTCAGCGCCGCGATATGCCGGGGTTCATAGCCGCAATCCTCGATCAGATGGGCGATTTTTTGCGTAATGACGCGCGTCTTGCCTGAGCCAGCACCGGCCAGCACCAGGCAGGGGCCGTCCATATATTTGACGGCTTCCCGTTGCGGGGCGTTAAGACCAAAATTGGGAGTGGACGACATGCGGCGAGCCAGATAGAAGCAAAGCGGATCATTTTAACAGTCTGGCTCCGGCGCAACCAAGTCAGTGGAAACTGCTGTTATCTGTACCAATGTGCGCCTCTGCCACATTAGCGCTTGCGTTCTATGGGAGAATTCGGTTATCGCCTTGGCTTTCACTTTTACTGAGTTATTTATGAAATTTACCCACCTGATCGAAATCAATGATCCCCTCAATCCGCTGATCGAACCATTGACTTCTGAGCAACTATGGCGCGGATTGGTCTTGCGCGCAGAGCAGCCGATGCTATTCGTCCCCCATCTGGACGAATGCCAGATTTTAGAAAAATCCATGGAGTGTGTGACACGGGAATTGCGCTACGGCAAAGTCGTGATTCGCGATATTGTGAGTTATTTGCCACAATTACAGGTGCGTTACCAAGTGCCCGCACAAGAAGATATCGTCGGCTCAAGCCTCACCATGACCATCGAGCAGCCTCAGCCCGATGCCTTATTCGTGCGTTTTTCTTATGCCGATGACGGCGTTGAAACAGAAGCCGATATTGATGCCGAAGAAAAAATGTACGTCGAATTTCGTCGATCCGCGTATCTGCAATCCGATATCGACACGGTCCGCATCATTCGCGAGTTGGCCGACGCTGGCAAGCTGGACTAGGCGCCGTTCTGCGTATTTGCCCTTCTGCGCCGTTTACAAATAACAGTTTTTAAAAAATATGAGAGCCGTCATGTCCGATACAAAAATCAACCCGCAATTGCTACAGTTACGCGATCAAATCGATGTCGTCGATGCACAGTTGGTAAATTTGCTAGGCCAGCGCTTTGGCCTGACTGCTCAGGTTGGCGTCCTCAAAAAGGAAAACGGCCTGGAAGCCAGAGACGCCGAGCGCGAACGCCTGCAAATCGTAAAAGTACGGAAACTGGCGACCGATGCTGGCGTGGACCCGGATTTTATCGAGAATCTGTTTCAGTCGTTGCTGAAAACAGTGGTGAAGAATCACCAAGAGATTTAAGTCGGGTTTATTTGTGCACGCGCAATGATGTAGAGGCATCGCGCCTGGTGTCGAGTGGTCGGGGCCGACGCTCTGCTAACCACAGCAGCAGTAACGCAACCGATGAAAATAGCCAGTAATCCACCGGCACCGGCCCCAGCCAATGTTTGTGCCACGGCACATCAATCGGATTGAAGCGGCCCAGGCCGAAGGCGGGGTTAATCAAGAACCACAGCCAGTCTTCCGAGATCCAAAACACCATGATCGAGGCCAGAATGCGCCCTTCGTCACGCCAGTTCCAACGCCCGTTGAACCAGATCGGATAATGAAACGCTAGCGCGATAAAGGGAAATACCCAGGCGTGGTAGCCGGTCATCGCGCGGCCGCCCCAGAAAATATCCAGCAGCCAGTGATGTTCAATGCGCCAGGTGGGTAAATTAGCGGCCCAGCCCGCGCCGCCTTCGATCTGGATTTCTACATTGGCAAAAAAATACGCCAGAAGCACGGCCCATAGCAGCATACCGACTAAGCGGCGGGAGGAAGTCAGTTGCATCGTGATTACGCCTAAGAAAGCCTGAAAAAAGGGCGGTTAACTAGCTTGGAGGGATTCGATAGCGTGCATCGGGTGGGCGGTCTTGGCGTTAAGATGGGACAACACGATTTTTAGCACATCGCGCCCAGCGTGCGGACGCCCCAGCGCTTGACTGCGTTCGCGTAATTTGGCGAGTAATGGCGGATGTTGCAGCAGAATTTGCAGACGATAGTTGAGGGCGGTCAGATCGACTGCCTTTAGTGCCGCGCCTTGCTCGAGCAAATAATCGGCGTTGCGTTCTTCTTGTCCGGGAATCGGCGAATGGATGATCATTGGCACGCCCATCGCCAGACATTCAGAGGTCGTCAGGCCGCCGGGTTTGGTGATCACCAGATCGGCGCAGGCCATTAATTGCTCGACCTGATGGGAAAATCCAAACGCTTTCAGGCGTGTCGGATGCTTTGCCGCTAATTGCTGGAGATTATTCAGCAATTCAGGATTCTTGCCCGCCAGCGCCACCAATTGAAAGTCGCTGGTCGTGTCTTTACCGCTCTCTATCGCTAGCAAACTCTGCACGGTCTTATCCAGACCGCCTATCCCGGCACCGCCCGACATCAGCAAAATAATCGGTCGTTGCGGGTCTAGTCCAAAGGTCGCCGCGCAATGCGCCCGCTGCAAGGTTTGCGTAAAGGCCGGCAAGACGGGGATGCCAGTGACGTGGGCGCAAGCCGCTGCAACGCCGCGATGTCGCATGCGGAAAGCGATTTCTTCGCTCGCCGCAAAATAGCCTTGCATTTGCGGTTGCAGCCACATGCTATGCAGGTCGAAATCGGTGACTTGTACCCATACCGGACACGACAAGCGTTGCTGACTGATTTCTCGGCCTAGCATTTCGGCGGGTAAAAAATGCGTGCAAATGATCGCATCTGGCGCGTAGGCGTTGATGGCTATGCGTAATTTGCGTGTGCTGAGACGCTCCATTGCACGCCGTAGTTTTTGCATCGTGGCGTCGGGGTCGGCGTTGTCGCTTTTCTGGTAAACGTAGCCCCACACGGCCGGGTGACGATTCACCAGATGCAGGTAAAGATCGGTATATATCGCCCGGAAGCCGGCGGGAACATAGGCCATTGCATCCCAATGCACGACATCGGTTTCGGGGCATTCTGTCGCATAGGCTTTGAGTGCTTCGGCAGCGCGCATGTGACCGGCACCGGCAGAAACGCTTAATAACAATATTTTGCGTCGTTTCGGGGTGTGGGTGATGCTATTTATAGTTAACTCCGGATGACGATAATATGACGATGATGGGCTTGCATAGGCGCCTGGCAGCTTGCGAGAGCGCCGCAATTTTGTGCAGCTTACCTATCGTATATGTCAGGAATGTGAAATCGACATATCGAGCGACCTATCCCGCTTCTAAAAAAGTCGTATTTTTATTCACCTGTAAAAAAACCACTGCCCAGAAAATGGCAGTGGTTTTTTGTTTTGCGCTGGCCGTCTACGGGCCACAGAATAGTTGCTTTAGGCTTGGAAGACGCCTTCTGACACCAACGCGCTTAATGGCAAGCGTGGGCTTGGCGCTTCTCTGCCCTGCAAACCGGCAGGTAGCGTTGTTTTATCGCCGATCTTGCCAATGGCAATCGCGGCTTCGATGGCAAAATCTGCCGGAATAGCCAGATCGTGGCGGGTTTTTTCTTTATCGAATCCGGCCATGCCATGGGTGTGCCAGCCAGATAACGTGGCTTGCAACGCCAGATAGCCCCAGGCGGAACCGGCGTCAAATGAGTGCGTCGGGAAAGGTTTTTCTTCTGTAGTGCCGGGCGCTGCAAACGTGGTTTTGGACAAAACGATGACCAACGCCGACGCATTTTCTGCCCAGCTACGGTTAAAGTCGTTCAGCAAACCTAGCAATGTCGTCCATTGCGGTGTGCCGCGACGTGCAAATACAAAGCGCCAAGGCTGCGCGTTGTAGGCAGACGGCGCCCAGCGAGCGGCTTCCAGAATCGCTAATAACGCCGGTTCGGTGATTTCCTCGCTGGTGAATGCGCGCGGCGACCAGCGGCTGATAAATTGCGGATCGATAGGATGTTCGGCAACGCGAGGGCTAGAATCGGACATGGATACTCCTGTTTGAGGTGAAATGTATGAGGGAGAACGGCAATCGTATTGGATCAATGTCGAGCCTGCTCCAAAGCAGTGCAACTGCGCGTTTCACGCTAATGATCGGTAATTAGCAGCAGTTAGCACAGCGTGCCAGTTGGCAAAGTATCTTAGCAGCAGTTTTTAATGCTTGCAGACAATCCCCGGTTTAGTCTGCGTGCGCGTATTTTGCATGGTGCGGTAGCCCGATGGCGCGCACGCAGCGGTTAGTGTCGGGCGCTAAGCCGGTATAATCATTCGCCTTAGGTGTTGAGTTAATTGAAGTTGATTCACAAACATAATCCACATTATTTGGACGGCTAGCCGTCCCACTGGACGGACATTTCATGCTTGCGCAACAAAAACAACAGATTATTGCCATTTTTAATGCTGCATTGCAGCCAATTATTGCCGGGACAGACCTGCAACCGACTGTCACGCTAGAGCGTCCGCGTGACCCCGCGCATGGCGATATCGCTTGCAATATCGCCATGCAACTGGCAAAAGCGCTGAAAAAAAAATCCGCGTGAACTGGCGCAAACGCTGGTCGCGGCCGTATTGGCAAACAGCGCGAGTGGCGATTTGATCGCTGCCGCTGAAATTGCTGGACCGGGCTTTATCAATCTCCGCCTGACAGCCGCTGCCAAGCAGGAAGTGGTCAAAGTAGTGCTGCAACAGGGTGCTGAATTCGGTAAAAGCACTGCCGGTGCGGGTAAAAAAGTGTTGGTCGAGTTTGTCTCGGCCAATCCAACCGGACCGTTGCATGTGGGTCATGGTCGCCAAGGTGCTTTGGGCGACGCGATGTCGTCGCTGTTCCAAACCCAGGGTTACGATGTCACGCGTGAGTTTTATTACAACGATGCCGGGGTGCAGATTGCCACGCTGGCAACATCCGTTCAGGCGCGCGCGAAAGGACTTAAACCCGGCGATGCAGGATGGCCGGAATCAGCCTATAACGGCGATTACATCAGCGACATCGCGCTCGATTTCTTAGCCAAAAAAACTGTCGAAGCCAGCGATGGTGATCCGGCCACTGCCAGCGGCGATCTGAACGATATTGAATCCATCCGCAAGTTTGCGGTCACTTACTTACGCCGTGAGCAAGATCTGGATTTGCTAGCCTTTGGCGTGAAGTTCGATAACTATTATCTTGAATCATCGTTGTACAAGGACGGCAAGGTCAATCACGCGGTCGAGACATTGATCGCTGCGGGCAAAACGTATGAGCTGGACGGCGCGCTATGGTTACGCACCACTGACTATGGTGATGACAAAGACCGCGTGATGAAAAAGTCGGACGGCACTTATACCTATTTCGTCCCCGATGTCGCCTATCACATCGTCAAATGGCAGCGCGGGTTTGGCAAAGTCATCAACGTTCAGGGCAGCGATCACCACGGCACCATCGCCCGAGTACGGGCTGGTTTGCAGGCGGTCAACGTCGGCATCCCGCAAGGTTATCCGGATTACGTGCTACACAAGATGGTCACCGTCATGAAGAATGGCGAGGAAGTAAAAATTTCCAAACGGGCGGGATCGTATGTCACCGTGCGCGATCTGATCGAATGGTCGGCTGGCGATGCAGTGGCAGAAGATGGCAGCCGGGATTTGACGCGGGGCCGCGACGCCGTCCGTTTCTTCCTGATTTCACGCAAAGCCGATACCGAATTCGTATTCGACGTCGATCTGGCATTGGCGCAATCGGATGAAAATCCGGTGTATTACGTACAAATGGCGCATGCACGGATTTGCTCAGTGATGGCGCAATGGGTCGGCGATGAGGCGACGTTAAGCGAAGTTGACCTGAGTTTGCTGACCGCCCCGCGTGAGGCCTTATTAATGGCAAAGTTGGCGGCATATCCGGATATGCTGGAACACGCATTGGAAGAACTCGGCCCGCATCAGGTTGCCTTTTATCTGCGCGATCTGGCCGGTGAACTGCATAGCTACTACAATGCTGAACGCGTGTTGGTGGACGATAATGCGTTAAAGTTGGCGCGGTTGGCGTTAATGATGGCAACGCGACAAGTTTTGCGTAACGGCTTGGGGTTGATCGGTGTATCGGCACCAAACCGGATGCGGCGTGATCCGATTGAGGTTGAAGCTGAGGCTTAATGCGGCGTCAATTGATGTAGTAACGAGTGCCATAACGATATTGCCCTAGCTTGGCGATGTCGTTCGGTGGTGTAATTCTGACGTGGATCTGCGTTGAGTTGTGCTTGGAACGGTTTTGGTTTTTGTACCGCGTGTGTAATCAGGGGAACTTGGAAGTATGAGCAAATTAGGCAAACGTCAAAAAAAGCAATCCGGTGGTACGTTATTGGGCCTCATTCTTGGTCTGATTGTTGGCCTGGCGATTGCAGTCGTGGTCGCGATCATGATTACCAAAACGCCGACGCCGTTCACCAATAAGGCCGCCAAGGGCGAAAAAGCGCCTGAAGCAATCACGACGCCGGAGCAACTTTCCGATCCTAATAAGCCGCTATACGGCAACCGTCAGACCAACCCAATCACGCCGCTCCCAGCGACCCCGCCTGCGCCAACTGCGCCCGCTGTTGCTACAGCTCCTCCGGTAGTGCCGGAGCATGCGGTGAATCCATTGGCTGTGCCGCCAAAATCGGCTGATCCGATCGGCCAGAAGATTCAAGAGAAGCAGCAGGAAGCCAAAGCCCCCATCATTGATAAATCGACCTCGGATAAGGCCAAAAAAGCTGCCGCCGATATTGCCAATGCCAAGGCTGACAGTACTGATGATCATTGGATCTATTATTTGCAAGTCGGCGCATTCCGTGAGCAGGCAGAGGCCGAAAGCGCCCGCGCTAAATTAGCCTTGCAAGGTTTTGAAGCGCGCATCAGCGAACGACCATCGGATAACGGCTCGCTATATCGGGTTCGCATAGGCTCATTTAGTAGCTTAGAAACAATGAACCGTATGCGCGGAAAGTTGTCGGACAGCGGCATTAATACTGCTGTAGTGCGTTCCGCGAAATAAGCCGATAGCTTATAGGACGCCAGAGGCTTAAAAGCTGGCGTCGATGGTGGCGGTGTTTGCAATAACTTTGTAGTGCAATCCTGTCAGGTTGCACGCTATTTAACTCAATTAAGGAAATTTCATGCGTTTCTTGCAACGTGCATTTGCTATTGTTGGTCTCAGTCTTGGTCTCGGTTTGGTGGCAGCCTCAGTCAGCGCTTCTCCTGCAAATCCAGTTGCCGGTACTGATTACAAAGTGTTGGATGTGCCGCAATCTACCGATTCCAGCAAAAAAGTTGAAGTCATCGAATTCTTCTGGTACAGCTGCCCGCATTGCAACGCGCTGGAACCGGCACTGGAGGATTGGGTCGCCAAACAAGGCGATAAGATTGATTTTAAACGCGTCCCGATTTCTTTCGATCCGCGCTTTTTGCCACAGCAAAAACTGTACTACACGTTAGAAGCGCTGGGCCAGGTGCCTGCGATGCATAAAAAAGTCTTCAATGCGATTCACGTTCAGCGTCAGCGTCTCGATACCGACGCCACGATTCTGGATTTCGCCGTGAAACAAGGTCTGGATAAAGCCAAATTTACCGACACTTACAATTCGTTTGGTGTGCAATCCAAAGCACTGCGTGCAACTCAATTACAAAATGCCTACAAGATTGATGGCGTACCGATGATTGCGGTGGATGGCAAATATATGACTGCGCCATCGATAGTCGGCTCGGCAATGAACGGTACAGAGGCCCAATTATTTACCGCCACCCTGCAAGTCGTGGATGCACTGATTATTAAATCGGCTGCAGATATAAATAAGACTGCCGCACCGCCAGCGCAAGCCAAGAAAAAGTAATTTTTTATTAGTCGTCAGCGATAGACCGGCGGGTTGGTTCGCCGGCTCGTTCATTCGACTGTTCGACATTCGCCAGAAAGTTGTTTATAAAGTCCGTACCTCCTCCATAGCGGCAGAGGGCGGACTTTTTTATTGGGATGCACACATGCAACGTGTTTTTATTACCGGCGCTTCTAGCGGCATCGGTGCCGCGCTGGCCCAGCAATATGCCGCCCAGGGGGCTGCGCTAGGCATGGTTGGCCGGCGTCTTGCGCCTTTGCAGGAATTGCGCAGCCGCTTGCCGCATCCTGAACGCCATCGCTTATATGTTCTGGACGTGAATGATCACGCGGTATTGCGCAGGGCTGCGGCTGATTTTATCGCCTTTGGCAACGGCGTTGATGTGGTGATTGCCAGCGCGGGTATTTCGCAGGGAACGCTGACCGAGTTTGCCGAAGATCAGGAAGTATTCGCGCAAGTATTTGCCACCAATATGCTGGCCACCGTCGCCACGTTCAGTCCTTTTATCGCGACCATGAAACAACAAGCGTTGGCCGGTCAGCGCGATTGCCGTTTGGTTGGCGTCGGCAGTGTTGCGGGCATCCGGGGTTTGCCAGGCGCTGGCGCTTACAGTGGCTCGAAAGCAGCAGTGATCAGCTATTGTGAATCCCTCAGAGTCGAACTGCGCGCCAGTGGTATCAAAGTGGTGACGTTGGTGCCCGGTTATATTGATACCCCGATGACGCAAGTTAACAAATATCGCATGCCATTTTTACTGCCCGCAGCTAAATTCGCCGCCAAAGCCAGCGCCGCGATTACACGCGGAAGCAGTTATCAGGTCATCCCCTGGCAAATGGGTGTGGTCGCTAAATTGCTGCGTCTTTTGCCGAATTGGCTATACGATCTGGCCTTTGCCAAAGCCCCACATAAGGCCCGAAAATCCAGGTAACGAGCGAATCGCAGCGGGGAAAAATGTAAAAATGATCGACCATAGAAAAATGGCGTTCGATACCAGATGGTTCGAACGCCATTTTTTTAGCCATATTAAAGGCTAATATTCACGACGGGGCATTACTTTGGATGCAGCAACGAACGTTTCCGTGCGTACGCAAAATACGCCACAAGGCCAATCAGTAACCAGCAGCCAAAAGCGATCCATGTCGTTTTTTGTAAATGAAACATCAGGAAAGAGCAAAAACAGATCGCCGCGATTGGCACGTAAGGCACGCCGGGACAGCGGAACGGGCGGTGCAAGTCAGGACGGGTTTTGCGCATCACCAGTACGGCGATTGAAATCAGGCAAAATGCCATTAATGTCCCAATATTTACTAATTCAGCCAATGTACTCAGCGGCACCAGCGCCGAGATGAACGCGAACAAAATACCCGAAGCCCACGTAGCGAAGAACGGTGTGGCAAAACGGGGATGCACGCTAGACAGTTTTTTCGGCAGCAAACCATCGCGTGACATTGCAAACAGTACCCGAGTCTGGCCGTAAGACATCACCAGAATCACGGTTGTCATACCGATGATGGCACCCATATCGACAAAACCGGCAACCCAATTTTGCCCCGCATATTTCAACGCCAGCGAAACCGGGCTATCAACGCCGAGGAATTTTTCGTAAGGCACGATGCCGGTCATGATGCTAGCAACAATCACATACAGTAATGAGCAAATCCCCAGCGAGGCGATGATCCCAATGGGCAGATCACGTGCCGGACGTTTGACTTCTTCAGCCGCCGACGCCACCGCATCAAACCCGATGAACGCAAAAAACACGACCGCCGCAGCGTTAAAGACGCCCTCATAGCCAAACGGCAAAAAGGGCTTCCAGTTAGCTGGCTGGACATAATTCGCCCCGACGACGATAAACAACACGACCACGCCAATTTTAATAAACACCAAAATGTTATTTACCTTAGCCGACTCGCGGATACCGATAGACAACAAGGCGGTGATGATCAAAAGGATGATGAACGCAGGCAAGTTGAACCACGTAGTCAGGCCCGGCAACGCGCCCGGCGCTGCGCTTAAGACGGCAGGAATATGGATGCTGAAACCCGCCAGTAACGACTGAAAATAGCCTGACCAGCCGACGGCGACCGTGGATGCCGCAAGGCCGTATTCCAGCACCAAATCCCAACCGATCATCCAGGCAATGAATTCGCCCATCGTGGCATAACTATACGTATAGACAGAGCCGGAAACCGGCACCGACGAGGCCAGTTCGGCATAGCATAAGGCGGCGAAACCACAGGCTACCGCCGCCAATAGAAATGCTAGCGACAAGCCCGGTCCGGCGAGCAGCGCGCCAGTGCCGGTCAGGACGAAAATACCAGTGCCGACGATGGCGCCGATGCCCAGCAACGTCAGATCGAGGGCGCCTAATGAGCGCTTTAAGCCGCTGCTGTCGTGCTGACTATCGCGAATCATTTGATCAAGGTCTTTGGTGCGAAATAAACTCATGCAACTTCTCCTGTAATGCTAGTGCGGGGCCTCAATTGCCAGATAGATTTGAGATCGGTTTTTGAAGGCGAAATATATCCAGGACAACATTTTTTCAGCGAACATGCGTCGCTGCGCCGCCAAATGGATTGGGGGCGGTTTCATTGCTGGATAGCGTGAGAAAGTAAATGCAGCGCATAGCGTGGGCTGCGAGGCAAGACGCTAGTGCGTCCGACGGTGACAGTTTCTAAAGAGAGGGTTAGTCAGAAAATAAAGAAATAAGTTTCCACGTGGAAATATTTAGAATTTTCTTATACACCTTCAGTACGACGCAGACGTGGTTTTGCAGCAGAATTTAAGGTTTTAGGCAGGTTTTAGATAGAAGGAAGCAAACGACCGAGGGATTTTCAGCCCCAGTCTGAACTAATACAATTCAGCTTCAAAGCCGTAATCGCGCTCAACTTTTGCGATGCGGGTTTTATAGTGTGAATACCAATCGCTACGGCCCTGCGCTTGTGCCATTAAATGATCGGCATTGATTTTCCAGGCGCGGATTGCCTCTAGCGAAGCCCAGTAGGATACCGTTATGCCCACCGCTTCACGGGCGGATTCCATGCCGAGATAGCCCGGTTGCTGCTGTGCCAGCGCCTCCATCTGATCCGACATCGCGCCGTAACCATGGTCGCCTTCAGTCCTGAGAGAAGTAAATATAACGGCGTAATACGGTGGCGCGGGCGTGGCAGCAATCATCGGGAATCTCTATAAATAAGTAGGACGTTCGAATGCCTAAAAAGCTGGCAGGTAAAGCTGCAAATCGTATCAATGCGTCTGAAAGCGATAAACCTTATCGCCATCCAGCCGTCGCACCAGCACTCCGTCAAACCACAATTTATGCAAATGCGCTAAGGCCTCACCCAGCGCAAACGTCATTTGATGCGGGTCCAGAGCACGCGGAAACATAATCGGTACGATATCGCTGGCTGATTGAGGCACGCGGCAAGCCTCGACGACTTCTGCCAGCCGGTCTCGATGATGGTCGTTCAACTGATCGATACGCGTATGCAGGCCGCGGAAAGGCTTGCCGTGCGATGGCAACACCAGTGTGGTCTTAGGCAGATCACGATATTTCTCCAGCGAATCAAGGTATTGCTGCACCGGATTCGATTCCGGTTCGATGGCGAATACCGACACATTGGTGGAAATCCGTGGCAACACCATATCACCCGAAATCAGCACGTCCAGATCGGCGCAATACAGCGCCACATGCTCTGGCGCGTGCCCAAAACCTGTAATAACCCGCCATTTATGCGCGCCAATGACGACTTGTTGCTGATCGTGCAAGCGGTGATAAGCGTGCGGAACGTTCGGCACCAGCGTCGGATAATAAGACTTGCGCTGAGATACTTTGGCGATGACTTCGGGGTCGCTCATGCCGTGCGCCTGAAAATGCGGCAACATCGCGCTGCCATCGGCACCCGGCAGCGCTGCTGACATCGTTCTGGCGGAGAGATATTCGCCAGTGCTCATCCACAACGGCACTTGCCAGCGCGCGCAAAGCCAATCCGCCAGACCAACGTGGTCGGGATGACAATGCGTGACCAATACCCGCAAGATCGGCAAGCCCTGCAATTGCGTCGCAAAAATACTTTCCCAGCCTGCCCGGGTAACGTCGTCTGAAATACCGCAATCGACGATAGTCCAGCCCTTCTGCACGCCGTTTTCGGTTTCTATACTATCTTCCAGCAACCATAAATTGATATGGTTCAGTGCAAACGGCAGGACCATCCGCAGCCATCGCACGCCGGGCGCGACCTCAAAAGTATGGCCGATCTCGGGCAGAGTATCGGCAAATGCGTAGTCAAGCTGCGCTTCGAGAAGATTCATTTGAGGGGTCCTTAAGGCTGTCCATGCGCATAGCAAAGCGCTTAACGTAGAGTGGCAGGGAGGGTGAGATTGGAAACATTGGCAATCAATAAGTTACGACCAGATTTGCCATAGATAATGGTGCCACTTGCTACGGAAGTTGAGATTTCCTGCGATTTTGCCACGAAAGATGAGATTTTGTGAGCGTCTCACCATTTTGGGCAACCAATTGCGGCCTATCTGGAGGGCCACGCAATCTCTATCTAGCCAAATTCAGGACTTTGGAAAACCTCGTAACCAGTAGTATAAGTGAACTATTTAAGCCCAGAGCTCAGCGCAAACTGCCAGCCATGAATAATTTGTTAAGAAAAATTGATTTAACCTCGCTGCGGTTATTCGTCGCCGTTTGCCAGGAGCGCAATATTGCCAGAGCAGCCGAGCGCGAATTCATTGCGCCGTCAGCGATCAGTCGGCGCATCGCCGAAATTGAGGCCATCATCGGTTTGCCAGTGATTCACCGCGAATCGCGCGGGATTTCAGTCACGCCGGTTGGCGAAACCGTATTGCGACATGCGCAGGCTGTCATCGGCAGTATTGAAGCCATGGGCGCCGAGCTGTCGCAATTCGCCAGCGGAGCCAAGGGTAAAGTGCGGCTGGTGGGCAATCTGTCATCGATCGTGCAATTCCTGCCGGAAGACATCGCCGCCTTCCAGCGCGCGTTTCCCGATGTCGATATCGACCTCGAAGAGCAAACCAGCACCAATGTGATGCGCAGCATCCAGGAACACGCTGCCGACTTGGGTATCTGCAATACCATCGCCGGGGCCGAACAGTTCGAACAACTACCTTACCGTACTGACCATCTGGTCCTGATGGTCCCGCGTAGTCATGCACTGAGCGACGCGACGACGGTCGGGCTGGTCGATATCCTCAACGAAAATTTTGTCAGCCTCGGCGGAGAAAGCGCGCTGACGCAGTTACTGGCGCAGGAAGCGATTAATCTCGATGCCACACTGAATATCAAGATCCGTGTCAGCAGCCTGGATGCGCTCTGCCGCATGGTGCATGTAGGACTCGGCATCGCCGTGGTGCCGCAGCAGATCGGCGAGATGTACATCAGCGCGCTAGACGTCAGGCTAGTGCCGATTCGCGATGCATGGGCGGTACGCCAGCTCATCGTCATCTTCCGGAATCGCGCGCAATTGACGGCGACTGCGGCAGCAATGGTCAACTTTCTGATCAATAAAAAATAAAATTAACCGCCCTGCACGGATTTTCTATCCGCAAGCAGCGTCTTGATTTGAGATGGTAGTCCTCGCAAGTGATCACTTTTAGGCGTACCTCGGCCTTGCTATGATCGACGCATTGCGTAAATTGCATCAAGCGAATCAAGCGCATCCATCATATTCGCTCACTCAGCAGCATTGATGCAATTCCTCAACGTCGGGCGGTTCTGGTGCTTATGCAGGCCGGCCGCATACCGCCACTCAAACAAGATGCCGAACAATATCATGCCTAAAACGCTCTATGACAAGCTGTGGGACGCCCATGCTTTAGCGACTGAAGAAGACGGTACTACGCTTCTTTACATCGATCGCCACATCATCAATGAAGTCTCCAGCCCGCAAGCTTTTGAAGGACTGGCACTGGCCAGTCGCAGTCCCTGGCGGCCTGCTGCCAATCTGGCGGTAGCCGACCATAACGTCCCGACGACGGACCGTAGTCAAGGCATTGCCGACCCGATTTCGCGATTGCAGGTCGACACGCTGTCTGACAATGCCCGTACCCACGGTTTGACTTACTTCGGCATGTTGGACCTGCGTCAGGGTATCGAGCACGTGGTCGGTCCCGAGCAGGGCGCAACGCTGCCCGGCATGACCGTGGTGTGCGGCGATTCGCATACCTCTACGCATGGCGCTTTGGCCTGTCTGGCGCACGGTATCGGCACTTCTGAGGTGGAACATGTGCTGGTCACACAAACGCTGATGACCCAAAAATCGAAATCGATGCTGATACAGGTTGATGGCGTTTTAGCACCGGGCGCGACCGCCAAGGACATCGTGCTGGCGGTCATTGGCAAGATCGGTACCGCTGGTGGCACCGGATACGCCATCGAATATGCCGGTTCAACCATCCGTGCGCTGTCGATGGAAGGACGCATGACGATCTGTAACATGTCGATCGAAGCGGGCGCACGCGCTGGCATGATCGCCTTTGACGAAATCACGCTCAATTACGTCAAGGGACGTCCACTGGCACCTGAAGGCGAGATGTGGGATCAGGCTCTTGCTTACTGGCGCGGCTTGCATTCGGACCCGGGCGCATGTTTCGACGCGATAGTCACTCTCAACGCCGCAGAAATCCAGCCGCAAGTGACCTGGGGCACTTCTCCGGAAATGGTCGTGCCCATCAATGGCCGCGTGCCCAACCCGCAGCTGGAGATGGATCCTATCAAGCGCGACGGCATGGAAAAGGCGCTCGTCTACATGGGACTGACAGCCAATATGCCGATGACCGATATTCGTCTCGACAAGGTTTTTATCGGTTCCTGCACTAATTCCCGGATTGAGGATTTGCGTGCTGCTGCCGCCGTGGTGCAAGGTCGGCACCGCGCCGCCAACGTGAAGCTGGTGATGGTGGTGCCGGGGTCCGGCTTGGTCAAAGCGCAGGCCGAAAAAGAAGGTCTGGACCAGATTTTTCTGGCCGCCGGTTTCGAATGGCGCGAGCCGGGTTGCTCGATGTGCATGGCGATGAATGCCGACCGACTACAACCGGGCGAGCGTTGCGCTTCGACCTCGAACCGTAATTTTGAGGGCCGTCAGGGCGCGGGTGGGCGCACCCATTTGGTCAGTCCTGCGATGGCTGCCGCTGCTGCTATCGCAGGGCATTTCGTTGACATTCGCACATTGTAAAACCGCGTAAAACCTTGCGCCGTGCGCTAGCTATCGGGATTGATTGCAATCCGTTGTTCAGTCGCGGCGTCTATAAAGATACTTCCATGAAAAAATTCATTCATCACCTCGGATTGGTCGCGCCGTTAGATCGCGTTAATGTGGATACCGACGCCATTATTCCCAAGCAATTTCTGAAATCGATCAAGCGCAGCGGCTTCGGCCCCAATTTGTTCGACGAATGGCGTTATCTGGACCACGGCGAGCCGGGGCAGGATTGCGCGACGCGCCCGCTGAATCCCGATTTCGTATTAAATCAACCGCAATATCGGGACGCTTCAATTTTGTTGGCGCGTCAGAATTTCGGCTGCGGTTCATCGCGGGAACATGCGCCATGGGCGCTGGATCAATACGGCTTTCGGGTCGTGATCGCGCCCAGTTTCGCCGATATTTTTTTCCATAACTGTTTCAAGAACGGCTTGCTGCCTATTGTGCTGAAAGAAGAACAGGTGGAGCAATTGTTTCAGCAAGCGCTTTCAGCAGACGGGTTGCACCTGGAGATAGATCTGGACCAGCAAAAGGTGGCAAGTAATGATGGCAAGCTTAGCTTTGCATTTGACGTCAATCCTTTCCGCAAATACTGTTTGTTGAACGGCTTCGATGATATAGCGCTGACGCTGCGTAAAGCAGATCAGATCAAAACATTCGAGCATACCCATCTGGCCGCACATCCCTGGTTGCTGAAGACCTTCTGAAAATAGCCGAAAGTCATTTTTGACGATCCTCTGGCAGCCGCGACATTTGCATCAACGCTCGTATCAATATGCGCATCAATACGCGGAGAATTGTATGGAAGACGAAATTCGCTTCGGTGGGAGAATTTTATATTTGTCGGCAGACGCTGCGGCGATCAAGGCGCAGCTGAATGGCCGCAATCTCAGTTTGGCCGAGGTAATGCCGCTGCGCGACAATATATCGACCGATGAAATTACGCCGGTGACGGTCATGATGGTCTACGACGAACGGTTGGCGGATGTGCCGTATGTCGGCTTTCGTGCCGGTGACGAAATGCCGATTGGCAGAAACGCCATTAAAGACGGCGGTTTTCAGATCACCGTGGCTGGCAAGCGTTATGGTAAAGGTTCATCGCGAGAATCGAGTCCGCTGGCCGAATTATCGGCGGGTATTAAACTGATCGTCGCCGAAAGTTTCGAAAGAATTTATCAGCAAAATTGCGACAATATCGGCATTCTCACCACCACCGATTTCTCCGTTCTGGATCGCATCGTCGCCGGTGAATCGATACCGATAGAGACGTTTCTGATCGGTCGTGACCAGCTTACGCAAGCGATCATCCGCAGCGGCGGCCTGTTGAATTACAGTAAGTCTGCCACGTGGCCATCGCCGCAGCGGCAAGCACGGGCAACGATGCAAGAGCCGCAACCACAACGGCAGCCCAAAACCCTGATCGAAAAAATCATCGATGCGCATTTGCATCCGGATACGACTAGCGCGACGCGTGGCGAAGGCGTCTTCATTGCGACCGACTGGCGCTTTAGCCATGACTATTTCACCGGCATGTGCGCGCATCTGATGCATCGGGCTTTCGGTAAGCCAGCGCTGTTGCATGAACCGGACCGGATCATCGCCTTTCAGGATCATCTGGTGTTGGCGGCGCAGAGTTTCCCGCACGTGCGCGACCAGTTGCTGGCGGGCGTGGCTAACCTCAGCGCCGGTCACGACAGTTTTGCCAGAGATTATCCAGTGCGCTCGCACGGGCAGTTACCAAACGGTGTCGGGGCCGAGGGCATTTGCCACGCCATGATGGCAGAAACCTACGCGTTGCCCGGTCAGGTAGTGGTCGGGACCGACTCGCATACGCCACATTCCGGCGCGCTCGGCTGTCTGGCGTTCGGCGCCGGTGCGACCGAAATCGCCAATACTTGGATGACTGGCTACGTGCGCTGCAAAGTGCCGGAAACCCTGCGCATCGAAGTTGCGGGCGACTTGCGCCCCGGCGTTACCGCAAAGGACGTGGTACTACATTTGTTGCAGATGGAAACGATACGCGGCGGCGCGGCAATCGGACTGGTATTCGAATACGGCGGTTCGGCAGTGCGCGCAATGCGTATCGACGAACGCGCGACCCTCACTAATATGGTGGCCGAACTGGGCGGGTTTACCGGGATCGTCGAGCCGGACCGCAAGACGGTGGAATTCCTGAAGGAGCGGCGCAACCTCGATTTCGTGTTGCAGGACTGGATGCATAGCGATGCCGATGCCGTCTACCATGACGTCATCCATATCGATGCCACCAGCATAAGCCCAATGCTGGCGCGTCCCGGCGATCCGGGCAACGGCGTCGCCGCCCATGCCCTTGGCGACGCGGTAGCGGTTAATATCGCTTACGGAGGTTCTTGCACTGCCGGTAAGCGCGCCGACTTCGATTTTTATCATGAAGTTTTGCAATGGGGGCTGGCGCACGGCTTATCGGTCGCGTCGCACACGGCGTTATTCCTGCAATTCGGCACCATGGATGTGCGCAGCTATTGTGAAGAACAGGGCTATCTGCCGGTGTTCGAGCAAGCCGGCGTCACCCTCGTGATGCCGGGCTGCGGTTCCTGCGCGAATTGCGGGCCGGGTCAATCGACCAGCGACACCGACGTGACCATCAGCGCCATCAACCGTAATTTTCCGGGGCGTTCCGGTCCCGGCAATGTCTGGCTGGCGAGCCCGTACACGGTGGTGGCCAGCGCTCTGGCGGGGCGTATTACGACGTTCGAACAGTTACAGAAAGAGCACGCACATTAGCTTGCTAAAGCAGCAACGCGGCTGGCACGCTCGCGCAATGGAACAGCGTCCTAAACTGACGCTGACGCAACTCTCGTCAGTAAATATTTGGCAATTCGCGAGATGCGATGCGGTCTTCGTGCGTTATCTATAACGATGCAGATCGCCATCCTTTCATGCACCGCACATACTGAAAACTAGCCAAATAGGGTACTGCGGTAACGCCACCATTTCGTCGGCAGCGTCGCCATCGCCGATGCCGGATTGCTGTCACTCGGAGCAATGGCTGTCCTCATCGCACACACGCACTGACCATACAGTCGCATTGATCGCGGCAACAATCCTACTTTCTGCGGCAATAGTCGCATCGTCTGCGCCACTTTACGGTCAATTTCCGTATTTGGAGATGGTCATTTTCGTTGGGACAGATTAAAATTTGGTTGACGTTAACGTTAACTGCGGATAAGTTACGACATTCTCCTTAAATTCATTTGCCAGTGCTTTATTTCGGTACTTATTGATTATTCAGGGTAGTGTTTCAGTGTTTCGCTTTTGCCCTTAACCGTATTGCACCGTATTGATTATCTGACTATGCCGACCTATACCATCACCGAACTTGCACGCGAATTCGATATAACGCCACGGGCTATCCGGTTTTATGAAGACCAGGGCCTGCTCAGTCCCACGCGCGATGGCGCTGGCGGCCGTAATCGGGTGTATTCAGCGCGTGAGCGTACCCGCTTAAAGCTGACATTGCGCGGTAAACGTTTAGGTTTGACGTTGCTGGAAATCAAAAGTCTGGTCGATATGTACGATTCGCCCAAAGATACCGCGGCTCAGCTTGAGCGTTTTTTAGCAGTGCTGGCAAATCAGCGCGCTTTGCTAGAACAGCAGCGCGAGGATATCGATGCCACGCTGGAAGAGGTGTTGGTGCAAGAAATCGAATGCACAAGATTGTTGAAAACCGATCAATTCAGGAAGACAGAAAGCGTTCCGGATAAGACAACTTAATTGCTATCGAAGCAATCAAGAAATTATCCGGCCACATTACGTAGTTAATGATGCAACTCTGGCGTCGGCGATGCGGCATAAAGCGCACTGCTACGCTACATTGAAGGAGACAAGATGGTCCATTTACCCGGTTTAAGTTTTGATCATGGCGAAGATATCGTCGCCTTGCGAGAAACAATTCAGCAATTTGCCGCCGCAGAAATCGCGCCCCGCGCCGCAGAAATCGATCGTACCGATCAGTTTCCGATGGATTTGTGGAAAAAAATGGGCGATTTAGGTCTGCTCGGGATTACCGCGGACGAAGCCTACGGCGGCATCGGCATGGGCTATCTGGCGCACATCATCGCGCTGGAAGAAATTTCGCGCGCCTCCGCATCGGTCGGTCTTTCCTACGGTGCGCATTCCAATCTCTGCGTTAACCAGATCAGCCGCAACGGTAATGCCGAGCAAAAAGCCAAGTATTTACCGAAATTGATTTCCGGTGATCATATCGGCGCGCTTGCCATGTCCGAGCCAAACGCTGGTTCCGACGTTGTCAGCATGAAATTGCGCGCCGATTTAAAAGGTGACCGCTGGGTGCTGAACGGTACCAAAATGTGGATTACCAATGGCCCTGACGCCGATGTCATGGTGGTCTACGCCAAGACTGATCTAGCCGCCGGTTCACGTGGCATGACCGCATTTCTGGTCGAAAAAAACTTCAAAGGTTTCAGCGTCGCCCAAAAACTCGACAAACTCGGCATGCGCGGTTCGCATACCGGCGAATTGGTGTTTCAGGACTGCGAAGTACCGGTTGAAAACGTCCTCGGCAACGTCGGCAAAGGCGTCAATGTCTTGATGTCGGGCCTGGATTTTGAGCGTACCGTCTTATCCGGCGGACCGCTGGGCATCATGCAAGCGTGTATGGATGTCGTCGTGCCTTATGTGCATGACCGCAAACAGTTCGGACAAGCTATCGGCGAATTCCAGCTGATGCAGGGCAAGCTGGCCGATATGTATTCGACCATGATGGCCTGTAAAGCTTATGTCTACGCCGTCGGGCAGGCTTGCGACCGCGCCAAAACGCCAGAAGCGGTGCGCATGTTGCGCAAAGACGCTGCCGGTGCGATTCTGTATTCCGCTGAAAAAGCCACGTGGATGGCAGGCGAAGCGATTCAGACGCTGGGCGGCAACGGCTACATCAACGAATATCCGGTTGGCCGTCTATGGCGTGATGCAAAATTATATGAAATTGGCGCGGGAACGAGCGAGATCCGTCGTATGCTGATTGGCCGTGAATTGTTTTCTGAGACAGCCTGATAAAACCTGGGACAAATTGCCTCCGTTTCTAAGCAGAGCAGAGGCATTCCGGGGAAATTGCCCGCCGGTTTCCACCCTGTTTATCAGTGTTACTAACCTTAGTTTTAGCGATTTTGCGCCCTCAGCCCAAGTAATCTAACATCTCAGCCATGACCTCTTTGCACATTGAAACCGCCCTATTAGCGCATCCGCAACTATCTGTCGCCCTCGATAAACAGGTGTGGCTCAAAATGGAAAATACCCAGCCTTCCGGGTCTTTTAAACTGCGCGGAATTGGTTTGCTGTGCCAGCGCGCAGTGGCTGGCGGTGCCACGCGTTTGGTTTGTCCCTCGGGCGGCAATGCCGGCTTTGCAGCCGCCTTTGCCGGGGCCGCGTTGGGTGTGCAAACCACCGTTGTCGTGCCGGAAACCACCAGCGCTGCCGTCATCCAGCGTATTCGCAACATCGGCGCAGAGGTAATGATCCGTGGCAGCGCCTGGCATGAGGCAAATCAATACGCTTTGCAACTTTGCCAGGAAGACGGCGTGATCTACATTCCGCCATTCAATCATCCCGATATCTGGGACGGCAACGCCACGCTGATCGACGAAGCTGCAGCGCAAGCCAAAGCACGCAATACAGATTTTGATGTCGTCATTTGCGCCGTCGGCGGTGGTGGTCTGATGTCCGGCATACTGGAAGGCATGCACCGCAACGGCATGCAAGACGTGCCGCTGATTGCTGCAGAAACCGACGGCGCAGCATCGTTGCACGCGGCGGTACAAGCGGATGCATTGGTCTCGTTACCGGCGGTCACCTCGATTGCCACTTCTCTGGGCGCAACCCGCGTCGCCGAAGCCGCATTTGACTGGACCCGCCAGCATCAGGTGCATAGCGTGACTGTCAGCGATGCGCAAGCGATTGAGGCTTGTCTGTCGTTTGCCGATGATATGCGCACGCTGGTTGAACCCGCTTGCGGCGCGGCATTAGCAGTGGCCTACCAAAGTTTGCCCGTATTGGCACCGTTTAAGCGGCCCTTGATCGTTGTCTGCGGCGGTATCGGCGTCAGTCTGGCAGCATTAGCTGGATGGAAAGAAACATTTTCGCTCTGACGCTCAGAGTTCGGCACAAGGAAGGCATACATTCGGTATAAGTTTTCTATGAATTTTCCATGATGATGACGCCAGCATTCCCTAAATTACTTTCGTCCCAAATCGCCTTCGATACGGCGCGGACGATATTGGATGGCTTCGACAAGCATTACCGCTTGTTTCGCGAAGTCAGCCATGCGGCGAAGCGTCATTTTGAATGTGGAGACTGGAAAGCCGCGCAGACCGAAGCGCGCGAACGGATTGCTTTTTACGACACCCGCGTCAGCGAATGCGTGCGGATTCTGGAAGACGAATACGACGAAGTCGATCTCACCGACGCTGTCTGGCGCGAGGTCAAACTGCATTACATCGGCCTGTTGATCGATCACAAGCAACCTGAACTGGCCGAGACGTTTTTTAACTCGGTCTGTTGCAAGATTTTGCATCGCGCCTATTTTCATAATGACTTCATCTTTGTGCGCCCGGCGGTCTCGACTGAATATCTGGATACCGATGAAATGTTGCCCACTTATCGGGTGTATTACCCGGTGCTGGATGGCATGCATGCCACGCTCAAACGCATCCTTACCAATTTTCAGCTGCAACGGCCTTTCGCTAATCTGGACCGCGATGTCACGCTGGCAGAGCAACGTTTTCAGCAGATTTTCAGCGCCACCGCGTTAGAGCCGAATCATCAGATTCAAGTCTTATCGACACTGTTCTATCGCAATAAAGGCGCGTACATGGTCGGCAAGATCATTAACGGCAGCAACGAATATCCGTTCGTGATTCCGATTTTGCATAACCGCAACGGCGATCTGGTGCTGGATGCAGTGCTACTTGAGCGCAAGGTATTGGCCGTGTTGTTCTCGTTTACGCGTGCGTATTTCATGGTCGATATGGAAGTGCCATCTGCCTATGTGCAGTTTTTGCGCTCGCTGATGCCAGAAAAACCGCGGAGTGAAATTTATACGATTCTGGGTTTGCAAAAGCTCGGAAAAGCTCTGTTTTATCGCGATTTTTTACGTCATTTACGCCATTCCTCAGACAATTTTGAAATTGCGCCCGGTATCCGTGGGTTGGTGATGGTGGTGTTTGCGTTGCCATCGTTTCCGTATGTGTTCAAGGTGATCAAAGACTATTTCCCTGCACCGAAAGAAACCACGACCGCGTTGGTTAAAGAAAAATATTTATTGGTAAAAAATCATGACCGAGTAGGCCGCATGGCCGATACGCTGGAATATTCCAGTGTCGCGTTTCCGCGTGGACGCTTTGATGACGAATTGCTGGCCGAATTGAAAAAAGTCGCGCCGTCTGTGGTCGAGGAAGATGGCGACGAAATCGTCATCAAACATCTCTATATCGAGCGCCGCATGGTGCCGTTGAATATCTATCTGAGCAGCGCGCAAAATGATGCCGATCAGGCCGCGATTGAGCACGGCATACTTGAATACGGCAATGCCATCAAAGAACTGGTCGCGGCGAACATTTTTCCCGGCGATATGCTGTACAAGAATTTCGGTGTCACGCGTCACAATCGCGTCGTCTTTTATGACTATGATGAGATTGAATACATTACGGATTGCAATTTCCGCACGATTCCGTTGCCGCGTAATGAAGAGGAGGAAATGTCCGCCGAACCTTGGTATGCGGTCGCTAAAAACGATGTATTTCCAGAGCAATTCGGGACGTTTCTATTGGGCAACCCCAGCGTCAGAAAGTATTTTTTAAAGCATCACGCAGATTTATTGACCCAACAGTACTGGCAGCAACGCAAACAGCACATACTGGAAGGCCATTTCGACGACGTTTTTCCTTACCCACAAGAATGTCGTTTTAAAAATACCCCCAAATCGGCGGTCACCACGCCACCAGATTTTGGGCAAGTTCAAGCTAAGTAAATCTAACCAATCTGACGGCATAAGCCGTCCCCAACTGGAGAAGAAACATGAGTGATTCAATTGTTATCGTCGGCGCAGCGCGTACCCCAATGGGCGCATTTCAAGGTGATTTTGCTTCGCTGAACGCCAGTGATTTGGGCGCAGTGGCGATCAAAGCCGCAGTCGAGCGCGCCGGTCTGACACCGGAACAAGTCGATAGCGTCATGTTCGGTAATGTATTGCAGGCAGGGCAGGGTCAGGCTCCCGCACGTCAGGCGACGATCAAAGCTGGCTTGCCACTGTCGACCAACGCCGCAACGATCTCTAAAGTCTGCGGTTCTGCGATGCAGGCAACCATGTTTGCGCACGATGCATTGCTGGCCGGTTCGGCTGAAGTAGTGGTTGCAGGCGGTATGGAATCGATGACCAACGCGCCGTATCTGGTCCCGAAAGCACGCGGCGGTTATCGCATCGGCCACGGCACGATTCTGGATCATATGATGTTGGATGGTCTTGAAGATGCGTATTCCAGAAGCGAAAATGGCGGCGGTCGCTCGATGGGTACTTTTGGTGAAGAATGCGCGGCTAAATACAATTTCACGCGGGAAGAACAAGATCATTTTGCTGTTAGTTCAGTCAAGCGTGCGCAAGCCGCTGCCGCCGATGGCCTGTTCAAGTGGGAAATCGCGCCAGTCACGGTTACCAGCCGTGCCGGTGAGGTCATCATCGACAAGGATGAAGGCCCGGCCAAAGCAAAAGTCGAAAAAATCCCGACACTGCGCGCAGCTTTCAAAAAGGACGGTACGATCACAGCGGCATCGTCGTCCTCGATCAACGACGGCGCTGCTGCGCTGGTGCTGATGCTTGAATCCACCGCCAAGAAACTCGGCTGCACACCGATTGCCCGCATCGTCGGTCACGCCAGTCATTCACAAGCACCGGATTGGTTCACGACTGCCCCGGTCGGCGCGATTGAAAAACTCTACAAAAAAGTCGGCTGGACTGGCGCTGATGTCGATCTGTTCGAAATCAACGAGGCTTTTGCCGTGGTGCCGATGGCAGCGATGAAAGAGCACAATATTCCGCACGAAAAAATGAACGTCCACGGCGGCGCATGTGCGTTGGGACATCCAATCGGCGCATCCGGTGCGCGCATTATTGTGACATTGCTGGGCGCGCTAAAAGCGACCGGCGGCAAGCGTGGCGTAGCGTCGTTGTGTATCGGCGGCGGTGAAGCTACTGCGATGGCGATTGAGCTGCTGTAAGTGTGTTTTGGCTACGCTGATGACAGCGTAGCCTGTGGCTTTATGAGATTCAGAGTCGCCGCTACTAAGCGTGAATGATGTCTTAAAAAGGGTTTACATGAGCGCTGCAATCGATTTCTATTTTGATTTTTCTTCCCCTTACGGCTATTTTGCCGCTGCTCGTATTGACGAGCTGGCCGGGAAATACGGCCGCGATGTTGAATGGCATCCGATTTTGCTTGGGGCTGTTTTCAAAACCACGGGCTCGGCACCGCTGACAGAACTGCCGATGAAGGGAAAATATTCACTGCATGATTTTGAACGCAGTGCGCGCTATCACGGCATTCCTTACAGCCGTCCGCCAGCGTTTCCGCTGCCTACGCAAGTCGCCGCCCGTGCGATGTTGTGGACCCAAAGCAAACATGGCGCGGATCAATCGATCAAGTTCGCCAAGCTGGTCTATCAGGCGATGTTTGTCGACGGCGTGAATATCGCTGAGCCATTGAATATCATCGATATTGCGCGTAAAAATGGCTTTGACACCGATGGCATGGCAGAAGGCATCAACAGTTTATCGATCAAAAACCAGCTAAAAGCAGAAATCGATCTGGCAATGGCGCGTGGTGTTTTCGGTTCGCCGTTTGTGATCGTTGATGGTGAATCGTTTTGGGGCTTTGACCGTTTTGAGCAAGTCGAAGCAATGTTGAAATTCGGTAAAATTTAAAAGCAGAAAAAGAGTGCAGACCCGAAATAAACCAGTTAACGCAACGATGTGCCCATGCGGTGGCGGTCTGTTTTCAGCATGCTGCGGACGTTTTATCGCACAGCACGCGTTACCGCAAACGGCAGAAGAATTAATGCGTTCGCGTTACACGGCGTACACGTTGCGCGATGACGTTTATCTGCGGGCGACGTGGCATCACAGCACACGACCTGTATCAGAGAATATCGCAGCCGATGATGCCGGAATGAAATGGCTCGGTCTGGACATCCGTAAGCATCAGCCGGGCAGCGAACGTGCCACAGTCGAATTCGTTGCGCGTTACAAAATCGGCGGTCGTGCCGAGCGCTTGCATGAAGTAAGTCAGTTTGTAAGAGAACCGGTGACGACCGGGATCGACCATCAGCAAACGGAAATGCGCTGGTTTTATGTGGATGGTGTTTTTCCAGAAAAATAAAAGATAACTGACATTCATACACGCGGTTAGCCATTCATAAAAGCAGTGAAAAAATGCGAATGTTGCCAAAACAGAGACAAGGACAGGAGACAAAACATCATGCAAGCGAATAACGATTTTTCAGTGAATGATTCAACGACAATGCCAGTTAATCTAGCAATGAGTGCAGCCACCGGCAGTAACGAAACGCCGCTGATCGAGCAGACGCTTGCCGCATTTTTTGATGACATGGTAAACCGCGTGCCTGACAATGAAGCGCTAGTCGCATGTCATCAAAAGGTACGCCTGACCTATCGTCAATTGCAAACAGAATCACGGCGTCTGGCCAGTGCATTGCTAAAAATCGGCATTGAGCGCGGCGATCGTGTCGGGATCTGGTCGCACAACAATACTGAGTGGTTGTTGATGCAATTGGCGACGGCGCGGGTCGGCATTATTTTGGTGAATATTAACCCCGCCTATCGGGTCAGCGAGCTGGAGTACGCGCTCAATAAAGTAGGTTGCAAAGCGTTGGTCACGATGACCATTTTTAAAACCAGTGATTATCTGGAAATGTTGCGCACAGTCGCGCCAGAATTGGCGACATGCGCCCCCGGCCAGCTGATCGCAGCACGCGTACCCACCTTAAAAACGGTGGTGCAACTGGGGTCTGAAATATTGCCCGGCATGATGCGTTTTGCCGATTTGATCGCCAGCGGTGACGCTGACGATGCGCAAGTCGCTGCGATCAGCGCGACTCTGGACGCGACGGATGCGATCAATATTCAATTCACCAGCGGCACTACCGGCTTTCCAAAAGGCGCGACGCTGACCCACCGCAATATTCTGAACAACGGCTATTTCATTGGCGAAGCCATGCGCTTAACCGCGCAGGATAGGCTCTGCATTCCTGTGCCGCTGTACCACTGTTTCGGCATGGTGCTAGGCAATCTAGCCTGTTTAACGCATGGCGCAACCATCGTGTATCCGAACGATGGCTTCGATGCGTTGTCGGTATTGCAGGCGGTGCAGGACGAGCGCTGTACCGGCTTGCATGGCGTGCCGACCATGTTTATTGCGGAGCTTGATCATCCGCGTTTTGCCGAATTCGATCTAGCCACTTTACGCACCGGCATCATGGCCGGATCGCCGTGCCCGACCGAGATCATGAAGCGCGTTGTGCGTGATATGCATCTGGAGCAAATTACGATTGCGTATGGCATGACCGAGACCAGTCCGGTCAGTTGCCAAAGTCTGACGGATACGCCGCTGTCGAAACGCGTGTCGACCGTTGGTCAGGTGCATCCGCATCTTGAAGTCAAAATGGTCGATCCCGAATCCGGCGAGATCGTTGCCATCGGCGCTACCGGTGAGCTATGTACGCGTGGCTATTCGGTGATGCAAGGCTATTGGGATGATTTGCCAAAGACGCAAGAGGCAATCGATGCCGACGGCTGGATGCATACCGGCGATTTGGCGACGATGGACAGCGAAGGCTATGTCAACATCGTCGGGCGCATGAAAGACATGGTCATACGCGGTGGTGAAAATATTTATCCACGTGAAATTGAAGAATTTTTATATCGCCATCCAGCGGTGCAAGACGTGCAAGTCGTCGGTGTGCCGGACCCAAAATATGGCGAAGAGTTGTGTGCATGGGTGATCTTGCGGCCCGGTCAGAGCGTCGATGAAGATGGACTGCGGGCATTTTGTAAAGATCAGATCGCCTATTACAAAATCCCGCGTTACATTCGGTTTGTGGCGGCTTTTCCGATGACGGTGACGGGGAAAATACAGAAATTCAAAATCCGCGATGCAATGAAAGAAGAACTGCAAATTACTGATGTGAAGACTGCCTGAAGCGGATGGGTTGAGCAGTAAAAAGTGGTGACGCATACAGCGTTATCCAGCGCAGGAAAACTAAAAAGGATGTTGAAATGCCCCAGCTAGAAAGCAAACTGAATCCACGTAGCGAAGATTTTCAGCAGAATGCTAGCGCGCTCAATTTGCTGGTCGATGACTTGCGTCAAAAGGTGGCGCAGATTGCCGAAGGCGGCGGCGATGCAGCACGTAAAAAGCATGTTGCACGCGGTAAATTATTGCCGCGAGATCGGGTGCAAATGCTGCTTGATCCGGGTACGCCTTTCATGGAGTTTTCGCAACTGGCGGCGTATCACGTCTATAAAGATAAGGACGGCAGCGATGCCGCACCGGCTGCGGGCGTGATCACCGGGATCGGTCGCGTTGCTGGGCAAGAGTGCGTGATTGTTTGCAATGATGCGACGGTGAAAGGTGGGACTTATTATCCGTTGACCGTCAAAAAACATCTACGCGCACAAGAAATCGCCGAGCAAAATAATTTGCCGTGTATTTATCTGGTCGATAGCGGCGGTGCCAATTTGCCGAATCAGGATGACGTTTTTCCAGACCGCGATCATTTTGGTCGGATTTTTTATAATCAGGCGCATTTGTCGGCCAAGGGAATTCCGCAAATTGCTGTCGTGATGGGGTCTTGCACTGCCGGTGGCGCGTATGTTCCGGCCATGAGCGATGAGTCGATCATCGTCAAGAATCAGGGAACAATTTTTCTGGCCGGACCGCCGTTAGTTAAGGCGGCAACGGGCGAAGTTGTCAGCGCGGAAGATTTGGGTGGTGGCGACGTGCACACACGTTTGTCGGGCGTTGCCGATCATCTGGCGCAGAACGATCTGCACGCATTGGCGCTGGCTCGCACGATAGTGTCGAATTTAAATCGTAAGAAACCAGAAGGCCCGGTATTGCGCGTAGTAGTCGAGCCGAAATATCCGGCGCATGAATTATATGGCGTGATTCCGTTAGATACGCGTAAGCCGTTCGATGTCCGCGAAGTCATTGCGCGGGTCGTGGATGGCAGCGAATTCGATGAATTCAAGGCGCGTTATGGGACGACGTTAATTTGCGGTTTTGCGCATATTTATGGCATGCCGGTGGGGATTATTGCGAACAACGGGATTTTGTTTTCTGAAGCCGCGTTGAAAGGCACGCACTTTATTGAGTTGTGTTCCCAGCGCAAAATTCCGTTGGTGTTTTTGCAGAATATTACGGGGTTTATGGTTGGGCGCAAGTATGAGAATGAGGGCATTGCGCGCAATGGAGCGAAGATGGTGACGGCGGTTGCGACGACCGCTGTGCCGAAGTTGACGGTGATTATTGGCGGGAGTTTTGGTGCCGGTAATTACGGGATGTGCGGACGGGCTTTTTCGCCGCGGTTTTTGTGGATGTGGCCGAATGCGCGGATTTCTGTGATGGGTGGAGATCAGGCAGCGGGTGTGCTGGCTACGGTTAAGCGGGATGGTATTGAGGCTAAAGGTGGGAGTTGGAGTGCTGAGGAGGAAGAGGCGTTTAAGTCGCCGATTCGGGATCAGTATGAACATCAGGGGCATCCCTATTATGCTTCTGCGCGATTGTGGGATGACGGGGTTATTGATCCTGCCGATACGCGGAGGGTGTTGGGATTGGGGTTGAGTGCGGCGCTCAATGCGCCTGTTGCGGAGAGTAAATTTGGGGTTTTTCGAATGTAATCGGGATTTTTTTGAGGCTTTGGGGATGGTGCTTGCTGACACGCGTTGTGCTCCGCTGATGCAAGCCGGAGGCACCTAGCTGAAGCAAGAAAAAGCGAATAGCTGTCGGGCTACTCCCGACAAGCTAACCACGGAGTAGTAACCGAATCAATTAACCACAATCGCATCGGAACCACAATTTTCACCAAAGATTCAGAAAGCCGAAACAAACTATGCAACGCCATTTTGAATTGTTAGCCCGCTATCACCTCTGGGCCACAGAAAAAATCCTCTCCCACATCGCCAGCATCAGCGAGGATGACTATCGCCGCGATTGCGGACTTTTTTTCCACTCAATTCACGGCACCCTAAATCACATGTTAGTCGGCGAACTTCATTGGCACGCCCGCTTCACTAACAGTAACCCGATAACAATCCCCCTAAACGCAGAAGTCGAACCCGACCGCGTCGCGCTAGCATCTGCATTACACACAGCAGTCGCACGCTGGAATGACTTCGTCGACAACATCGCGCCAGAACGTTTTGACACCCAATTAATGTACAGCCGAGCTAACGGTGAAAAAACAACCACACCGTTTGCGCCAACCCTAGCCCACGTATTTAACCATGGCACCCATCACCGGGGCCAACTTAGCGCCGCGCTAACCTGCCTCGGTTATCCCGTCCCAGAACTAGATCTTATTTACAAAATACGCGAAGAAATAACACCGGAAACCAAACAATGACCTACCAAACACTCACTGTCAGCCAAGCAACCGACAACCCGAAAGTCGCCACGATCACGTTAAATCGCCCCGACGTGCGTAACGCCTTCAACCAAACCACCATCGCCGAAATCACCCGCGCCTTCACCGAACTCGGCGCAGCGCCAGAAATCCGCGCTATCGTCCTGGCCGCGAATGGCACCGCCTTCTGCGCCGGTGGCGACCTTAATTGGATGAAAGCCATGGCCGATTACACCCCGGAAGAAAATCGCACCGACGCCGGTCAACTGGCAGCCATGCTCCAAACCATCTACAACTGTCCAAAACCAGTAATTGCCCGCGTGCAAGGCGATTGCTACGCCGGAGGATTAGGATTAGTCACCGCCTGCGACATCGTCGTCGCCGTCGAAGAAGCCCATTTTTGCCTATCCGAAGTCCGCATCGGCCTGATTCCTGCCACGATTTCCCCCTACGTCATCAAGTCGATAGGCGAATCCGCCGCCCGCCGCTATTTCATCACCGCCGAGCGCTTTTCAGCCACAACCGCCCAGCGCCTCGGCTTAGTCCACGAATTAGTAACACCAGAAACCCTCGACGCCACAGTCAACACCCTACTCAAAGCCTTATTAGCCGCCAGCCCTGATGCCGTCACTGACGCCAAACGACTAGTCCGCGACATAGCAGGCCAACCATTGAACGCAGCGTTAATCGTCACTACCGTCGAAGGCATCGCCAAAAGTCGTGCCTCCGAGCAAGGCCGCGAAGGCGTCCGCGCATTTCTGGAAAAGCGCAAACCATCATGGCTACATTAACAAATTAAGGAAATTGCATGACGGCGAACCGGGGTCCGAATGACGACTGAACAGATATCCAGACAGGGATACCTATACAATTCTGGTTCCCTTGCATTTTCTTGCAGTACGGTAAGCGCAGACTTACCAGTTTTATAAGTAAACAGATGATAAATAATGGCTTTTTAAGCAACCCTTATCCGACCTATCAGGCGTTACGTCAGGCTGGTCCGCTGCACTGGAACGAAGAGTTTTGCGGCGGCGCATGGTTAGTCACGGAATATGCCGACGTTGCCAGCGTGCTGCGCGATCCGCGCTTTTCGGTGCGGCGCGCCGGTGGCTGGGCGAACAGCAGCGGTCCTGAAGCGCTGACCGAGCTGCGCGAATTCAAGCGCATTTTTTCGCGCTCGCTGCTTTTTGTCGATGCGCCGCAACACACGCGGTTGCGTCAAGTCATGAACGCAGGCTTTAAACCGTCCGCGTTACAGACACTGGCACCGCAGATTCAAATATTAGTAGATCGCCTGCTCGACAATGTTATTGCCAGCGCGTCAACACCCTCTTTCACCGGTTTCGACTTCATGCGCGATTTTGCCCGCCCCTTGCCCGCGCTGGTGATTGCCGCGATGTTAGGCATAGACAGCGACGATCGCGCCGAGTTTGTGGCTTGGTCGGACGATATCGCCGACTTTATCGGCAGCCCCACCCCGACCATCGACATCGCCCGCCGTGCACAAACCAGTCTGATTGCGATGAACGAATATTTCCGCGCATTGTTGCCGCAACGCCGCGCCCACCCCGGCGACGATTTAATCAGTCAACTAGTGTTGGCCGAAGCCAGCGGCGGCATTATTACGACCAAGGAATTACTGGCGCAATGTTGCACGCTGCTATTTGCGGGCCACGAAACCACGCGTAATCTGCTGGGCAATGGCATGTTGGCGCTGTTGCAACATCCAGAACAATGGCAGATGCTGCAACAAACGCCGACCTTATTGCCGTCGGCATTAAAAGAATTATTACGTTTCGATAGCCCGGTGCAATACACCGGCCGTCGTCTCAAAGTCGATGTCGAGTTACATGGTCAGGTCATGAAAAAAGGCGATTTAGTGATTCCCCTGATCGGCTCGGCAAATCGTGATCCTGCCAAGTTTGCGGACCCGGATGCGCTGGATATCACGCGCAATCAAGGTGCGCATTTATCCTTCGGTTACGGTCCGCATGTCTGCATCGGCGCGACGTTGACTTACATGGAAGCAGAAATTGCGCTGCGCAGCGTCATGCAGCGTTTGCCGCAGCTGCAATTGGGGGGAAATACCCAATCGTGGGGCAAAAACGCGGTCTATCGCAGCCTAAATGCATTGCCATTGCGCTTTACACCGGCGCTAACAACCGCACAGGCAACGGCGCAGCCAGAGGGCGAACTCCATGTCTGATCTGATGGATCAAATCAGCGCCCAGTTAATGCAGTTGCAAGAGCAGAAACTGTTCCGCAAAAGACGCGTCGTGGATGGTCCGCAAGGGCCGTTGCTGACAATTGATGGCAAGCCGACGCTGGCCTTTAGCAACAACGATTATCTGGGGCTGGCAAATCATCCGGCGCTAATCGCCGCGGCCCGCGATGGCCTGGAACGTTTTGGCGTCGGCGCAGCATCCTCAGCCCTGATTAGCGGTCATAGCAGCGAATGCGAAGCGTTGGAAATCGCGCTGGCAGGATTTGTCGGCATGCCGCGTGCGCTGCATTTCTCGAACGGTTATATGGCCAATATGGGTGTTATCCCCGCCTTGGTCGGCCCCGGCGATCTGGTGCTGTCCGATCGTCTGAATCATGCCTGTCTGATCGACGGTGCCCGTTTGTCTGGCGCTGAATTTCGCGTGTATCCGCATAACGACGTGGCAAAGGTAGAGCAGCAACTCGCCAAAAGTACCCATCCGCGCAAATTGATCATCACCGACGGCGTATTCAGCATGGACGGCGATATCGCGCCTTTGCCAGAATTGCTAGCGCTGTGCGAAAAATATGACGCATGGTTATTGGTCGATGATGCGCATGGCTTTGGCGTACTTGGTCCGCAAGGGCGCGGCAGTCTGGCCCATTTCGGACTTGCTTCCTGGCGTGTGTTGTATATGGGAACGCTGGGTAAGGCGGCTGGGGTTTCGGGTGCTTTTGTCGCCGGTGACGCAACGTTGATCGAATGGCTGGTGCAGCGGGCGCGCACGTATGTGTTCACCACTGCCAGCCCGCCGATGCTGGCAAGCGCATTGCTGGCGACGCTGAAGTTGCTGGAAACCGAAGACTGGCGTCAACAACATTTGCGGCAATTGGTGCAGCAATTGCATGACGGATTGGCGACATTGCCTTGGCAATTACTGCCGTCCGAAACAGCGATTCAGGCGCTGGTCGTAGGCGACAATCAACTCGCCTTAGATCTGATGGCGGACTTATTGGCGCAGGGCATCTGGGTCCCGGCGATTCGTCCGCCAACCGTGCCCAAGGGAACTGCGCGCTTGCGGATTTCGCTATCGGCTGCGCATACAACAGAACAAGTCGACCAATTGATTACCGCTTTGCACGCAGCGGCAGCAAAATACTTTGCAGGTGAAGACGGCAAAGCGCCTGCCTTGCAAAGTAAAGAAAAAATTGAGGAAGCATCTTGAAGCAAAATACACAATCAGACTGGGTAAAACGCAGTCTAAAAAGCGTCTGGCATCCGTGCACGCAAATGCAGCATCACGAAACCGTTCCGCTGATTCCGGTCAGCCATGGCCGTGGTGCATGGCTGTATGACGCCGACGGTAAGCGCTATCTGGACGCCATCAGTTCGTGGTGGGTGAATCTATTCGGTCATGCCAATCCGCGTATCAATGCGGCCTTGAAAGATCAGCTGGATAAGCTGGAACACGCAATGCTGGCCGGTTTCACGCATGAGCCGGTGATCCGTTTATCCGAACAACTGGCAGAGCGCACTGGCAATGTTTTAGGGCATTGTTTTTACGCCTCTGACGGCGCCTCGGCGGTGGAAATCGCCTTAAAAATGAGTTTTCACGCGTGGCGCAACACCGGGCATACCGCCAAGCAGGAATTCGTTTGCCTGAAAGGCAGTTACCACGGCGAAACCATCGGCGCGCTAGCCGTGACCGACGTCGCCTTATTCCGCGATGCCTACGGACCTATGCTGCGTCAGGCGCACGTCGTGATGTCGCCCGATGCACGTGCCGCTGAAGCAGGCGAAACCGCCGCCGATGTCGCCCGCCGTGCCGCCCATTCATTGGAACTGTTATTGCAGCAACGCGGTGACCATATAGCCGCCGTTATTATCGAACCGCTGGTGCAATGCGCGGCAGGCATGGCGATGCACGATCCAGTGTATCTGGCGGAAGTACGCGCACTCTGCGATCGTTATCAAGTGCATCTGATCTTTGATGAAATCGCTGTGGGCTGCGGTCGCACCGGGACATTTTTTGCTTCAGAGCAAGCCACCGCAATCGGCTCTGAAGGGGCTGAAAAACAACCCGTCTGGCCCGATTTTGTTTGTCTCTCAAAAGGTATTAGCGGGGGTTATTTGCCGCTTTCGCTAGTGATGACGACGGACGCGATTTATAACGCGTTTTACGATGCCGATGTCACCCGTGCCTTTTTGCATTCGCATTCCTATACCGGCAATCCTCTGGCCTGTCGCGCCGCGTTGGCGACGTTAGAAATTTTCGAGCAGGATGACGTCCTCAACGCTAATCGCGTACGCGCACAACGGATCACCGCCGCACTACAACCGCTGGCCGATCATCCACGTGTCCGCAATTTCCGTCAGCGCGGCATGATCTGGGCGTTCGATGCTGTGATCGACGATGCGGCACAGGCAGGGACTTTTTCACGGCGCTTTTTCAGCAAGGCGCTGGACAGCGAACTGCTGCTGCGTCCGATAGGCAAGTCCGTTTATCTGATGCCGCCGTTTATTCTCGATGACGCCGAATGCGATTTGCTGGCAGCGCGCACCGCCGATGTATTCAACAGCGTGATTGACGGAGGCAGCTAATGCTTATCCCGACCAATACGCTTCAATGCGCTTATTTTGTCGCTGGCACCGACACTGAAATCGGCAAGACCCTGATCGCTGCCAGCCTGTTGCATGCGCTGACTAAAACCGGTGTTCGCACGGCAGGCATGAAGCCGGTCGCGGCGGGCGCTGAACTGCGCGACGGCGTATGGCATAACGATGACGCCGATGCGTTGGCGGTGCAAGCCAGCGTGGTATTGCCGACTGCGCTGGCAACGCCGTATTTATTCCGTCAGCCAACTGCGCCGCATATCGCCGCTGCGCTGGAAGACCGGCCCATCGCTTTGCCGCCAATTCTGGCCTGCTACCAACAAATAGCAGCGTTGGCTGATGCGGTAGTGGTCGAAGGCGTTGGCGGCTTTCGGGTGCCGTTAAATGACACACTCGATACTGCCGATCTGGCGCAAGAATTAGGCTTGCCAGTGATATTGGTGGTGGGCTTGCGTCTCGGTTGCATCAGCCATGCGCTGCTGACGGTCGAGGCGATTGCGGCGCGTGGTTTGTCATTGGCTGGCTGGGTTATCAATACCGTAGACCCGGATATGCTTAACAGCGACGCCACTGTCGATGCGCTGACGGCGCGCATAAATGCACCTTTGCTGGGCCGCGTGCCACGGCTGCCCGTCCCGGCTGCGGAGCTGGTTTCTGCCGCCGCCGATTATCTCCATTTTTCAAGTTTGCCGGGCTGGCCTGCCGACACGCTTTCAACACATTCCCTCCATACTAAGGAAATCTGACCATGTCTTCGCAACCTAGCGTTTCTACAACCTCACAACCGATCACTTTTCAGACTGGCGTTGCCCAGAAAATAGTTGCACCAGCAGCCGACGCCGCCTGGCGGGTTGAAGAAGTGTTGGAAATTTTCAATTTGCCGTTCAACGATTTGATGTTCCGTGCGCAACAAGTCCATCGCGAAAATTTTGATCCGACCGAAGTTGAGCTAGCCACGCTGTTGTCTATCAAGACCGGTGGTTGTCCGGAAGACTGCGGCTATTGCCCGCAAGCTGCGCGTTACGATACCGGCGTTGTCGCTCAAAAAATCCTGCCATTAGATACAGTTCTGGATGCAGCACGCCAAGCAAAGGCGCACGGCGCGACACGTTTCTGTATGGGCGCAGCATGGCGCGAGCCGAAAGACCGTGATCTGGAACACGTCGAAGCGATGGTCCGTGGCGTTAAAGCGCTGGGCCTTGAAACCTGCGCTACGCTGGGTATGCTGGGCGAAGGTCAGGCTGAACGCCTGAAACAAGCTGGCCTTGATTACTACAACCACAATCTGGATACCGCGCCTGAGTTATACGGCGACATCATCACCACCCGCGATTACCAAAACCGCCTCGACACGATCGATAGCGTGCGCGGCGTCGGGATTAAAGTCTGTTGCGGCGGCATTGTCGGCATGGGCGAATCACGCTTGCAACGCGCCGGTCTGGTCGCGCAATTGGCGAACATGACGCCGTATCCTGAATCGGTGCCGGTCAACAATTTGGTGCAAGTCGAAGGTACGCCGTTATACGGTATTGAAGCGCTGGATTTGCTGGAATTTGTACGTACGATTGCAGTGGCACGGATCACGATGCCGAAGGCGCGGGTACGTTTATCTGCCGGTCGCCGACAAATGGGCGAAGCGATTCAATCGCTGTGTTTTCTGGCCGGTGCAAACTCGATTTTCTACGGTGATAAATTGCTGACAACCGGCAATCCAGAAGTCGAAGAAGACCGCGCATTGCTAGCCAAACTTGGCATGCACACGCGTTCGACCGCGATTGATGCACGCTGTGAAGTCACCCAAAGCGAAGTATAAAAATGTGCGTTCTCTTTGCCTTCTGTTGGATCGGCAAAGAGAACGCTAAATAATAAAAAATCAATCGGAGGAGAGCCATGTTCACCAAGATCCTGATCGCCAATCGCGGAGAAATTGCCTGCCGCGTTGCTGCAACGGCGCGCCGGATGGGCGTTAAAACGGTTGCCGTTTATTCGGAAGCCGATGCACGCGCCAAACATGTGGCAGTCTGTGACGAGGCAGTTTGCATCGGCCCGGCGTCGGCTAAAGAAAGCTATCTGCGCGCCGATAAAATTATCGCCGTCGCGCTTGCGACTGGTGCACAAGCGATTCATCCGGGTTATGGTTTTTTGTCAGAGAATGCACAATTTGCACAGGCCTGCGTCGATGCCGGGCTAGTATTTATCGGGCCACCCGCCAGCGCAATTCAGGCGATGGGATCGAAATCTGCCGCCAAATCGTTAATGGAAAAAGCCGAAGTGCCGCTGGTCCCCGGCTATCACGGCGACGACCAGGACGCCGATCTTTTGCATCAGCAAGCAGACAAGATCGCCTATCCGGTATTGCTGAAGGCCAGTGCTGGCGGTGGTGGCAAGGGGATGCGTATCGTTGAGAACAGCGCGGATTTCAAGGCCGCATTGGCGTCTTGCAAACGGGAAGCGATCAGCAGTTTTGGTGACGATAAAGTATTGGTTGAAAAATATCTGACGCGGCCACGCCACATTGAGATTCAGGTATTCGCCGACAGTTTCGGCGAATGCGTTTATCTGTTCGAACGCGATTGCTCGGTACAGCGACGCCATCAAAAAGTATTAGAAGAAGCGCCCGCGCCGGGGATGCCGGAAGAGCGCCGCAAAGCGATGGGCGAGGCCGCCGTCGCCGCTGCCAAGGCAGTCGGTTATGTCGGTGCAGGCACGGTCGAATTTATCGCGAACCAAGACGGTTCATTCTATTTCATGGAAATGAATACTCGTCTGCAAGTCGAGCATCCGGTCACCGAAATGATCACCGGTCTTGATCTGGTGGAATGGCAATTACGCGTGGCCTCCGGTGAAGCGCTACCGCTAAAACAAGATCAGCTGAAGCTAAGCGGTCATGCGATTGAAGCGCGGATTTATGCGGAAAATCCTAACAAGGGATTTTTGCCATCGATAGGTACCTTGCGTCATTTGCGCACGCCGCTTGCGCGTGAATTTGAGATTGGCAGCGCGACGCAGCAAAGCGGCGACACGATTGTGCGGATTGATTCCGGCGTGCGTGAAGGCGATGCGATTTCGCCTTTTTACGATCCCATGATCGCCAAGCTGATTGTCTGGGCACCGGATCGCAGGCAAGCGCTGGCAGCGATGACCAACGCATTGGCGCAGTATCAGATTGTTGGGCTGGCGAGCAATATCACGTTCTTGCAGCGTCTGATTGCCAGCAAGCCGTTTGCGACGGCGGATCTGGATACAGGGCTGATCGAGCGTCACCATGACACGTTATTTCCGTCTGCTCAGCCGGTGGATATTGCCGTGCTGGCCTTGGCGACTGCCGCGTTGCTCGCCGCAGAGCGCACTGCTAGCGATGCATCCGATCGTCATAGCAATCCATGGACAGATACCAGCGGCTGGCGTTTAAACAGTAATTTGCAGCGCCAGTTAACGTTTGTGGACGATGGCAAAAGCACCCCGATTGCGGTGATGTATCAGTCCGGCGGTTGGCTGTTGGAGCACGCGCAACACTTCAGCCGGATGGCGCTGTTGCAGCAGAATGGCAATGATTACACCATCAGTCTTGAGGACCGGGAAGTGCGCGGCACGGTTGTTCGCGACGCCGCGGATGGTTCGCTGTTTCAGATATTTACCGGCGGCCATCAAACCACGCTGGGCTATGTTGATCCGTTGGCGCATGCGGGTGAAAGCGAAGCCGAAGGCGGTCGTTTGACAGCCCCGATGCCGGGCAAAATCGTAGCGGTATTGGTGGCGCAAGGCGATAAGGTCAAAAAAGGCGCACCGTTGCTCATTATGGAGGCGATGAAAATGGAACACACCATCGCCGCCCCAGCCGATGGTCTGGTGGAAGAATTGTTATATACGGTCGGCGATCAAGTTGCGGAAGCGGCGCAATTGCTGGCGTTTACACTTGATGCAAGTTAATGCTAGCGATTTAAGGATAATGGCATGAAGGTAATGTTTTATACGCCTCCGACTAGCTTTATGCAGGGCTGGTTTGAGGATATTGCGAGGGCTTTGCCTGAGGCAGAGTGTCGATTCTGGCAAGAGGGCGATACCGCCCATGCTGACTATGCAGTGGTCTGGCATCCGCCAGCTTCGATGCTGCAAGGCAGGACCGCGTTGAAAGGAATTTTCAATCTAGGTGCCGGGGTCGATGCAATTTTGAAGCTTGGCGATGCGTTGCCAGCAGGCGTGCCGTTGGTGCGCGTAGATGACGGTGGTATGGCGATCCAGATGGCGGAATATGTGACCCATGCGGTGCTTGGTTATTTTCGTCGGTTTGATGCGTATCGGCAGCAGTCTGCGCGTTGCGAATGGCAGCCTTTAGCGCCTAATACAAAGCAGGATTTTCGAGTGGGGATTCTTGGGCTGGGGGTGCTTGGTGTACGGATTGCCAGCGCGTTGGCGTACTTTGAATTTCCTGTGAATGGGTGGAGTCGGAGTCAGAAATCCTTGCCGGGTGTCGATTGTTACTCGGGTGAAGATGGATTGGATGCGTTCTTGCGGGCATCTCGGGTGGTGGTGTGTATTTTGCCGTTGACGCCGGATACGGCGGGGATTTTGAATCGGGATAACTTGCTGAAGCTGGATAGGGGCAACGGTGGGGCGTATGTTATCAATGTCGCTCGGGGTGGGCATTTAGTTGAGGATGATTTGCTGGCGTTGATTGGGACTGGAGAGATTGCTGGGGCGACGTTGGATGTGTTTGGGCGGGAGCCGATGGATGGCGGCCATCCCTTTTGGCAGGAGTCGCGGATTTGTATTACGCCGCATATTTCGGCTGTATCGGTTTATGAGGAAACGATTCGGCAGATTAGCGGGAAGATTCGGGTGGTTGAGGGAGGGGGAGTTGTTGGGGGCGTGGTGGATCGGGTGGTGGGTTATTAGGTGAGTCTGGCGTTACTTAAGTCCGTTTGCGCTCCGTGGGGGTTTTGGGTTTGGTGATTGCTGAAACGGGATGTGCTCCGTTGATGCAAGCCGGGGGCGCCTAGCTGAAGCAAGAAGAAGTGACTAAATGTCGGGCCACCCCCAACGAACTAACCACGGAGCGCTAACCGGTTTAAATAACGACAAACCGACCAGCGCCGAAAGCATCATCAAACAACCAACTGAACTCAAGACAAAGTAAAAAAACATTCATCAAGTTCTCAGATAATTCAAAAAGGAAACTCAAAATGACATTCCCGAGCAAAGTCAAAATCGTCGAAGTCGGCCCTCGTGACGGCCTGCAAAACGAAAAAGAAACCATCCCCGCAGACATCAAAATTGCGTTAATCAATCAATTAACAGCAGCCGGATTCGCCAACATCGAAGCCGCCTCGTTCGTCTCCCCAAAATGGGTCCCCCAAATGGCCACCTCCACCGAGGTAATGGCAGGAATCACACGCAAACAAGGTGTCATCTACTCCGCCCTAACCCCCAACATGCAAGGCCTAACGGCAGCCTTAGCAGCAAACGCCGATGAAATGGTGATATTCGGCTCCGCCTCCGAAGCCTTCTCCCAAAAAAACATCAATTGCTCAATAGCCGACTCAATCGAACGCTTCCGCGACGTCGCACTAGCCGCCAAACAAGCCGGCAAACGCCTGCGTGGCAGCATCAGTTGCGCCTTCGGATGCCCCTATCAAGGCGAAGTCAGCATCCCCGCAGTCATAGACGTCCTGCAACGCATGCGCGACCTCGGCTGCGATGAAATCGATATCGCCGACACCATCGGCGTCGGCACCCCGAACAAAGTCAAAACAGTCATGCAAGCGCTAGTGCAAGAATTCCCCATCGACCGCTTGTCAGGACACTTCCACGACACCTACGGCCAGGCACTAGCAAATATCTACGCCAGCCTCGATGTCGGCATCTCGATCTATCACGCATCCGTCGCCGGACTAGGCGGCTGCCCCTACGCCAAAGGCGCAACCGGCAACGTTGCCACCGAAGACGTGCTGTATTTGATGCAAGGACTGGGTATCGAAACCGGAATCGACCTGGATGCAGTCGTAGAAGCGGGCCAATTTATCTCCCAACATCTCGGCCGCAAAGGTTCCAGCCGCGCAGGAAACGCGATTGCCGCCAAACGTGCATCGGTTTAATAAAGCACGCGCCGCGTAAATAGATCGACCAGACAAATCGGATGGATTGCATCGCTGGATACACCAAAATATTCCCCCGAATCCAGCCCATCCATTGTGTTATCAAAATGCATCTCTTTATGCCTGTATGCCAACAGAAGTCCAATAGAAATGATTTCAAGCCCGGTACTGCGTAGAATGGCGAAATTAATTTAATCAGGAAGCAAAATAATGAAGAAGTCCGGCATGGCAAAGATGCAAGCAATGAAACTCAGCGGCAAAATGAAACAACCCGGCACCGCCGCGCCATTCGGTCAGGTCGCGCCAGTCGTATTGGATCGCCGCGATCAGCGTAAATTGGATCAGTCCTTGGGCTTGGTGCCATTTGCCGTCAAACTCAACAGCGATCTGGTGCAACAAGTACAAACCTTGGCACAACAACGCGAATGCGGTGTCAATGAATTGGTCGCCGAATTGCTAAAACAAGCCCTGGCAGCGCAATAATCCAGCAAAACCACGCAAACGTCGCAAAATCATCATCCAATAACCTATAGCCAGCCAATAGCAACCAATCAGTCTAGCCCGATGGAAAATACCACTCTTCCCGAGACCGCCCAGCGCGTCGCCAGTTTGCTTGCGCAGATGGGGCATGACAAATTGGTGGTCATGCTGCCAGCGACCGGCAAAACCTCCGCTGAGGCTGCCGCCGGTCTGGGTTGCAGCGTTGCCGAAATCGCTAAGGCGATCGTCTTCAGACGCCTCAGCGACGATGCTGCGGTGATGGTGATGGCTAGCGGCAGTAATCGCGTAGACGAAGCCAAGGTGTCTGCGATTGTGGGCGCGCTCGTCAAGGCCGATGCCCGCTTCGTTAAGGAGCGAATTGGTTATGCTATCGGCGGCGTTTGCCCAATCGGCCATATTGGCAAGACCGTGATGCTGATCGATCAGGATTTATTGGCGCTGGACAGTGTGTGGGCAGCGGCCGGACATCCGCACGCGGTTTTCAATTTGACGCCGCACCAATTGATCGCCATGACCAATGCGCCAGTGGCGGATATCGCGTGTGTGGTGAATGCGGCATCGTAAATCTAGAGCGCCTGCAACGGCGCGATATTCCCCGCTGTTCGCACAACACTGCCGGAGAAAAATCGCATCATGAAAGATATCTCGATCACGCCAGATAATCCCGCGCAGAATAATGATCAATACAATGATTTAGCCGCATCGATACTTGTAAGCTCACCCTGTATCAGCCTGTGCCGCATGGATGACGAGACCGGTTTATGTGAAGGCTGCGCCCGTACGCTGGATGAAATTTGTGACTGGGCCGATGCCGATGATGCAGAAAAACGGGCGATCTTACACGCCATTGATCTGCGCCGCGGATCGCACAATCCAAGTCAACAATGAACACGTCCTTGCGCGCTTTGTTGCCACCGACCATGCACGTCTTGCAGCGCGGCTGGTTATCGTCAAATAACATCCTGTTTTTGGGGCGCGAACAAACCGCGTTAATCGATAGCGGTTATCACACGCACGCCCAACAAACCGTCGCGCTAGCAGGACAGGTATTGCAAGCGCGTCCGCTCGATTTGTTACTCAATACGCATCTGCATTCGGATCATTGCGGTGGCAATGCCGCCTTGCAACAGGCCTACAAATGCCGCACTTTTATCCCCGCAGCAGAGGCGGCAAAAGTCCGTGATTGGGATCAGGCGGCATTAGGTTATATCGCCACAGGCCAGCAATGCGACCGCTTTGGCTACGATGCACTCTTGCAGCATGGCGATGAAATAATGCTCGGCGATATGATGTGGCAGGCGCTGGCCGCGCCAGGGCATGATCCGCATTCGCTGATTTTTTATTGCCCAGAACAACGGATTTTAATTTCTGCCGATGCACTATGGGAAAACGGCTTTGGCGTCATTTTTCCGGAGCTGGATGGCGAGTCAGGTTTTGCCGAAGCGCGGGCAACGCTGGAGATGATTGCCGCTCTGGATGTGGCGGTGGTCATTCCCGGCCATGGTCGACCTTTTACCGATGTCGCCAGCGCGCTGACTGTCGCCTTTTCGCGACTGGATTATCTATCGGCAGACCCGGTGCGTAATGCGCAAAATGCGCTGAAGGTTTTGTTGAAGTTTTCTCTGCTGGAGCGCCAACAGCTTAGCTTGGCCGAGGTGACGCAGTTTGTAGCAACGACGCCGCTGATAATGTCTACCAATCAGCGCCACTTACAACGCACCGATGCCGAATTAACTGCTTGGCTGATCGCGCAATTGGTGCGTGCGGGCGCGGCACGGCTGGATGGCGAAATATTGTTCAATTGCGATTAAGTTTTCCTTTATCAGGCAGCCTTTTTCTAAGGGCATTCTGCCGCATATTTCCGCTTTAAATGTCATCAGATTTGCCTGGCGGACGCGCTTGGCTTACCACTGCGCCAATAAAGATCGGATAGCCAGCGCCTAATATCACGGCAATGAGCGCATTTTGGATCATTTCTGTTTCCAAAGGGCTAAACGATTCAGCGACCGCGGTGGCGGCGGTGCTGATCAATTCGCAGCTGGTCGGCAATATTGGCGCAATCGTTGTTGGCAAGAGCGCAGCGCTGGCGGCTGAGCCAAGCATGACCGCGCTGGTGAACAGGGCAGAGCGCGCGGCGATATTTCGGGTGGCAAGGTTGCCCCAGGCTTCCAGCGTCGGTGGCGTAAAGGTCAGCGTGATCTGAAAAGTCCGTCCCTCCCTGTAATGCTGGACGCCGCGTACGACAAATTCGTCGATTGTTTCTGCTACCAGATTAAATCCGGCCCGTACTAAGTCATTGACGACCGTTTCCAGATAGTCCGTCAGGGCCGCCGCACTGGCACCGGATGGCGAGCCGAAGCGGTCCATGCCGACGCCAACCACAAATTGCTCGACCGAATACGCGCTGCCGCTAATTGCCGCCGTTTGCCAGTCCATCGCTTGCGTACCATCTTTGAGGGTGAACACGGATTGGATCAGATCGCGCATGATGCAATAACCGGTAAATGCCACCAAAGATGAGGCCAATCCAGGTAGTACGCCCGTTACGGCGGCGGCAATGATACCGCCCGCTGACAGCAGAATATTCAGTGCGTGGCAAGCAGCGGAAGTGATTGTCGAAGTCCTGCGATACCTTTCCTGCGCTGCGCCGATGACATTGAGGATGATCGGCAAACTTGCCACCATTGCAGCCAACGCCGTGCGCGTCGCGACGGTCGCATCGTTATCGTTGAGTTTTTCTTCTACAAAATAAGCAATCGCTTGCCGTATAAACGTCGGAAGCGCCACGCTGGCGACATTCCGGCCTACGATATTTGTCAGATTGCAGACGTGACGTCCGGCGTCGCTAGTCGCAGGATTTTGGATGATATAGCGCAAAATTGCCTTGAGTCGCGCCAGATAATTGGCTGGCGATGCCAGATGATATTCTCCGTCCATCTCCTCTTGCCGCTCAATTTCTATCATCACGGCTGCTACTGAAGCAGTTGGCCTGATCGGATAAGTGCCTTCGGTGAGATACGTTAACATCGCTTCCGACATCTCGAGCTGCTCTTCGGTGAAACTTTTTTGTTCCTGCTCAGTGGCGAGGACGGCCAAATCCAGCGCTTGATACAACCCACTGAGCGTGAGTTGTGCAGCGTGCGCGGTCGCCAGTTCCGGGTGGTTTTCCAGCCTATCGAATGCGTTGCGAAACAACGCATGGCATTGGGTGAAATCTAGCGATGCAATATTGTCCGCGGCCCTGTTGAGATGGGATGTATCCACGTCAAGATTCAGTGCTTGCAAACTACGTCGGGTCGTCGGCGATGAAGGCGAAATAGGAGGGAGCATAAAGTACCGGTCAGTCTGCGATAAGCATGATGTCGTGCTGATGTGGATGTGGGCGGAATAAGAAAGGGCGTCGCATAAGTGTCTAATTTATGCCGTAACTATTCCTCGTCGGTGGATATATTCAGATGCAAAAATCATTAAGACGATTCTTTGGATTAAGAAAAATCTGATGACAAGGGCAGAGACATAATTACGATATTTAGTTCCCAAAAAATGTTTTTTCAAATTGACACGAAACGAGTGTCAGCGCGCATGCGCTATCGCATGCTTGCGATTTTTTACAGATAACTGCGCAAAAGATGAGAGATGTTTCTCGGGGTTTATATGGACTATTCTTTTTTTGCAGGTTTATTCCCTTGATCGCAGGACGCGATGTTTACGCAACCACTTTAACGGCTAATATCTAGTCCGCACAAACTTTTATGCGGACAGATACGGAAAAAATTAGCGCAAAGAATCGATAAAAAGCGCAATAAAAATAGTGCAAAAATCTTACGTTAGACCTGCATTTAATGTGCATAAAAACATGTGAATTCGCGCTTGTTTTTATGCCACACCTTCAGCGTAAAAATTAGACGTGCAATTTCAGCGCGTTTCAATCTTTCACGTTGCGTGATGTTTATTGCGTAGCCTGAAGCCAGAAATACCATCCCCATTATTGGAGACAGCAGCCAATGTTTGAAACCCTATTACACTCTATCGTTAATGCGATCAATGGCATTTTGTGGGGCTACGTTTTAATTTACGTGCTGTTAAGTGCGGGTGTATTTTTTACGCTGCGTTTCGGTTTTATCCAATCGCGGATTTTTCGTAGCAACGTGTTCAAGCGCGAACCAGGACATGCAGGTGATGGGATTACTGGCTTTCAGGCGTTTGCGACTGGCATTGCCAGTCGCGTTGGCACCGGCAATATTGTCGGCGTCGCGGTTGCACTGACGGTAGGTGGTCCGGGCGCGATTTTCTGGATGTGGGTGGTGGCGCTGTTAGGGATGTCATCAGCGTTTGTCGAAGCGACGTTAGCGCAAATTTTTAAGGTGAAAAATGAAAGCGGTGGCTTCCGCGGTGGCCCCAGTTACTACATTCAAATTGGTTTGGGTTCACGGGTTTTCGGGATTGTATTTGCGCTGTCACTGATACTCGCCTTTGGGTTTGTGTTCAATGCGGTACAAGTGCAATCCATCGCAGAAACCATGGACATTTCTTTCGGTATTCCGCGTCACTGGGTTGGTATGGCATTGGTGTTGTTGACAGCACCGGTTATTTTTGGCGGCATCCGACGCGTGGCAAAATTCTCCGCGATCGTGGTGCCGATTCTGGCGCTGGGCTATCTCGGCGTAGCCGCTTTTGTGTTGCTGACACATCTTGGTGAATTGCCGGGTGTGATCAGTTTGATTGTTAAAAGTGCGTTCGGTCTAGAGCAGGCTGTCGGTGGCACCATCGGCTATGCAATTACGTTAGCGATGATGACCGGTATCAAACGGGGTCTGTTTTCTAACGAGGCTGGCATGGGATCGGCACCGAATGCTGCAGCGGCAGCGGTAACCTCGCATCCGGTCTCGCAAGGATTGCTTCAGATGATGGGCGTGGTAGTCGATACGATGATTATTTGTACCGCTACGGCGATGATTATTTTGCTGTCTGGTGAGTACGTTCCAGGCAGCGAAACCCAAGGCGCTAGCCTCACGCATGCGGCGCTCACAGCCCATTTTGGCGCGAGCGGCGGGATCTTTCTAACCATTGCCATTTTCTTTTTCGCGTATTCATCGGTACTCGGTAATTACGCCTACGCAGAAGGCAACGTCCAGTTCATCAGCAAGCAGCCGTTGGTGCTGTTTATATTCCGACTCTGCGTACTCGCCATGGTGATGTTTGGTGCGACCGGTAGTTTGCCGCTGGTCTGGGCGATGGCCGATACCAGCGCGGGTTTAATGGCGTTGATTAACTTGGTCGCCATCGTATTGCTCAGCAAATATGCCTACGTGGCGTGGCGCGATTATCTGGAACAGAAAAAGCGCGGGATTGAGGCTCCACAATTTACCCGCGATACCATCCCCGGTTTGCGTGATAGGTTGCCCAAGGATGTTTGGTAATTTATTTCCGGGTTCCTGTATTCTATGGAAACAGTCAGCAATACGCTGACTGTTTTTGCTTAGTGCGCTTAAAGCAATAAATGACGATGACAAGTTTTTCGTTGACTAAAAAATAATAAATAAAGCCGCTGAAATTGCCGTCATCGTCAACAGAATACGAATGACAAAACGACGGCTGATAGCAAGAACCACACGCCATAGCAGCAAACAATAGCCGATCCAGCCGCAAATTTTAGAGCGAAATATCTAGCACGGTCGTACTTTTTTACCCCTATAATCAATTTTTGATTTTATTCCAAGAGGTCGTTATGGCATTGCCCGCCGTGTTGCAAAACCTGAGCCTGCCCGTCATCGGTTCGCCGTTGTTTATCGCCAGTGGACCGGCGTTGGTGGCGGCGCAATGCAAGGCCGGTATCGTTGGCGCATTCCCTGCGCTCAATGCGCGTCCGGCGGCACAACTGGATGTCTGGCTCACGCAATTGCAAACCGAACTGGCGGCTTATCAGGCCGAACATCCACACGCCAAAGTCGGTCCCATCGCCGTTAATCAGATTGTCCATCAATCCAACGACCGTCTGGCGCACGATGTTGAGATGTGCGTCAAGCATCAAGTCCCCATCATCATCTCTAGTCTGCGTGCGCCGCCGAAAGAAATGATGGATGCGATTCACAGCTACGGCGGCATCGTTTTGCACGACGTGATTTCGATCCGGCATGCGGAAAAAGCGCTGGAAGCCGGCGTCGATGGCCTGATTCTGGTGGCCTCCGGCGCGGGTGGACATGCGGGACCGTTGTCACCGTTCGCGCTGGTCGGTGAAGTGCGCAAATTCTATTCCGGCACGATAGCGTTATCCGGCGCGATAGCCACTGGCGACGCGATTTTGGCAGCGCAAGCGATGGGCGCTGATTTGGCGTATATCGGCTCGCGCTGGCTAGCAACCAAAGAAGCCAATGTCGATGACGCCTATCGTCAAGCCATCGTCGATTCCTCGGCTTCTGACATCGTCTATACCAATCTTTTCACCGGCATTCACGGCAATTACCTCAAAAAATCGATCGTAAATGCAGGCCTCGATCCGGATAACTTACCGGAAGCGGATAAAACCAAAATGAATTTTGGTTCAGGCGGTTCTGGCGCAAAGGCGTGGCGCGATATCTGGGGCGCCGGGCAGGGCGTGGGATTGATGAATGATGTGCCGACAGTTGCCGCGATGGTGGAGCGGTTGAAGGAAGAATATCAGGCTGCGCGGCAGCGATTGGCGCTGTAGGCTTGAAGCTGGCTTGACTGGGGCTTGCCGTAAGGGGCAGCAAGAGTAGTTAGCGCGACGCATTTTTTAGAATACATGAGAATCAAAAAAGCCCGGTAAGAACGTCTTACCGGGCTTTTTGTCGTGCGTCATTATTTCCGATTCTTTACCACTTCTTGCCCCACTACTAAATCCAGCGTCCATTTAAGCGGATTCGCATCTGCGGGCGGATTCGGCATACGCTCCTCCAATATTCGCAAGCGATACTCAATCCCCGGTTGTGGCGTAAAGCCGGCAATATCCCCATACCAGAGTTGCCATGGGGCTTTTTTGTCTTCGCGGATTTGGTAGCAGCTGGTTTGCATTACTCCGGCATTACAGGGAGCTTTTTCAGCGGCGACGTAGATAAATCTGATTTTGGCAGTCGCGCCGATTTTTTCGCGGGCGCGAAAAGTCATGGTCTTGCCATCGACGGTCTGCAATTCCAATACGCGTCCGTTGATTTTGTAGTTATTCACGGCGAGCAGTTTATCGAGGAAATCGGCCTCGAAACGCATAGCTGGTTCCGGGCAAGCCATCCGCGTTGTGACCGCTTCAACAATCGTCAATCGACCTGGGCCGCGCATCGAGAACGGTGCCGTGAACTGGTTACACCAGGCGCGACCACTTACGCGTCCTTCGCCTTTTTCATTGCTGAAATTCAGAATCACCGGATCGCCATTGTCGCCGTTCGGAATCACATGGTTAGGCCAATTGGTCAGCTCCCAGCGCGAAGACAACAACAAAGGATCATCAGCGACCGGGCTTTCTCGTGGCGCTTGTCCGGCGCAGGCTGCCAGTATTGCGCCGGCTCCCAAAATGGTGATCAGCCGGCCGGCGAAAGTAAGCGCGGAAAAATTTAGCATTATTTTTTACTCCAAAGCATTATTAGCAAACGCAGTGTATTTGTTGCAGGACTCGCGTAAAACTTCAGACCGCGTTGATGAAGGGGTGTTTTACGTAAGCGTTTCAATGGCTTATTTTATAGCAGAGCGTACTAACGGGAGGATTGTTTCTTGATGGAAACTAAATTTTGGGATAAATTTATGGTGCAGACGACAAGTTATTCCAGCCATTTAGCTTGACTGGCGGCCAGCGCAACCGCCAGACACAGCACGCCGACCAACGCTAACGCCGCATGCAAACCGAAGCCGTGCGCCAGAAAACCGATCATCGGCGGGCCGATCAAACCGCCGCCATAACTCAGCGTGGCAACGCCAGCTAAAGCGGTTGATCCATGCCGACCCGCCGCACTAAACACAAATGGAAATACCGTTGCAACACCGACGCCAGTGAGCGCAAAGCCAACGATAGAAAGGGGAATATTATCAGCCACAAGGGCGATCAACATGCCAACGCCCGCGATCAAAGCGCCTGCGGTAACGACTTTTCGTGCATTAAATCGCTCTTTCAGGCGATCTCCGATCAGCCGGGTCAGCAACATCATCGCTGCGAAGGCCGCAAACGCTAAAGGTGCAGTACCGTCGGTAGCTTGCAGCCAGTCTTTCATATAGACGCCGCTCCAATCTGCTATCGAGCCCTCAACAATCGCTCCGCAAAAGCCGATAACGCCAAGCACAATCAGCGGGCCATGTGGCACGGAAAAATACTTTTTGCCCGAAACCGGCTCAGGCCGATCAGGTGGCAACGTCTGGTAGCAAAGCCACAGCGGTAGTGCAAATGTGGCGGTCAATATGCTGAAATGCGCCAAAGGCGACATGCCGATTCCCGCCAACGCACTACCGAATAAAGCGCCAGATAAAGTGCCAACGCAAAACCAGGCATGCAATAACGACATAATCGAGCGACCAGCAATTTTCTCAGCAGTAGCACCCAACGCATTGATGGCGACATCGAAACAGCCGGAACAAATACCCAAGATAGTCATGGCAAGCATCAGCCACGCTATATTCGGTGCCAGCGCCAGACAAGGCATGGTCACCAATAACCCAACCCCTGCATACCCGGCGCTGTGACGCGCACCGAAATGCCCGGTCATCCACGCCGCAAGCGGAAACGAACCCACCGCCCCAATTCCGGCGCACAGCAATACCAGACTCAATTCAGCTGGATCAAGTTGCAATGCATCGCGCACAGCCGGGATACGTGAGGCCCAACTTGCGTAGACGATACCCAGCAGGATGAATAAAAGCGGTAAAGCTGCTTGCCGCATGCGGCTGATGGATAGGACGGGGAAAGCGAGTTGCATAGGCATTCAGGCAAAAGTGATACAGGAGTCGGGCGAGATGAATGCAAAGTAATATGAAGTGGATCGATGAGCCGCCGTCCTGGAATGACTCTCCCGCCCCGATAGTTAGTCTCCCGCAGTTTTCTGCAAGTGCTTAGGCAATGCATCCAGCAAAGCCTGACAATCCGCATCCGATCCAACGGTAATGCGTAAAAATTGTGCAATCCGCGCGCTCGTAAAGTGACGCACGATGATGCCGTCGCTGCGCAATCCGGCAGCAACTTCTGCGGCATCATGTTGCGGATGGCGGGCAAACACAAAGTTGGCAGCGGATGGCAGCACTTCAAAACCGAGCTTGGTTAGTCCTTCAACCAGTGTATTGCGGCTTTTGATAACGGCTAATCGGGTGTATTCGAAATGGGCCTGATCTTCTATCGCGGCGGTCGCGCCAGCAATTGCCATGCGATCCAACGGATAGGAGTTAAAGCTGTTTTTGACGCGTTCCAGTGCGATGATCAGATCTGGATGTCCGACGGCAAAACCCACTCGCAGACCGGCCAGCGAACGCGATTTGGACAGCGTGTGTACTACTAGCAAATTCGGATAACGTGAGACCAGCGCAATCGCGCTTTCGCCGCCAAAGTCGATATACGCCTCATCCACAATCACTGTGCTATCCGGTTGCGAGGCGACTAGCCGTTCGACTTCGGATAAGGGCAGCAAACAGCCGGTCGGCGCATTCGGATTAGGAAAAATGATCCCGCCGTTTTTTCCTGCGTTGAGATAATCATCTACCCGAATCGTAAAATCGTCGGCGAGCGGGATGGTCTTATAGGCAACTTGATACAGGTTGGAATAGGTCGGATAAAAGCTGTACGTGATGTCCGGGTACAGAATCGGATCGTCGTGTTGCAGCAAAGCATGGAAGGCATGCGCCAGAACTTCATCCGAACCATTGCCGACAAATACGTGCGCGGGCGTAATCCCATGTTCGGCGTTTTGTGCCGCAATTGCCAGTTTAAGCGGCTCGGAATCCGGATTTGGATACAGTCGTAATGCCGAGGTTGCTTCGCGCTGAATGGCCGCGATCGCTAACGGCGACGGCCCATACGGATTTTCGTTGGTATTGAGTTTGATCAGATTACTGATCTTTGGCTGTTCGCCAGGCGTGTAAGGCGTCAGGCGGCTGACGATAGGACTCCAGTATTTGCTCATGGGGATCAATTAAGTGGTGGCTCGTAAGGCGATTAAACGCGGTAAGTGACGATCGGTAATGAAAGTAACGACAGGCAAGCCCTAATAGTAGCAGTAGCAAAGCCAGCAGTGTTCGGAGGCTGCTTTGCGATTTGATTCCGTACTCTTGGCGGCTGGCCGTACATTTATCGCACATCTGCAGCGCTAACTTATCGCGGCGGTCCTGCTAACATGCTGGGCTAATTGCAACCAAATGGTCACTGGCATGCTCAATACATCTCAAAACTTGCCTATTTGCGGACTTGGTCAAACCTTAATAAGGTATCCAACTGACATTATTTAATCACTATTTGCCTGCTGCCGAGATGCGCGGGTACTTTATCTTTAACCTATTTGTAACTGAAACAGGAGTTCACGATTGAACACTTTTGCACTCGATCAACTTGATTCGCTGTGGAATTTTTTGGCAACGTCTTCGCTGCACTATGCTGTTAATGCCGTGCTGGCGATTGTTATATTGTTGTTGGGCTGGTGGTTTTCTTCCAAATTAGCATCGACATTTGAGCGTCTGCTGATCCGTTCTAACGTGGATGCAACCTTGCGACCGGTGTTACGCAACGTTTTGTTATGGTTAATCCGTTTGATCACGTTGATTGCGGTATTGGGCCAGTTCGGCGTGCAAACCGCTAGTATCGTCGCGGTGCTGGGCGCGGCCAGTTTGGCGATTGGCTTGGCCTTGCAAGGCACGTTGCAAAACATCGCGGCGGGGATGATGCTGCTGTTTTTGCGCCCATTTCAGGTCGGCGAATATATTGCTAACAGCAGCGCCGAAGGTACTGTGGATGAAATCGGACTTTTTGCCACCAAGCTGACTAAATCGGATGGCGTATGTTTGTTTGTGCCGAACAATCAGTTATGGAATAGCGCAGTGACCAACTATAGTCGCCATACCCGGCGGCGCATGGATTTGCCGATTGGCATTGATTATAAAAATGATCCGGCGATTGCAATTAGTGCTTTAACCGCATTGCTCGAAGCCGATCCACGCATCTTGAAGCTGCCAGCGCCGCTGGTGGTGGTTGATGATCACGCCGAGAGCGCCGTGATGCTGAAACTACGTTTTTGGACCCAGACGTCTGATTTTTGGGCAGTGCGCTGGGATATTAGTCAAAAAATTAAGCCGACGCTGGATGCCATCGGCTTTTCAATTCCATTTCCGGTACGCGAATACCGGCGTGAAGCACCGCGGACGCCAAAGGCTTTGTAAGTTAGCGTCGTATAGATGGATTGGCTGCCTCGATGGCAATAGATTATCGATTTTTCATTTGCGCAACCGATTGATGATGTTAGTCGAGACAGCTTTTTTTTGTCAGGATTTTATTGTTCATCCAGGCTGGCTGCCAGCTTTAAGGAAAGAATCCGCACATTACCATGGTGCTCTTCCGTCATCGTTGACGTCATTGTATTTCCCTCCGCGGGACTTGTCGCCAATGCAGGCGCGGCAAGCTGGACATTCTGAAGATTGCAATTTTCTCGCAATATGGCGACCAATTCCTTCGAACCACCTGAAAAAGAAAATGTCCCGTCTTGTATATTATTGCCAGTGAAGACATACGCTAAGCCGATGGGGACATTCCTGAGGTAAAGCGCACTGCCTAATTTGAAATTATCGCCCAACGCAAATATCGCGTAATTGGTATCCAGACCTAATTGCAGGTTAAGCCACAGCGTATTTTCTCTTCCATCGTTTTTAATACCGCAGCAGGCTATCGCAATTAGCGTGGCGATTCCCGTAATCGCGGGCGTCATCGGAGAAATATTCTCGCCGATATTCTGGATGCCGACGCCCAGCGCATTAAGGATGCCCGGCAAATAGCCTGGAATGTTGGACAGTCCGGCCAGCGTCGCGTGGCGGACGGTCTGCGAAGAGTCGATGGTTTTGTTGGTCATGCCAAGCTCTACTGCCAATGTAATCTGAAACGGCGTCGTGAATCCGGTGATGCTGAAATTGGGGACGGGAATCGCAAGCGGGAATTGCAGCTCCGCCCTCAGCAGACCTTGGCTAATAAAGTGAATATCATCGGTTTTTCTGGTATGCGGCTTAGAAGCGCCAGTATGTTTCAACGCCATGTAATAGGCTTTCACCCCGGCTATTGATCCTGCTATGCCTGTCTCGGCATGATCTAAAAGGCATTGCCATTCTGAGGGTAGGCACACACAGGTCGGGGCGAATTTCAAAGAAGTCCCTAATCCAGTGCCAGCTGATAGCGTAGCCGGTTGAAAAACGCAGAAACACGTACGGAATAAGTTGAGCAATTTGCAAGATTCGATCAGATTGCCGCGTTTTATATTCTGTGCAATTTCAGTCGTATTTGAGGTCGAATGGGGATCTTCATTTTCTGCATTTATAAAATAATGCGAGAGCGGAAATAGACGATTTTTTGGCTGCGTTGCGACGACAGCGATTGTTTCTGTGCAATTTGAAAGGGTTTTTACCTGCCGGGCAAACGACGATTCGGATGGTGGGGGATGTTGATGTGAGATTGCAGAAACCGCGCTGATATTGGCATTTATACTGTGCATAAATATTTCCTGTTTTAAGATGAGGGATAAATCATCTGATGGGTATGCCGTATTGAAAATGGTAATTTTTGCCAAAAAAAATGGTGGGCAGGGATAACCTGACCACCATTTTTTATGGCATTAAGCATTCATGCGTTAGTTCGCTGTTGATCTGATTGAGCGGCGATATGACTGCATTAATACGTATAAAACATCCGTTGAATGTCTTTGGTATTGTTTGTTTTAGTCAGCGCCAGCATCAACAAAATGCGCGCTTTTTGCGCATTCAGCGTATCCGCTACAACGAAGTCCAGTACATCGTCATTGGCTTCGCCGTTACGCGCCAATATGCCTTGGCCGACGCGGCTGGCACGCACAATAATTACGCCCTTTTTCCGCGCGGCTACCAGCGGGGCGCGCATTTGCGCCGCGATACTGCCGTCGCCTACGCCAGCGTGGATGATGCCTTTGGCACCAGCGGCGACTTGCGCATCCAGCGCCACGCTATTCATATCTGCATAGCCGTAGACGATATCGACTTTTGGCAAGACATCCAGATTGGTGATATCGAATTCGGTTTCGAGGGTATTTTTGCGGGTTGACTGGCGATAAAAGTAGGGTTTGTTGCCTTGAATGTAGCCCAGCATGCCAAGCTCGGTGGACTTGAAGGTGTCGGTAGTCGAGGTATTGGTTTTGGTCACTTCACGCGCCGCATTAATCTGATCGTTTAAGGTCACTAATACGCCTTTGCCAATCGCCTCTTTGCTGCCTGCCAGCAAAACCGCGTTATACAAATTGATAGGTCCGTCTGCCGACAGCGCGGTGGCGGGCCGCATTGCGCCGACGATGACGACTGGCTTGTGACTTTTTACAGTGAGATCAAGAAAGTAGGCAGTTTCTTCGATGGTATCGGTGCCGTGCGTGATGACAATGCCATCCACATCCGGTTGCGCCAACAACACATTCACGCGCTTGGCTAGCTTTAGCCAATGATCCACGGTCATGCTTTCGCTGGCGATCTGGAATACTTGCTCACCCTTGACGTTGGCGACATTTTTTAGCTCAGGCACAGCGGAGATCAATTTTTCTACGCCGAGCGTGGCAGAGGTATAGCCGACCGTCGTTGTGCTGGTGGCACCCGTACCGGCAATTGTGCCGCCGGTTGCCAGAATGACGACATTCGGTAATTTTTGCGCAACCGCCGGAGCTTCTTGCGCGGTGGCGTTGGTCAGAGCGCTCGATAGCAGCAACGCGCCAAACATTAATTGGAGATAGGGACGAAGAGAAGGCTGAAAACGAGCGCGAAATTGTGGCGAAACCATATATCTCCTGATTGTGATGATTTTTATAAGTGTGCTTCTTTATGACGACGATTCAGCTGCGGCTTGTGGCATCAAACAGCCTCAAACGCGAGGATGTTTGCGCTAACAATAATAGGCCTGAACTGCATCGCCCACGCACTCTAGGGAGATCGGTGAAAAAATGCTAATGCTGGTTATGCATAAGTTTATGCATAACCAGCATTACATGCGCCTAATCGCCAGAATTAACTATTTAACGTTATCCCAGGTCGAACAGCAAGGCGTCTCAGAGCAGCAACGATGCCGCAATCGCCCACATCACCAGCGCGATGATCCCGTCCAATACGCGCCATGCGATCGGCTTAGCAAATAACGGTGCCGCAAAACGTGCACCGAAGCCAAGACTGAAAAACCACAATGACGAAGCCAGCATTGCGCCAGCAGCAAACAGAATGCGGCCGATGCCGATCTCTTGGCCGCCGATTGATCCTAGCAAGACCACGGTATCCAGATAAGCATGCGGATTGAGCAAACTAAATGCTAGCGCGCTGGCAATTACAGCAGCGTGACGTGGCGGCGCGGTGGGTGCGGCGGCCGTTGACAGTGCGCTTGGTTTCCAAGCAGCCAGCGCTGAACGGATGCCGTAACAGACCAAAAATGCCGCGCCGCCCCATTTAGAGAAGGCGAACAATGAAGGATTATTGGCGATTAGCGCGCCCACCCCTGCGACGCCAAACGCGATCAGCAAAGAGTCGCACAGGCCGCAGATAAGCACCGATGTAAGTACATACTGACGTTGCAACCCTTGCCGCAAAATAAACGCATTTTGCGCGCCGATGGCGATAATCAGGCCGCCTCCCAGTCCCATTCCTTTGATAAATGCTGCGCTTTCCATGACAACTCCTTAATGCAATAACGTAGCTTAAAGGGCTGCCAAATATAAGTACAATGAATGACTCTACTGATTAATAAGCATTTCTTATATTGAGGATCTATGAAGAATCTCGACTATCGCGGTCTTGCTGCGTTGGATGCCGTGGTGGCGCTAGGCAGTTTTGAGAAGGCGGCGTTGTCGCTGCATATCAGCCAGTCTGCCGTCTCGCAGCGGATACGGACCATGGAAGAGTTGGCGGGCGCGTTGTTGATCGTGCGGGCGCAACCGCCGTTTGCGACGATTTTGGGCCAGCGCCTGATTGCGCATTATCGGCAGGTCAAATTGATGGAGGCGGCGCTGGAGATCGATGTCGGCGCGCCCGGCAGCTTGCCCGATATCGCTATCGCGGTAAATGCCGATACGCTCGCAACGTGGTTGTTGCCAGCGTTGGCACCGATCCTTAACCCGCCGCAATGTCAATTGACGATATTAATAGACGACCAGGATCACACTTTGCAATTGTTGCGCGAAGGCAGCGTTTTCGCCTGCGTTACCAGCTTAATGACAGCCGTAGCCGGTACAACGGCTACGCCACTCGGGGTCGAACGGTATATTTGCGCAGCATCGCCAGAGTTTGCACAACGCTGGTTCAGCAGCGGTTTTACTTCAGCCGCCGTAGCGCAGGCACCCGCAGTCGTGTTCAATCAAAAAGATGCTCTGCACACTCGTTTTTTGGATTGGCGTTTAGGCTGGCAGGCAGCATTTCCGCATCATTCGATTGCCTCGGCGGAAGCGTTTGAGCGCTTTGTCCATAATGGCCTTGGCTACGGCATGTTGCCGATGTTGCAAATCGAACAGGCATTGGCAGAAGGAAAATTAGTGGATTTGACGCCGGGCGATGGCATCGACGTGCCGTTGGTGTGGCACGCCTGGAATATTCAGACGCCCTTGACCGAGGCTTTATCCAAGCAGATTATCAAGACTGCGCGAGAGAGTCTGCACTATGATCCGGCGACGAGTGCAAATGCAGCGTCAGATAGTCGATAAAAACGCGCATTTTTAGGGCCATATAGCGATTCGGCAGATATTGTAGAAACGCTGTTCCCTGATACGCCGCAAGGAATTCCCAGTCGGTCAGCACGCGCACGATTAATCCTTCTTCTAGCGCAGCCGTTGCCGTGAAATGCGGCAGGCAACCGATGCCCAGATGCTGCAAAATGCCATCCAGCCGCACGCCGCTGTGATTGGCGATATAGCGGCCATGCACTTTGATGGTGGTGGTCTCGCCGCCACGTCTGAAATGCCATTCGGCATCATTGGCGGTTTCGCCCAGATAGATGCAATTGTGTCCGCTCAACGCGCCGGGATGGTCCGGCGTGCCGTGTTCCGCCAGATAGCGCGGGGTGGCGCACAATACTTGCGTCACCTGCATTAATGGTCGTGCGACGACACCGTCGGGCGGGTTGTCTGTCATATAGATGGCTAAATCGACATCATCGTTGTTCAAGTCAGGCTGGCGATCGGTCAGAATCAATTGCACGTCAACTTCGGGGTATTGTTGCAAAAATGCTGGCATCAGCGGACTAATGACCGTCTTGCCAAAGGCTTTCGGCATACTGACCCGTATTAATCCTTGCGGCAGTGAGACGAATTGTTGTGCCACATCCATCGCGCTTTTTGCTGCGGCGACCATTTTTTGACAATCACGATAGGCTTCTTTACCCGGCTCACTTAGCCGTAATTTACGCGTAGTTCGCTCCAGAAGCCGTACCGATAGCGATTGTTCCAGCCGTGTGACCTGACGGCTGACAGCGGAGGGCGTCAGCCCCAATTCTAATGCGGCGGCGGAAAAACTGCCCGTCTCGACGACGCGTACAAACACCGCCATATCTGGCAACAGTTTGATAAAGCGATTATTTCCCAAGCTATTTCTCCTACGGCATCGTTCTTATTTATTCGCCATACGCACAAGTGTTGTTCTGTATGACCAGATTATCGTGCTTCTAAGAATAAAACATAATTGTCGCAATGTTTTATTTTTGACTCTCTTTGGAAGCAAGTTCATGTCAATTTCGCCAAAAAGGCTGTGGATCGCCGATGTCATGTTGCTGCTGGTCGCGGTGGTCTGGGGCACAAGTTACGGCGTCGCCAAGCACGCACTCGTGTTTTATCCGGTACTCGGCTTTCTGGCATTGCGGTTTTGTCTCACGTTTATTGCGTTGTCGCCGTCGTTGCTTCAGTTGCGCCATCCAGAGGGCCGCGCAGCTTTGTGGGCAGGCCTGCCGCTGGGATTGATTTTGTTGTCGGTGTTTATATGCGAAACCTTCGGTATCGCGCTGACACAGGCGTCTAACGCCGCTTTTCTGATTAGTTTGTGTATCGTTTTCACGCCCTTTGTCGAATGGGCCGTAATGGGGCAGCGGCCACCATCGAGTGCGTTTGTGGTCGCGTTTATTTCATTACTCGGAACATGGTTGCTAACGTTCGGCGCTAGTCTGACCTTCAATCTGGGCGATGGGCTGATCTTAATGGCAGCATTATTGCGCGCATTGATGGTCTGCATGACTAAGCGGCTGACGGTGGGGAAGAAAATGGCGACCTTAACGCTGACCGCAGTGCAATCCGGTGTGGTCGGGTTTGGCAGCCTGATTATCGCCGCTGTTGTCCTCAAAGATGGCTTGCCATCATTGCCGCAGGCTTCGGCATTTTGGAGTAGTACGGCCTATTTAGTCGTGTTTTGCACGATCTTCGCCTTTTTTGCGCAAACCTATGCAGTGCGTCGTAGCAGCCCGACGCGGGTGTCGTTACTAATGGGAAGTGAGCCGTTATTTGGCGCGCTGTTCGCGGCAATATGGCTGGGGGAAAAACTCAGCACCGTGTCTTGGATAGGTGGTGGATTGATTGTCGGAGCGACATTATGGGCGACGCTACCAGGAAACGGATTGCTAAAAGCGGCAACGTTCTGGCGGCAAAAAACGACTTAATCTTAAGTGAATGCGCGTGAAAACAGCGCAATGTAGCAGGGCAGATGCGTAACCGGCATCTGCCCCGCAAATGATTAACGCGTTACAGGCTTGTACCGAATCCGCTTAGGTTTGGCACCTTCTTCACCCAGGCGCTTACGCTTATCGGCTTCATATTCCTGATAATTGCCGTCAAAGAACGTAACCTGCGAATTGCTTTCAAACGCAAGGATATGGGTCGCAATCCGATCCAGGAACCAGCGATCATGCGAGATCACCATCACGCTACCGGCAAACTCCAGCAACGCATCTTCCAGCGCCCGCAATGTTTCTACGTCAAGATCGTTTGACGGTTCATCCAGCAGCAGAACGTTGCCGCCTTGCAGCAATGTTTTGGCCAGATGCAAACGTCCACGCTCACCGCCGGACAGATTGCCGACGATTTTTTGCTGATCCCCACCTTTGAAGTTGAAACGTCCGAGATAGGCGCGGGACGCCATTTCAAAACGACCGACCGTCAGAATGTCAGCGCCGCCGGAGACATCTTCAAATACCGTTTTACCGTCCGACAATGCATCGCGATGCTGATCGACAATGGAAACGCGGGCAGTCTGACCGATCACGACTTCGCCGCTGTCCGGTTGTTCTTTGCCGGTGATCATTTTAAACAGCGTCGATTTACCGGCACCGTTAGGGCCGATGATGCCGACAATTGCCCCGGCTGGAATCGTAAAACTGAGGTTGTCGATCAATAAGCGGTCGCCAAACGATTTGGAGACATTTTTAAATTCGATGACTTCGTTACCCAAACGCTCAGCCACGGGAATGAAGATTTCCGAGGTTTCATTACGTTTTTGGTATTCGTGTTCGCTCAATTCATTGAAGCGGGCCAGACGCGCTTTACTCTTGGCCTGACGTCCTTTTGGATTTTGGCGTACCCATTCGAGTTCTTTGGCGATCGTTTTTTGGCGCGACGATTCGGTGGCTTCTTCTTGTTTCAGGCGGTCGCCTTTTTGTTCCAGCCATGAGCTGTAATTGCCTTTCCACGGAATACCGTGGCCGCGATCCAGTTCCAGAATCCATTCGGCAGCATTATCGAGGAAGTAGCGATCATGGGTAATACCGACCACAGTGCCCGGAAAGCGTTGCAGAAATTGCTCTAGCCAATCGACCGATTCGGCGTCCAGATGGTTGGTTGGCTCGTCCAGCAGCAGCATGTCTGGTTTCGATAGCAATAAACGGCAGAGCGCGACGCGGCGTTTTTCACCACCGGACAGAACGCCGATGATGGCGTCCCATGGCGGCAAGCGCAACGCATCGGCGGCCATTTCCAGTTGCAGTTCCAGATTGCCACCGTCGGAGGTGGAAATGATCGCTTCCAGACGGCCTTGCTCGGTTGCCAATGCATCGAAATCAGCATCTGGCTCGGCGTAGGCTGCATATACAGCGTCCAGTTTTGCGCGTGCTTCAAAGGCTTCGCCCAGACCGCCTTCTACTGCCTGACGCACGGTTTGTTCTGGGTCCAATTGCGGTTCTTGCGGCAGATAGCCGATGTTCAGACCCGGCATTGGCGTGGCTTCGCCCTGAATATCGGTATCGATCCCTGCCATAATTTTCAGCAGTGTGGATTTGCCCGAGCCGTTCAGACCTAATACGCCAATCTTGGCGCCGGGGAAAAATGACAGGGAGATATCTTTCAGAATCTGGCGTTTTGGCGGCACGATCTTGCCGACCTTATTCATTGTGTAGACGTATTGGGCCATGATAGTTTTTCTCGATGGGATAAATAAGAGGGGCGTAAAAAATACGGAATAACGCAGCTAAGTGCTAATAAGCGCAGACCGGTAAGGATAACCGAACTGGCCTTGAGTGACTATCGCTGCGGTGATGTCAGCCCGCGTTGGCGCAGGATATGCTGCCGGATTGACATCGATTTATATATTGGGCAGCTTTACGCGCCCGCCGCAGGCCGCGACCGAATGCTCGGCCATGCCTGCCACAAGCTCTCTGCCGAATAGAGAATAAGTGCGCCCCAGATAATACTGAAGCCGATCAACGTGTCGCCATTCAGCGGTTCGCCATATAGCCAGACACCCAGCAGCAATTGCAGCGTAGGCGTGATGTATTGCAACAAGCCCAGCAATGACAACGGGATACGCCGCGCACCCGCGGCGAACAGTAATAGCGGGATCGAGGTGATCGGGCCAGCCGCGACTAACAACCATTGCGACGCTGTCGATGCCGCCATAAAACTGTTTTGACCGTGCAAGCTGGAAAAGCCCAGATACGCCACGGTCAGCGGCAGCACTAACGCGGTTTCTAATACCAGACCCGGCAAAGCGCCAAGACTGGCGGTCTTGCGCATTAAGCCATAACCGCCGAAAGAGGCCCCAAGTGCTAATGAAATCCAGGGTGGATGGCCCGCTTGCCATGTCAGCCAGAGCACGGCGCTGAAGGCCAGCGCAATCGATAGCCACTGAATGGCGCGAGGCCGTTCGCGCAAAAAGATAAACCCCAACGTCACGCTGACCAACGGACTGATGAAATAACCCAGGCTGCTATCAACGATATGGTTGTTATTGACGGCCCAGACGTAAGTGGTCCAGTTGGTCGCCAGCAATAGCGCACTGGCCGCAAAGCCGATAATGACGCGTGGCTTGCGCAATACCGGCACGATCCATGCCCATTGCTTGCGGCAGGCCAGCACGATCATCAGGAACAGGAAAGACCAGAACATCCGGTGCATGACAATATCGACCGGCGGGATATCTTGTAATGCTTTGAAGTAGAGCGGGAACAGTCCCCACAGGGCGTAGGAGGCGAAGGCGTAAAACATACCTGCTTGCATGGTAATGGGCTGACCGGAAGAAAAAGTGGCAGGAAGTAGCGCTACCTGAGTTGGCGTATTTTACGCAATAAAGCCGGACGTGTTTTTCAGGCGCTTGATTGGTGAAGGGCGGAGGGTATAAATTGCGCAAAGAATTGATGAGAACTGTGCATCCGGTTGCGGTCTGGATGCACAGTCTGACGCCATTTCTCCACAGAGTATTTTTACTGCCAAAGCCTGATACGGATTATCGTAGCAATGCCGGGTTTTTCGGATGGCTTATAGCTGCTCTGCCGCCATCAAACGATGATGCTCCGGACGCGCAATATAGCGATGCAACACTAAAGCGCCGACGCCGCACAAAGTCATGACCGTCATCAATGGCAGCGCGGTGCCGTCGTGCCACAGACTCATGCTGACGCCGGCAAGAATGCCCAGCGAAAACTGCAACGTTCCCATCAACGCCGATGCAGTGCCGGCCTGACGGCCTTGTTGCGACAAGGCAATCGCAGACGCGTTCGGGCTGATAAATCCGTAACAGGCGAGAAATCCAAAGAAGCCGACTAACAGTAATGGCAGGCTATTCACGCCTGCTGCGACTAACAACGTGATGCCGAGCATCAAGCCTGCTGGCAGCCAGAGTGCACGGCCAAGAATGGCGTCAGGCGATAGCTTTCCAACCAGGCGTGCGTTGATTTGCGAGGCAGCAATCAGACCAAAAGCGTTCGTGCCGAATACCCAGCCGAAATTTTCCGGCTTGATGCCGTGCAACTCAATGAGGACAAAGGGCGAGCCGGTAATATAGGCAAACATCCCGGCCTGCAACAGACCGCCGCACAACGTATAAGCCACAAACTGGCGATCTAGCATTAAGCCGCCGTATTGTTTTAGTACCCGTCCCAAATGCAGGGGCGCAGTATGTTGGCGGTCCAGCGTTTCTTTCATGGTTGTATGGATGGCGATCAGACACACCAATCCGAACACGGCAAGGCCACCGAAAATAACCCGCCAGCCCCACAGCGCCAGCACGCCGCCGCCTATCAACGGTGCCAGAATCGGCGCGATTCCCATCACCAGCATCAACAACGAAAATGCTTTGGCCGAGCCTGCTGCGCCCATTCGATCCCGGATCACCGCACGCCCGACGACCATCCCGGCGCAACCGCCCAGGCCTTGCATGAAACGCGCAAAGATCAACGTCGTTACGTCAGGCGCAAACAGGCAGGCAATCGAGGCCAGCGTATATAAACCTAATCCAAAGTACAACGGCGGCTTACGGCCAAAATGATCGCTTAGCGGACCATAGAACATCTGACCAACCGCGAGTCCCACTAAAAAACTGGCTAGCGTGAGTTGCACCAGATTACTACCGACGCCGAAATCTTTTGCAATAGTCGGGAAACTTGGCAGGTACATGTCAATCGAAAGAGAGCCGATTGCAGTCAGTGCGCCAAGTAAAATAAGCCAGCCCGGTAACAGTCTTTCTGGTGCTGCGGTGACATCGTTGTTTGTCATTAAATGCTTTTAAAGTGTGCGAAGAATGTGTTTCTGGTTGCGGCGTATCTTTGATTGATGGCCGTGTCCAATGATTGTATTGATGCGTGTATTAGTGCGTGTATTAATGCGAACTCGCGATAAAGGTGGCCGACGGTAGCGGACGTTGCCGAGAAAATACGGAGGCTTCGCTGCATCGGGGTTGGCGCGGATTGAACAAGATTGCCTTGCGTCCAGCGCAGTATTCCAGACCACGACGGGCGGCAATCTTGTGACATCTGTTGTCCTTTATTGCCACACGCGTGACGCGACATTTTATCGTATTCGCTGATTTTTTGCCGACAGGGAAATGTTGTAACGGCCTGGCCGCGTGGCACACAATTGAAAACATGCGCGTCAGCAATCATGCAATTGGCATAGGGCAAGTGGACTAAAAATAGAGATGACAAGTGGTGCAGAAAAGTTAACAATAATAGAATAATTCCTATTATTATCAAGACGTTGTGTTGCGCTAGCGTCGTTCGTTGAATGTTGTGGATTTCCGCAAAATCGCCTCGGTGTTGTCATGCCATCCGCTTCGACGGTCTTAACCATTCGTTCACACTCTGGCGGCAGGATGGGCAAATCTATGCAGAAACAATTTTTGCGTCAGTCCCTTTACTCACCTCAGATAAACCATTCCAATGAACGGCATCGTTATTCCTGCCCTGTCACTTTTGTCCTTCGCTGTTGCAGTGGCTGCTTCGTATGTTGCGTTGATGTTGGTGGGGCGCGTCAGTCGCGGGCGCCCCAATCTTGCCTGGATAATTGGCGGCGGTATCGCAATGGGAACCGGCATGTGGGCCATGCAGGTTATCGGCATGCTAGGATTTTATTTGCCCATCCCAGTGACCGTCGGGATTGAAAAAATATTCCTGTCATGGTGCGTGGCAATCATTACTTCGGGCTTCGCATTATTTTTGATCAAGGGCACTCGACTGGGCCGCCATCGCCTGGTATTTTGTGGCGTTATTATCGGCCTCGGCATTGCTGAAATGTATTTTTTGGGGGTGGCCGCCATCGAAGGTGCGCCAAGGTTAAGTTACGATTCGGCGCTATTCACTGTAGCGGTTGCAGTGGCGATCGTGGGGGCGATTGTTGTCTTGTCGCTGGCGTTTCGGTTGCGTGGCGGCGATGCGTGGCATACCAATCTGACTGGTCTTGCAGCAGCGATCATGATGGCGCTGGCAATCATGGGGATGCAGACCACCTGGATGGCTGCAGCACGATTTTCGACGCCATCTCTGGGCGCTTTTAATAATGGCCTGGACCATAACTGGCTGGTGTATTCGGTCGCTGGTTTTATATTGGTGATACTGGCGTTTGTCATGCTGCTGTCGTTTATCGATATCCGCAGTCGCCGTCATGCAGACGCGCTCCGAGCATCGCTTAAATCGGTCCATTCCAAACTCGCCTATCTGGGCACGCACGATGCCTTGACCAGTTTGCCGAATCGTTCATTGCTCAATGAAAAAATTGCCGAATCGATGGCCGAAGCCGATGCTGGGGCGACGCGATTTGCGATTCTGCACATCAACATCGATCGCCTGAAGACCGTCAACGAGGCCCTCGGACGCACCGCTGGCGATCAGGTGCTGAATGCGTTTGTATTGCGCATCCGGCAAACGCTGCGACCGCGCGATATGTTGGCGCGTCTCAGCGGAGATGATTTTGTCGTTTTGTCAGACGTTGCGCAAACTGCCGACGCCGGGCGCATCGCTGCCAACCTTATTGAATTGTTGGGGCGCCCCCTGCATGTGCCGTCGCACGAAGTGCACGTCACGGTCTCGATTGGTATCAGCGTATATCCCAATGATGGCGATACGGCCGAAGCATTGCTGGCCAGTGCCGATATAGCGATGTCTTACGTCAAGCAGCATGGACGGAATAACTACCATTTTTTCACCTCCGAAATGCACGCACGTAATCGTGATCGGGTGGATTTGGAAAGCGGTCTGCGTCCGGCCTTGTTAAAAAATGAATTCCGCATGTTTTATCAACCCAAGGTCGATATCGCATCGGGGAAAATTGTCGGCGTAGAGGCGCTGCTGCGCTGGCAGCATCCCGAATATGGCTTGGTCTCGCCATCCAGATTTATCCCTCTGGCAGAAGAAAGCGGCCTGATCGTGGCGCTGGGCGATTGGGTCATGGAAGCGGCGTGTCAGCAAAGTCGGCAATGGCAGGAGTTGGGACTAACCCAAGGCTTAATTCCGCTATCAATCTCGGTCAATCTTTCTGCGCATCAGTTTTTACAACGCGATCTGGTCGAGAGCACGCAGGCAATGCTAGTCCGGCACGGCATTCCGGCAGCGGGGCTGATACTCGAATTGACAGAAGGATCGCTGATGGGGAATCCAGAAAACGCGATTGATATATTGCGCGAATTGACGCGACGCGGCGTGCGGGTCTCGATTGATGATTTTGGCACCGGCTATTCCAGCTTAAGTTATTTGCGTCGTTTTCCGTTAAGCGAAATTAAGATAGATCGTTCTTTTGTGCAGTCGCTGGAAACCAATCAGGAAGACCGTGCCATCGTGCGCGCCATCGTGACGTTAGCGCATAGTTTACAGTTGACGGTCGTCGCGGAAGGCGTCGCCAAGGTTGAACAGTTGCGGTTTTTGCGGCAAATTGGATGCGATCAGTATCAGGGTTTTTTGTTTAGCGAACCGGTCCCCGCCGACGTGATGACGGACATGTTGCGCGCCTAGCGGCCACTCAGATATAAGTAAATCCCCTAAGTTTTAAGGCTAGTCGCGCGCGCGATAGCTATTTTTTGGACGCATTTTCGCCGCTCGTACAAGATAATTCTTCTGACGAATGGTATGCGTTTGTGAGGTTTATTTTTGCGCTAAATCTTCGGATTTTCCACATCGTGGGCGCGCGGGATACGACATTAAATTATCTTGAAGCTGTACGCGGTTTACTCAGTGTCAGAGTCATCTGATTTCGGCGTAACCTCAATCACAAGCGGGTCTTTTCCGCCTTCAAGACGCGCCACAATTTCACCATTCAGACTGCGAAAATTTTGACTCGCTTTGTTCTTCAGCCATGCCTTCAAATCGTCAGGCATACGTACTTGAATCGAGGTGGTTTTTTTACTATGTTCCAAAATTAACTCCCTTATTTAGACACTAGATTAATGTCTGTGTGAACTATAATTGACACTAAAATAGTGTCAATACTTTTGGACACCGGTGTGGTGTAATCAGCCAATGGAAGAAGAAGAACCCTTCAAAAGAATTACGCTGAGAATCCCCAACGCGCTTCATGCGAAGCTTCAAACGTCGGCCGTCCTTGCGACTCATTCACAAAATGCAGAAATCATTGCGCGGTTGACGCAAACCTATGAGGACGCGCGCCCCACCAGGTTAAGTAACCCTGATGATTTTCCTGTCGGAGAATTGATTCAAGAATTGATCGAGCGGTACGGACCTGAACGGATCTGTATACGCATCGGCAATCCAGAGATAGAAGATACTTTAAAGGCAGTGGATGTAAAACCGCATCCATGACTTTCATAACCATACCAAGATGGTAAAAAAGGCGATTACGTCTAGCTAATACTGCATGCGCGCAGCTGTGCCTTTTCTATTCACACGCGGTGCACGACAAATTTCTACAGTAAATTTTTTCGCTGACTTTTCAGTGTAAACGGCCATGAACATTGCAAGTTGCTTTGTTCCTGGTATGTGTGTGTATCGTTGTTTTTAACAACGCCTGCATGTGAACTGACGGTAATAAGTATGGGTAGAAATATTTACTCTGTCAACAATGTTTGGGCGATTAAATTGGGTAATTTATGAGTATAGGTGAAAGACTTAAGGATGAACGCGAACGGCTGAAAATGAGCCAGACGAAATTGGGAAAGCTTGGCGGCGTTGTAAAGAAAACGCAATTTAGTTATGAACAGGGTAAGACCTATCCTCATGCTAAATACCTGGCTGCAATTGCCGATGAGGGTATCGACATTCTCTACATTGTCATCGGAGGAAAGGAAATCGCGCTACGTACCATCATCGTTTCGGACGGCAGCCATTCATCAGAACGTTTAGCTTTAGGCACTCAGCAAAATTATCGCAGCGTGCATGAAAATATGCATGCGCATCCCAAGGCAAATCAGGAGGGCACAAGCGGGATTTACGCAGCTAATACAGTGTCTGTTCCGAGCATAAAAAATAGTCCGAATCTTGCACCTTATTCTGTGATCGACTGGCCGCAATTAAGGCAAGTTCTGGCTGGCATGGAGGCATTTCTTGAAGACCAGCATTTGACTTTGAAGCCCGATAAGAAAGCCAGTTTGATCCTGATTTTATATGCCCGATTTTCGGAAGATAGAAACGTCGATAATGCCCGATTTAACGATTTTATAAAGGCCGCGATGGCCACTTTATAACGTAATCTTTACTGTTTTTTTGGTTCCATTAACCGCCATGCCCTTTAATTAAGGAAGCTTTTGGCGGTTTTTTTCGTCCGGTTTTTACGTTTGAAGCGGCCAATATAGGAATAATACTTATGCCAGACTATTTCCAATACTGGGATATTACTTAGATCGGACGAATACTTATAAAAGTTTATGACCGATATAAGGAGATTACTTATATACGGCTATCAATTTTTAAACACAAATTTAAATTTATTTCAGTATTGAAATAATTCAAGGACTTCATATAATCAAATATTACTATTTCGTATCATAAAATTTTTAACGATTTAAGAATATGCCATTTTCCCGATATATTTAAACAAATGAGGTTTAATTGTGTATTCATTCACTGTAATGAATCAGAGACCCAAATGAAAAAATATGCTTAGCGTTATGTTTATGCTTATCCGCTTTTGTTTTTGCGGCACCCGGGAATTATGTAAATTACAGTTGCGCGGCCCTCCAAGAAATAGGTGTTGCAGAGAAGGTCATGAGTTTCTCACTTTCGCCAGGGGAATTTGACAATAAGCTGGCACAAGATGCATCCGTCGCGCAGGCGTTATTGCAAGGCCATGCCTCAACACCGCAGTTTTGGATTTGTAGGATAGTTGATTAGTGGAGGGTAAGTCTGATAAAGACGCCTTATTTGTCGACGCGGTTTGGTTGACAATTGTGCGGAATTTCGATGCGTCCCACTCCCTGGCGCACCCCTGAAATGCGCCATTTTTTGCTGTCTCGTCAAACGTAATTCTGCAGAAAACTACCAACGCAATCACGCTTCGGCTTGCAACTTAATATGCCGCAAACTATACTCCGCCAGTAATATTAGCTTTAGGTGTTTTGCGCACAGTCGTGCGTAAAATTAAACGGGAAGTCGGTGCATGTTTTAACAGTATTCCGACGCTGCCCCCGCAACGGTAAACGCGTAAAAAGTTTGCAGTACGTCACTGTGCAATGCATGGGAAGGCGCTAACTTTGGAAATCTTTCACAGATTTCAACGCGTAAGCCCGGATACCGGCCTGAAGTTTTTGCAGTTTGTGTCGCGGCGGGCGATTCAGATGGATTGCCCCAGGTGCGCCCGCTGTAATGACTATCGGCCCCTTGCCGCACACCCGTCTTTATTTCTCCTCCCTTTTTTGCCGCCGAACACACTGCGATTTGCCGCCTTTATACGTTGCTGGCCGCTGTTCGCGCTGCATTCTCGCGTTCTGCGATACCAGTCATATTGTTGTTAAAGTTTAATCAAAGGAAATCATGTCTGCCTCCTCCACCGGTCTGCTCGATCACGCTGCAGTCGCTGCCCCCGCCACTTGGAAAGACCGCGTTCTTCCCGCCGTTTGCAGCGCCGTCGTCGGTCTGATTCTGGTCTATGCAATGGGTTTTTCGCACAATATGACGCTGCACAACGCTGCGCATGATGGCCGTCATTCGGCTGGCTTTCCTTGTCATTAAGCGATAGCGCGATATGAGTGATATAAACGCTATTTCCATAGGCAATCTATGGCTGCCAAAACTAGGTTTTAAGCGGTTTTTGTCAGCGGTGTTGTTGGCGGGTTTATTCGCTGGGTTAGTACTCACTGTCGTACAAAAAATACAAGTAACACAGATCATCGCCCAAGCCGAAGTCTACGAAGAAGCTGCCGCGCAAGCTGCCTTAGCGAAACCGGCCACCAGAGCAATGTCAGCGATGTCCACCAGCGCCGCCATGCCAGAAATGGCCGGGCACGCCCACGCAATGCCCGCCGAAGAACATCACCACGACGCACCGGAGTGGGAACCCGCCAACGGTGCAGAACGCACCTTTTACACCGTCATGGCAAACGTGACGATGGCAGTCGGTTTCGGCTTGTTGCTGGGTGCAGCGATCTTGCTACGTGGTGGCGTCAGCGGCTGGCGTGAGGGCTTATTGTGGGGCCTTGCTGGCTATGTCGTCTTCTTTGTAGCACCTGCGCTCGGCCTTGCGCCGGAAGTCCCCGGTACACAAGCCGCACCGTTGCTGGATCGCCAAATCTGGTGGATCAGCACCGCGACGTGCACCGCTACGGCGCTGGCGCTGCTGGTATTTGGTCGTCATTGGGGATTAAAAGTGCTTGCCGTTTTGCTACTGGTGTTACCCCATATCATCGGCGCGCCCGAACCGCAGATGCATGGCGGTGCGGCTCCGGCGGAGTTGGCGCGGGCATTTATTGTGGCCACAACGATTGCCAACGGCATCTTTTGGCTGGCGTTGGGCGGCGCGTTCGGCTATCTGACTAAAAAATTAGCCTCGGCTAATCGCTAGAACCGCTATTGCAATACGCCAAAGTCAGGCGAGCCGGTGACGTAAGTATCCACCGTGCTCGCCTTATTCTTGGCGGTTATGTCCGTTTTTGCATCATTCCGCTTTATCGCTACTAATGTTTAGCATCACTGAAATATCGCAGCAGCAAGCGCCCGCCGCGAAGAAAAAAGCCTATGAGAACCCATAACCGACACATTTTCATGTGCACCGGCCCCCGTTGTACCGAAGACGGCGTGCGTGCCGAAGCCATGTTCGGGATTCTTGGCGCGGCCATCGATGCGCGCCCAGAATTGCGTGTCAAGCGTACGCGCACGCATTGCATGGTCGCCTGCAAAAATCAAGGTCCGCTGGCGCTGGTGTATCCCGAGGGCATTTGGTATCGCTGCGAAGATGCGGATGCGATCGAACGCATCGTCACCGAACATCTGGAACATGGGCGTGAAGTTACGGATTTGGTTTTCCACCGGCTGGGCAGCGGCGATGTCGCCCCAGAGGAAGAAACCAATGTCTGATCAGCACACAAAGAAAACGCAACAATCGGCAATAGCACTGTTGACCCATACCGCCAATGATCTGACCGTGCTGCACAACGCGATCAGTCAATTGCCGGAGGATTTTGCAGCGGTCACCGGCATCAATCTGCAAACGCTGGAAAACGACCGTCAGATTGCGGCATTACTAAGCGGCGATCTGGCAACCACCCGCATCATTATTCTGCGTGTGTTGGGGCGATTAGGTAACGTACCGGGCTTTAGCGAACTGCTGCGCCATGCGCGTGAGCAGGGCATCTCGTTGATCGCCATCAGCGGCACCGGCGAACCGGACCCGGAACTGGCCGCAGTATCGACGGTATCCTCCGCCGTAGCCGAGCAAGTCTTGGCCTATTTTCATGCAGGCGGCAGCGTCAATCTGGCGCAATTGCTGCGTTATTTATCCGATCATTTAATGCTGACCGGATTTGGCTATTTGCCCGCGCAACCATTACCGCAGCACGGCATTTATCATCCCGATCTGGCGCAAGGCGCAACCACCGCCGATTGGCTGGCAGAGCATGCCGCGCAGAACAAAGCCGCACGTCCTGGCGTCGGCATCGTCTTTTATCGTGCCCATTGGATGAGCGGCAATACCCGTTTTATAGACGCAGTGATCGACGCGTTAGAGCAGCGCGGCATGAATGTTTTGCCGGTCTTCACTGCGTCCCTGCGAGCAGGGGCTGACGCCAACAATACGCTGCCAACAGCGCTGCGCTATTTTACGGATAACAATAACGTCGTGATCGACGTCATGATCAATACCACCGCCTTCGCCATGGGTGAAATCACGCCCGGCGGCCCAACGCCCGCTGGCTGGTCGGTGTCCGTACTGGAACAATTAAATGTGCCGGTCTTGCAAGCCATCACTAGCGGCATGACGCAAGATCAATGGCAGCAATCAGCACGCGGCATGAACCCGCTGGACGCGGCCATGGACGTGGTATTGCCAGAGTTCGACGGTCGCATCATCACGGTGCCAGTCTCGTTCAAAACCAAAGCCGCCAACGCTACCGCCGGGATGATGGAATACGCCCCGGTCGCGGATCGGGTGGCCCGCGTCGCCGGATTGGCGCAACGTTTTGCCCGTCTGAAACATACCCCAAACGCCAAAAAACGCGTGGCGTTTATCTTTACCAATGCCAACAGTAAAGCCGCACAAATCGGCAATGCGGTCGGTCTGGATGCACCGGAATCGTTGATGACGATTCTGCAAGCGATGCAAGCCAGAGGCTACAAAACCGGCGACTTGCCCGCCACCGGCACCGCACTGATTCATGACCTGATCGACCGCTGCGCCTATGACAATACTTATCTCACTGTAGAACAGTTACGCAACGCGGTCGGTCGCGTACCCGCTGCGCAATATGCAGAATGGCTGGCAGAGTTGCCGCCGCCGATGCAAGCCAGCATGGTTGCCCAATGGGGCGCTGCGCCCGGTGCGGCGTATGTTCACAACGATCACATTACGCTAGCAGGGATAGAGTTGGGCAATACCTTTGTCGCCCTGCAACCGCCGCGTGGCTATGGCATGGACCCGGACGCGATTTATCATCAACCCGATCTGCCGCCAACGCATCACTATTACGCGCTGTATCGCTGGCTGCGTGATAGCTGGCAAGCCGACGCCATCGTTCACGTCGGCAAGCACGGCACGCTGGAATGGTTGCCCGGCAAAGGCGTCGGCCTGTCTGAAAACTGCTTCCCCGATGCGCTGCTGGCGGATATGCCTCTGTTTTATCCATTCATCATTAACGATCCGGGCGAGGGCGCACAAGCCAAACGCCGCGCGCATGCGGTAGTTGTCGATCATCTGACGCCGCCGATGACCACCGCCGATACCTATGGCGCGTTGGCGCAATTGACGCAATTAGTCGATGAATATTATCAAGTTGAAGTGCTGGACCCCAGCAAGCTGCCGTTGCTGCAACAGCAAATCTGGGAACTAGTAAAACAGACCAATCTCGATACGGATTTGCAGGCCCGATTACTGCATCACGATCACGACCATGATCACGACCATGATCATGAGCACGGTCACCAGCATGGCCACGCGGCGCACAATCATCACGACCATGACCATGACCATGACCACCACGACCACACCCACGAAGAAGGTTTGCCCGCCGCGCTCAGCACGCTGGATGGTGCTGGTGTCGCGCATCTGATTGAGGATTTAGATGGTTATCTGTGCGAACTCGGCGCAGCGCAAATCCGCGACGGCTTGCACATTCTGGGCCAACGTCCTGCCGATCATCAATTGGTAGATATGCTGGTCTCGCTGGTGCGTCTTCCGAATCAGGAAATACCTGGTTTGCAAGAAGAAGTCGCGAAACTGTTTGGCCTCAACATGGACATGCTGCTGGATAACAAAGGCCGCCGCCTGAATGCCGACCCCGCATTGGCACGTCTGGCGCAATGCGCGATTGTTACCCGCGCCGATGCGCTGGATGCGATCGATGTTCTGTGTCGACAATTGTTTGCGGCGCTACAAGAAAAAAGTTTTGCGACTGCTGCGATTGATGCGGTAATAGCAGAATTATTTGGTGACATTGGCAGCGGCGTTGCCGTCAATCAGCCGTTGCTACAGCCCACGCTAATGACCACAGCACGCCCTCTAAGCGTGTTATCGCAAGTCAAAAAATTCAACGTAAAAAGCAGCGCAATAAAACCGGTTGCAGCGGTGGTTGCAGTAACGAAATTGCCATCCTCCTCCTCAACGGAGCGCTTCACCACTTTACGTCGGATACTCGATTTCGCCTGCACCAATTTAGTCCCGAATCTGGCCCGCGCCACGGATGAAATCGATAATCTGCTGAACGGTCTTGACGGCGGTTATATTCCCGCCGGTCCAAGCGGCTCACCAACTCGTGGCATGGCGCACATACTGCCGACCGGACGCAATTTTTATTCGGTCGATCCGCGCAGCGTGCCATCGCAATCGGCATGGCGCGTCGGGCAGCAACTTGCCAACGAAGTATTGACCAGACACCTGCGCGAAACCGGCGTCTATCCCGAAAGCGTCGCGATCAGTATTTGGGGCACCGCCGCCATGCGCACCCATGGCGACGATGTGGCGCAGATTCTGGCGCTGCTAGGTGTGCGCCCGGTATGGCGACCAGAAAACCGCCAGTTAATCGGCGTTGAAGTGATCCCCCTAGCGGAACTCAAACGTCCGCGTATCGACGTCACGACCCGTATCAGCGGTTTTTTCCGTGATGCATTTCCGCAATTGATTGAATTGATAGACGATGCCGTCAACGCGGTATTGATATTGGATGAGCCGCCAGATCAAAATTTTGTCCGCAAACATTACCTAAGCGAGTTAGACGATTGGCTAGGCAAAGGCATGGAAAATGCAGAAGCCAAACGCCGCGCCGCCTATCGCATTTTTGGGGCCAAGCCCGGTAGTTATGGCGCAGGCATTTTGCCGCTGATTCAAGAAAAAAACTGGCAAGCAGATGCCGATTTCGCCGAAGCCTACGTCAATTGGGGCGGCTATGCCTATGGCCGCGACGTGCAAGGGATCGATGAACGCGCTGCATTTCGGGTGCGTTTATCTGGCGTACAAGTCGCCTTGCACAATCAAGACAACCGTGAACACGACATTTTCGACAGCGACGATTACCTGCAATTTCATGGTGGCATGATCGCCACCATCCGCGCGTTGACCGGCACGCAGCCCAAGCATTATTTTGGTGATAGCCACGATCCGGCACGGGCGCAAGTCCGCGATTTAAAAGAAGAAACGCTACGTGTATTCCGTTCACGCGTGGTCAATCCAAAATGGCTGGCCAGCATCCAAAAACATGGCTATAAAGGCGGTCTGGAATTGACCGCTACGGTCGATTATCTGTTCGGTTACGATGCCACAGCGCAGGTCATGGATGACTGGATGTATGAGCAAGTCGCCAGTACGTACGCCTTCGATCAGACCATGCAGCAATTTTTGCAAGAAGCTAATCCGTGGGCGCAAAATGCCATCGCAGAACGCCTGCTGGAAGCCGCCAGCCGCGGCATGTGGACCGCACCGAAACCGGAAACGCTAGAAGCCTTGCGCGCGCTATTTTTGCATAGCGAAACTCTGCTGGAAGCCCGTGGCGAAACGCCGCGTGCCGCTTAATATGGATCATCAAATGTCGCAAACGGTTATCCCAAATTTCCCTTTTTCAGCCATTGTCGATCAGCCGCAATTGAAGACCGCATTGCTGTTGTGCGCGATAGATCCGACCCTCGGCGGCGTGTTAATTCGCGGTGACAAAGGCACCGCCAAAAGTACCGCCGCACGCGCCTTGCCAGCGATTTTGCCGACCATTCAGCGGATCGCAGGATGCGCCTTCAATTGCCGTCCCGATCAGCCTTGCGGGTTATGCGATGCCTGCGCCGATCCTGCGCGGACCGTGATTGCGGCCAGCGTGCCTTTTGTGACGTTACCGCTGGGCGCGACAGAGGATCGAGTGCTCGGCACGCTGGATTTGCAACGTGCATTAAAGGGCGAAGCGCGGACGTTTCAACCCGGCTTACTAGCTTCTGCGCATCGCGGTATTTTGTATATCGATGAAGTCAATCTGTTAGCCGATCATCTGGTGGATAGTTTGCTGGATGTCGCCGCGATGGGCGTCAATTCAGTTCAGCGCGAAGGCTTATCGGTCGCGCATCCGGCACGCTTGACGCTGATCGGCACGATGAATTTGGAAGAAGGCGATTTGCGCCCGCAATTACTGGATCGTTTTGGTTTAATGGTAGAAGTCACCGCGCCGCGTGACAAAACTGTGCGCGCAGAAGTGGTTCGGAGACGGATAAAATTTGAAGCCGACCCAAGCGCCTATGCGACGCTATGGCAAGTGCAGCAAACGGCTTTGCGTGCGCAATTAAGTGCGGCGCAATCGCTGTTGCCGACGGTGGCGCTGGATGATGCTTTGCTGGATTTGATCAGCCATTTATGTTGCGAATTTGAAGTCGCCAGTTTGCGTGCGGATATCGTGATGCACAAGGCTGCGCGCGCATTGGCGGCGTTAGACGGACGTGCTAGCGTCACGCCTGCCGACGTAAAGTGCGCCGCGCAATTGGTATTACCGCATCGACGTCGTCGCAAGCCGTTTGAGCAGCCGGGTGTAGATCAGGATAAGTTGGATGCGTTGATGGAGCAGGCGGCTTCGCCACCGCCGTCTACACCGGCAGAGAATTCTTCCGATAGTGAAACATCGGAAGAAGCTTCGGAAAACAATGCTGATGCATCAGAAAACGCCTCTGAGAATGCATCTGAAAGCGCAAACAACGCCAACGATCAGCATCAGGTATTTTCGATTGCCGCGGCGGCGAATGCACGGCATATTTCGGTGGCAAACATCAATGCTCACGGGGCTAATATGGTGGCTGGCCGCCGTAGCGATGCAAAAGACGCGGCGCGTGGAAGGATGGTCCGCAGTGTGCCAGATCCACGTCCGGCTAGTCTGGCGATTGGTGCGACGTTACGCAGCGCTGCGATACGCGACCCAGGTAATTTTCAAGTTACCAACGCAGATTTACACGCACAAATTCGGGTGGGGAAGACGGCGAATTTAATTTTATTTGTTGTCGATGCATCGGGGTCGATGGCTGCGCAGCGGCGGATGGAAGCGGTTAAGGGGGCAGTGTTGTCTTTATTGACAGACGCCTATCAGCGACGCGATGAAGTGGCGGTGATTGCGTTTCGCGGTGAGTCGGCAGAGTTGATGTTGGCCCCTACCCGGGGGGTGGATTTGGCTGAGCAGAGTTTGCGGGAATTGCCGACTGGTGGGCGGACGCCTTTGCCGCATGCGTTGCAATTGGCGTGGGAGGTTTTGCAGCGGCACGCGCAACAGGGGGCGGGGTCGGTGCCTTTGATGGTGATTCTTAGTGATGGCAAGGCTAATGTTGCGTTGGCTGCTGGTGGGGATGCCTGGCGGGAGACGTTGGATATAGCAGGGGTTTTGGCCGGGACGCCGGCCCTTGTATTGGATACCGAGGATGGGTATTTGAGGCTAGGGCGGGCTGGGTTGCTGGCTGAGGTTTTGGGGGCGGAATGTTTGAGTTTGGAGGAGCTTAGTGGGGAGGGGTTGGAGGTAGTTATTCGGGCTCGATTACGGTGATTGAATGGGTTTTGGTAATTGAAACGCTTGGCTCTCCATGGTTAGTTCGCCGGGCTACCCTCGACAAAGCCTCTACAGAGAAAATCCTGTTTCAATTACCACCAAACTAAACGCAACTGAACACAACGAAACACCAAATTGAAAGCAACTTTATGATTATCTGTATCGGCGCCGGACCCGGCGATATTGGCTACCTAACCCAACGCGGCGCAGAACTAATCCGCGACGCCGACCTAGTCGCCGGCTTCGACGCAGTAGTCAACGTCGTCCAATCCATCATCCCAACAACCGCAGAAGTAGTTCTCATGAACTACCGCGATCAGGTAGCCCAACTAGACCACGTAGCCGCAGCCCACCACGCCGGCAAGCGCTGCGTCGTCGTCTTCATGGGCGACATCCACTTCAGCGGATTCCAATATCTGGAACGCGTAGAACGCGCCTGCGGTCACCCGGTAGAAACGTTACCCGGCATATCGTCCGCCCAAATATTAGCCTCACGCGCCAAGGTCTGCTTCGACGAAACCACCTTCATCACCTTCCACCGCAGAGGCGACCTGACGCCCTTCAAACGCCACCTCGTCAACGTACTAAACGACGCCCGCAACGCCATAGTAATCCCCTGCCCATGGGATGCGGCACGCTCCTTCATGCCCCCCCACATCGCAACCTATCTGCTAGAACAAGGCGTCAACCCCAATCACCCCACCGAAGTCTGGGAAAACCTCACTCGCGCCGAAGCCGAATGGCACGGCACCCTAGCCGATTGCGCGCACAAAACCTTCAGCGACATGAGCATTATGCTAATCCGCACACTCGCCCCAATGGACAGCCAGATCGAACCCGCACCAAACGCACAATGACTCCGCTCACTCCAACAACCCCAATCCCAGAGTTTGGCATAGTCATTGCCGGACACGGCAGTCGCGACCCCGACGCCGTAAAGGAATTCGAAGCGCTAGTCGCGCTAATCCGCACCCGCGCACCACACCACCCGATCACCCACGGCTATCTCGAATTTTCCAGCCCCACGATCAGTGAAGCGGTTAGCGCAAATCTCGCTACCGGCGTGAAGCAAATAGCCGTCGTTCCCGCCGTATTATTAGCCGCCCGCCACGCCAAAAATGATATGCCCGCAGAGGTTCTCGCAATGGCTCGCGACTATCCCGGGATCGATTTTCACTTCGGCACACCGCTAAATTTACATCCGCAATTATTACAACTGGCCCAAGAACGCATCATCGCCGCCGAAGCGACCTCACCACAAACAATTCGCCGCGACGATACCTGTCTGGTGCTCGTCGGCCGCGGCACCACCGACCCCGACGCCAACGGCGAAGTCGCCAAACTTGCCCGCATGTTGGAGGAGGGAATGGGCTTCGGCAGCGCCGTCGTCTGCTATTCCGGCACAGCCAAACCGCTAGTCGCAGATGGGCTGCGTGCCGCCGCGCAATTGGGCTTTGCAAGACTGATCGTATTGCCATTTTTTCTGTTCGATGGCGTACTGGTAAAACGTATTTACGCCGCCGCCGATGACGCACAGCAAAGCGAATCCGGGCTGGAAATACTCAAAGCCGGATACTTCGGCGCGCATCAACACGTCGCCGATGTCATCATCGAACGCGCCCGTGAAGCCGTCGCCGGGCGCGCCGACATGAACTGCACCTTATGCAAATATCGCGTCCAAATTGTCGGCTTCGAAGAGCAAGTCGGCGAACCGCAACGCGCCCATCATCTGCAAGTACGCGGCTTGCTGAAAAAAGAAGCGATGCAGGCAGCAACGGCAGAAGCAGCACCGATGCAACCCTACGTCCCCCATCCGATAGAAGCCGAAAGTTTCCGTATCATCGCCGCCGGGCGCGACTGGTCAACATTTCCCCCAGCGCATCTGACCGTGCTGCAACGTCTTGTCCACACCAGCGGTGATTTTAATGCGGTCGACGATATTTTTCTGTCACCGGGCGCATTAGAAACCGGCATCCGCGCCTTGCTGCGCTGCAAGAAAATAGTTACCGACGTGACCATGGTGCAAACCGGCCTGAAACGCGCGTTGCTAGAACAACTCGGCATCGAAACATGGTGCGGCGTACATGACCGTGAAACCTATTTAATGTCCGCCACACACGGCATCACGCGCTCGGCAGCCGGAATGCGCCGGGCGTTTGAAAAATTCGGCAATGACATTGTGTTAGCCATCGGCGATGCGCCCACGGCGATCATGGAAGCCACGCGGCTCATTCGCGATCACGGCTGGCGACCGCAATTGGTGATCGGCTTGCCGGTCGGTTTTGTCGGCACACGCGAAAGCAAAGATGATCTGCGACGCTGTTTGCAAGTGCCCCGGATTACCAACAGCGGCACGCGTGGCGGATCGCCGTGGGCCGCCAGCATCGTCAATGGCCTGATGATCGATGCGCAGAATCAACTTGCCGGGTATGTCGCTGCCTGACGTGCCCTCAGAGCCAGAACGCGCCGAGTTCGATCTCTGCGTGTTGGCTCCTAACGGCCTGCGACGTGGACGCACAACCGGCAGTTGCGCAACGGCGGCAGTGACGGCAGCTTTACGCCTATTACTGCATGGCGAAAAAGTGCAAAAAGTAGACGTGTTATTGCCCGATGATTTGCATTATTTGGTCGTGCCGGTCATGCAAGTCGACTGGCTGGGAATCGATAAGAATACAGTCCGCGCAGAGGTGCTAAAAGATGGTGGTGACGACCCCGATAGCACCCACGGCGCGACTATTTTTGCTGAAGTAAAGCGCAACGCAACGGGCGAAGTGCGATTTTTTGCTGGCACTGGCGTCGGCACCGCAACCCAGCCCGGTTTGCGCGTCGCAGTCGGTGAACCAGCCATCAATCCAGTACCGCGCAAGATGATGCGGCAAGCTGTAGCGGCGCAGTTGCAGGGGCTTGCACAGGCAGGATTTGATTTAACGATAGGCTGCGAAAACGGCGCTGAAATCGCTCGCAAAACGTTCAATCCGCGTTTAGGGATCGTCGGGGGAATTTCGATTTTGGGTACGTCTGGGATTGTCGAGCCGATGTCGATGGCATCCTGGATTGCCTCGATCGAAGTGTATGTACGCGTGGCGCTGGCTGGCGATGCGGAATGTGTGGCATTTTTACCTGGCAAGATAGGCCGTGAATTTGCCAGAGATGTGCTGGGATTGCCGGAAAAAAGATCCGTTCAAATTGCCAATTTTCTAGGCGATTCGCTGGACTTTACTCAGACTGCATTGTCAGAAGCCGGGCGACGTTTGCCGGTGTTATGGCTGGCGGGCCATCCCGGCAAATTGGCGAAGGTATTAGACGGCGTCTGGGATACCCATTCTAGCAAAAGCAACATGGCGATGAGCGTGGTAGCGCGGATCGCGGCAGAACGTGGTTTTAGCCCGATTTTAGTGGAAGAACTGGCGAACGCCAATACAGTGGAAGCAGCAATGGAAAGCATAAAAATGGCAACGAGCGCAGCCAATGCAAAGGCACTTTGGACCGATATCGAACAGCGGATTGCCGCTTGTGCTCAAGCGCGGGTGCCAGCAGTGGAGCGCGTAGAAGTACGGCTGTTTGATTTACATGGAAATTCGTTGGGACAACACGCATGACTGAACAGTTAAAAAGCGATGGCAGCGAGAGCAATCTTGGCACATTTTGGGGCGTCGGCGTTGGCCCCGGCCCGGCTGGCTATTTGCCATTGGCTGCGCTGACTGTATTGCAGCAAGCAGACCTGATTTACGCCCCCCGCGCCCGCAGTGCGGAAACCTCCGTCGCGCTGCAATGTCTGGCAGGAATTGATTTGGGCCTGACGCCGGGATCGCCGCGTCTGCGTGAAATCGAATTCAATATGGACCCTGATCGCAGCGTGCTGAGTTCGCATTACGCGCAGTTGGCAGACGCCATCACGCTAGAGCTGAGGGCCGGACGCAACGTCGCCTATCTGACCATCGGCGACACCATGACTTACTCGACCTATGGGTATGTTTTGGCGGCTTTGCTAACGCGTTTGCCGCAGTTGCCGCATCGCACGTTTCCCGGTATTACTAGCTATGCTGCTGCTGCCTCGGCGCTGGGTTGGCCATTGGGCGAAGGTAAAGAACGCACGTTGATTTTGCCGTGTCCCGAAGATGCCGAAACCTTGCGCGCGGAGATTGAAAGTCACGATGTTGTCGTGCTGATGAAAGTCGGTGCACGCCTGCCGTGGGTGCTGGCCTTATTGCGCGAGATGGAGATTGCCGAACATTGTGCATTTGCACGGCGGATCGGGCTTCCCGGTGAGTTGCTGGCGGCGGATGTTACGACGCTGTCGGCGACCGAAGCGATGGGCTATTTGGCGACGCTGCTCATCCGAAAAACACCCAGAGAAAATAGATAAAAAGGCTGGATAAATATGAAAGTTTATTTCATTGGCGCCGGTCCCGGTGCCCCCGATTTGATTACATTACGCGGCGCAAATGTGTTGGGCAGAGTGGGCATGGTGCTTTACGCAGGATCGCTGGTCCCGACCGCGATGTTGCAGCATTGCCGCGCTGATGCAGAGTTGATCGACACGGCTACGCTGGATTTGGAACAGCAGCAAGCCTGCTATCAACGTGCCCAAGAAAACGATTGCGACGTGGCGCGTTTGCATTCCGGCGATCCGGCGATTTATGGTGCTACGGCCGAGCAAATGCGGCGGCTGGAAACCCTGAATATCGACTATGAAATTGTGCCCGGCGTATCGTCATTTACTGCCGCCGCTGCCATGGTGCAATCAGAGTTGACCAAGCCTGAAGTGTCGCAAACGGTGATTCTGACGCGTGTATCGGGCCGTGCTTCTGCGGTGCCAGAAGCCGAGGCGATTGCCAAACTGGCCGAGCATCGGGCAACGATGTGTATTTTTTTGTCCGGCCCGCATCTGAAGAAAATCGTCACTGATTTACGGTTGCATTATCCCGACGACACGCCAGTGAAGCTGGTTTACCGTGCAACGTGGCCGGAGCAAAAAATCTACGAAGGCACACTCAAAACTGTACTGGCAGAGACCAAGCGTGGCAGTTGGAATTTAACCACGATGATGCTGGTCGGCGCGGCGCTGGATCACGGGCAGCAGGTTGAATCCAGTTTGTACTCAAAGGAATTCACGCATTTATTCCGCGTCGTCAAAAAACCGAAAAAGAAAGCCGCAAAAGACCTTGAAGAGACGGTGGTCAGTGAGTAATTTAACCGCACCGTCGTTGGGTATCTGGCTAGTTCGTGCAGAGGCCGAGCCTTTAGCTGGGCTGCTGCAACAGCATCTGGGTGGCGTTTGCTATCGGCCATGGCTGACGCAAGTCGATGGCGTTGAAGTTAGCCAAAAGGCGCAGTTTGCGCAATATTATCGGCAGCATCGGCAATGGTTGTTGTTGGGTGCGACCGGTATCGCCGTGCGGTTTTTAGAAGGCCTGCCAAAGGATAAGCACGTCGATCCGGCATTGGTCGTGGTGGACGAAGCCGGCCGTTTTGCGATCTCGCTGCTGGCGGGGCACGAAGGCGGCGCGAACCAACTGGCGTATCGGGTTGCCGCAGCGATCGGCGCGGTGCCGGTGATCACGACGGCGACCGAAGCCATTAAGCCATTGGTAGTCGGCATCGGTTGTCGTAAAGGTGTTTCTGTTAAGCAAATAAGCGCCGCTGTTGTAGCCGCGTTAGGGCAGCGCAGTCTGGCGGAAGTCAGAGAAATTGCGACCGTCGATCTGAAGGCGAATGAGCCGGGATTACTGGCATTTTGTCAGCAGCATGGTTTGCCGTTGCGGGTGTTTTCGCATGCCACTGTGGCTGCGCGTGCATGGGTCTCGCAAGCATCGGCGTGGGTGCAGCAGAACGTCGGTTTGGACGGCGTGTGCGAACCGTGTGCGCTGATCGCCGCGCCGCGTGGCGCGTTGATCGTGCCGAAAACGGCACTGAATGGCATTGCGGTGGCGATAGTAGAAGATCAATTAATCGAAGTACCGAATCAGCAGGAGTAAAAAATATGACAGGCGTACTTAATCTGGTATCGGTCGGACCCGGCTTTGCCGATCTGATCGTACCGCGTGCTGAAACGGCATTGCGTGACAGCAGCGTGATCGTGGCTTATGAGCTATATCTGCGCTGGATCGCGCCATGGATCATTGGCAAAGAAATTCACACGCCGCCGCTGACGCAAGAACGCGAACGCGCATTGCTGGCAATTGAAAAGGCCCGCGCCGGTGCGACCGTGGCGTTGATTTCCAGTGGTGACATCGGCATTTATGCAATGGCAGCGCTGGCTTATGATGAAATCCGCGAAGACGATACCTTTACCGTCAACGTCATTCCTGGAATTACCTCTGCCAACGCTTGCGCATCGTTGCTTGGTTCGCCGTTGTCGCACGATTTCGCCACGTTGAGTTTGTCGGATTTGCTGTGCCCTTGGGAATGGATAGAACAACGCGCACGGCACATCGCGCAGGCTGATCTGGCTTGTGTGCTCTATAACGTGCAGAGCGCCGGGCGGCAAGAAGGTGTGTATCGAATTCTGAAGCTGATGTTGGAATCCAAAGCACCGACGACCTTGTGCGGCGTGGTAAAAAATGCGTATCGACCGGGACAGGAAGTGGCGATTTATTCGCTGGAAGAATTGCTGACGTTGAAGTTTGACATGCTGACCACGATTGTGATCGGCAACCGCTTTACGCAGCGCAAACGCGGCCAGATGTTTACGCCGCGTGGCTATAACGACTGGCGTGCACCGGAGACTGAAACGGCGGCTGAAGTCGCGTGCGGACCGGCTTTTCCGACAGCGGCGACGTGGGTATTTTCTGGCACCGGCGATGGCAATGCGCTGGCGCGATTGTTGGCCGCTGAGGGCACGCCGGTGGTGGTGTCCGCAGCGACGGAATACGGCGGCGAAGTTGCGCTGCAGGATTGCCCCGGTCTGACGGTTTGGGCCGGGCGGCAAGGCGTCGAAGCGCGGCGGCAAGCACTGGTAAAAAGTCGTGCGCGTGTGCTGGTCGACGCGACGCATCCCTACGCGAATATTATCTCTGAGCAATTAATCGCCCTCTCGCAAGAATTGGGGATTCCGTACATTCGCTATGAACGTCCGAGCGCAGCAGTTACCACCGGCACGATAGTATGCGCGACCATCGCAGACGCGGTTGAGCAGGCAATGGCGCATGGCAAGCGGATTTTTCTGGCGACAGGCGCAAAAGACCTCGCTCATTTTTTACAAGCTAACGCTGCCGGCGAACATCAATGGTTTGCACGCGTCACGCCAGAGCCGGAAACGATACAACGTGCTGTCGACCTTGGCCTGCCGCACAGTCATATTTGCGCAATGCAAGGGCCGTTTTCGCAAGACTTTAATCAGGCCTTGTGGCGTGATTGGCGGATCGATTGCATCGTCACCAAAGAGTCCGGCGCGGTAGGCGGTTATCAAGCTAAAGTTGAAGCCGCTGCGGCGCTGGGAATTCCGTTGCTGGTAGTTCAGCGGCCATCGATGTCTTATCCCGTTGTGGTGGCAACATTTGAAGCAGTTCAGACGCAATTGAAGCAATGGGATGCGGTGAAAGGCTTGCAATGAACGCGCCGATTCCCGTCACCATCGTCACCGGCTTTCTCGGCGCGGGAAAAACCACGTTGCTGAGTGGCTTGGTCAAACGTCGACAGCGGCGTCGGCTGGCGTTGCTGATTAACGAATTCGGCGAAATGGCGGTGGATGGCACATTGATGCGCGATGTTGCCGCTGGCGACGATCACATCCGCATACAGGATTTTGCGCACGGTTTGATTGCGTATGGCGATGATACAAATTTCATCCCCGCGATGTTGAAAATTGCCGAGCGCCGCGCCAGCGTTGATCATGTATTGATCGAGACTTCCGGTCTGGCGTTGCCGACGGCGGTGATGGAACTGCTGCAAGGGCCTGAACTGGTGGCCACGTTTGTATTGGATGCGACGCTGGCGGTGGTCGATACACCGTTATTGCTGGGGGATGCGTTTGAGCGGACCGCGGATACTGCGGCGACATCGATTGCCACGCTGTTCGATCAGCAGCTGGAATACGCCGATGTCGTCGTGTTGAACAAGATAGATGGCCTTGATGACAGCGCTTTATTGCTCGCAGAAACACGGGTACGTGCCCGTGCGCCGAATGTGCGGTTTTTGGAGTTGGCACATAACGCGCAACTGGATATTCGTCTGGCGCTGGGCTTGCGTTTGCATCAGGCGAAAGAGCTGCCGCACAACCATACTTATTCTCGCGTTCCGGGGCCTGATACGGCTGTTTTAGCGCAGCAAAATAGGCTGAATGGTCATGCGCACTCGGGCATGGCAGCGCACAGCCACGGACTGTCTACGCATAAACATTTTCATGAGCAAGATCCGGGCTGGATGTCTTTTACGCTACGTAGTAGCAGCCAGCAATCGGCAGAGCAGCTAAAAACAGCGGTCATTGCGGTGGCGCGTGCAGAGCCGGTTTTACGCAGTAAAGGTTTTATCCGTAGCCGCGATTCTACGCAGACGATGTTGCTGCAAGGCGTCCGTACGCGGGTCACTGTTCAAGAATACGCCAGTGCGGTGCCGGAGAATGCTTCCTCCGCGCAATCCGAACTGGTATTTATCGGCTATCACCTGCGCCGGGCGCACGTAGCGGGGATGCTATCTGAGATGACCGGCACCCTCTGGAAATAACGGGAATGAGAGAAAACATGAAAACCGACGAAGCATCGCACAAACGCATGACACAGCGCCATAAAGAGGGCTTTGAGAAAAAGAAAGCGGCTGCGCAAAAAGAAAAAGGCTTGTTGATCGTCAATACCGGCACCGGAAAAGGGAAATCGACGGCGGCGTTCGGCATGGGTATGCGGATACTCGGCCATGGCATGAAACTGGGCGTGGTGCAGTTTATTAAAGGCGCGCTGGAAAGTGCCGAACGCAACATCCTGGGCGGTCATGAAAACTGTGATTTTCATGTCGTCGGCCACGGCTATACCTGGGATACGCAAGACCGCAATGCCGATATGCAAACCGCCGCCACCGGCTGGGCCGAAGCGGTGCGGATGATACAAGACCCATCTTACGATATGGTGATTCTGGATGAGTTGAACATCGTGCTGCGCTATCAATATTTAGCATTATCCGAGGTGCTGGAAGTATTCGCTGCGCGCCGTGAAATGTTGCATATCGTAGTTACCGGCCGCCATGCGGGCGATGAATTGATTGAGGCCGCCGATCTGGTGACCGAATTCCGTCCGATTAAACATCCTTATCAAACCCAAGGTATAAAAGCCCAAAAAGGGGTCGAATTTTAATCATGGATGATGCATTTTCTGGATCGCCGGGCGATGCCCGTCGCGTCCCTGCGTTGTTCATCAGCGCGCCCGCATCGCATCACGGTAAAACAACCGTTACGGCAGCGTTGGCGCGCTGCTACGCCAAGCGCGGCTTGCGGGTACGCGTGTTTAAGACTGGTCCCGATTTTATCGATCCGATGCTGTTGGCGCACGCCGCCGGTGGCGTGCATCCGGCTTATCAGCTAGACCTGTGGCTGGCGGGCGCAGATGCTTGCCAGAAAATGGTCTATGATGCTGCGCAAGACGCTGATGCGATCCTGATCGAGGGCGTAATGGGCTTGTTCGATGGGCAGCCCAGCAGCGCCGATCTGGCGGCCTTGCTGGGCGTGCCGGTGCTGGCCGTGATTGACGCGACCGGCATGGCGCAGACCTTTGGCGCGGTCGCGTACGGATTGGCGCATTATCGGGCAGGTTTGTCATTCGCTGGCGTGCTGGCGAATTCGGTTGCCAGTACCCGTCATGCCGAGATGCTGGAGCAAGGCTTGCGACCGGGTCTGAATATTCGCTACTTCGGCGCCATGCTGCGTTCGGCAGATACCGCATTACCAGAGCGCCATCTGGGCTTGGTGCAAGCCGCAGAAGTGCCCGATCTGGCGGCGCGTATCGAGCATGCTGCTGCCGCCATTGGACAAACCGGGCTGGCGTCTTTGCCTGCGCCTGTGTCGTTTTACGCGCCGTCAAATGTTGATGCGTCAGCGCACTTACCTTTAACACTTCTGGGCGTCAGAATCGGGATCGCGCGAGATGCGGCGTTTTCTTTTATTTACCCTGCTAACTTGGATTGCTTGCGGGTGATGGGCGCGACACTACAATTCTTTTCCCCATTAAACGATGCTGAATTGCCCGATGTTGATAGCTTATATTTCCCCGGTGGCTATCCCGAATTGCATCTGCAAACTCTCCAAAACAATCTATCGATGAAGGCCGCGCTACATCATCATCACGCCTGCAATAAGCCGATCTTTGCCGAATGCGGCGGGATGTTGTATTTGTTGGGATCGTTGACCGATAAATCCGGAAACGCTGCCGCCATGACTGGCTTGCTGCCCGGCCGTGCAGTGATGCAATCGCGCTTGCAAGGGCTGGGTTATCAATCTGCGCCGATGCCGGGCGGCGTGCTGCGGGCGCATACATTTCATCATTCAATGATCGATACGCCGATGGTGCCGCAGGCGATTGGTGAAAGGCTGCATAACACCTCTGCCGGTGAAAAAATATTTCAGGTAGGTCGTATCACGGCGACGTATTTGCATTGTTATTTTCCCTCTAATCCAACCGCTGCAGCAGCACTATTTTTGCCAGGACGCAAATGAATACATTTAGTGATAGCGAAATCGCGGCGGTATATAAAGCGATTGAAGAGCGCCGCGATATGCGCCATTTTTTGCCCGATCCGGTTGATCCGGCGTTGTTAGCGCGCTTGTTACACGCTGCGCACATGGCCCCTAGCGTCGGATTTATGCAGCCTTGGCGCTTTATCCGTATCACCGATCCGGCGCTGCGGCTGCGGATGCATGGACTAGTCGAAGAAGAACGCATCAACACTGCGCACGCATTGGGCGAGCGCGAAGATGCGTTTATGCGCTTGAAAGTCGAGGGCATCCGCGATTGTGGCGAGTTGCTGGTAGTGGCGTTGATGAGCCAGCGCGAGCGACATGTATTCGGGCGTCGCACCTTACCGGAGATGGACCTTTGCTCGGTTTCCTGCGCGATTCAAAATATGTGGCTGGCGGCGCGGGCAGAGGGTATCGGCATGGGTTGGGTATCGATGTTTGATCCTGCGTCGTTAAGCGCCTTGTTGCGGATTCCCGCCGATGCAAAACCGCTGGCCATACTGTGCATCGGCCATGTCGCCGCCTTTTATCCACGTCCAATGCTGGAGCAGGAAGGTTGGGCTAAACGCCAATGCCTGCAAGATTTAGTATCTGAAAATCGTTGGAGCGAGGGTGGTGACGAAGATGGAGATAAGCATGAATAAAGCCATCATTCATCCGATGAGGACATTGGTGCTGGGCGGAGCGCGTTCCGGCAAAAGCAGCTATGCGGAACAACTTGCCAGCGCAACGCAACGCGAAGTGATTTATGTCGCTACCGCCAGCGCCGTTACCAGCAGCACCGACAGCGAAATGCAGATGCGCATCGCACTGCATCGAGCGCAGCGCCCGGCGCATTGGCAGACTGTGGAGCAGCCGCTCATGTTGGGCGCAGCGATTGCCGAATGGAGTTCGCCGGAGCGGGTTTTGTTGATAGATTGCCTGACGGTATGGTTATCGAATTTGTTATTTTTGGAAGAGAAGAATTATCCTGAAATCGGCAAAATTATCCCGCCGGAATTGTTTCATCAAGAGCGCGCCACATTTCTACAAGCGCTGGCCGATGCTAAGGGCGATGTGATTCTGGTCTCCAATGAAGTCGGCATGGGAATCGTGCCGCAAGGGGCAATATCGCGCTGGTTTGTGGATGAGGCGGGGCGCTTGAATCAGGCGGTTGCTGTCGCGTGCGAGCGGGCGATATTTATTGCAGCCGGTTTGCCGCTGATATTGAAAGATCGCGCATGTTAAGTGGCCTGAATATCACGCTGATCGCGCTGCTGGCGATTGCCGGAGTTGCGCTCGATATGTTGTTGGGCGAAACCCGTCGCTGGCATCCGCTAGTCGGTTTTGGGCAGCTGGCAAATTTGTTGGAGCGGCGCTTAAATCGCTCGCCGTCAGCTGATCAGCATCGGTCAATTTTGCGTGGCGCTTTGGCTTGGAGTTTGGCGGTGGTGCCGCTGGTGTTAGTGGCCGTTTTGTTTTTGAAAACGCTGCCATTTTTCGCGGCCTTGATCGTGCATGCAGTGTTGCTATATTTCTGCATCGGCTTGCGCAGTTTGCGCGATCATACCGTGCCGATTGCGCAAGCACTGGCCGCCGATGATCTGGCGACGGCACGCCATTTGACCGGACGTATCGTTAGCCGGGATACAGAAAATGCCGCCGCAGCAGACTTGTCTAAAGCCGCAGTCGAATCGTTGCTGGAAAACGGTAACGATGCGGTGTTTGGGACGTTGTTTTGGTTTGCCATTGCAGGTGGACCTGGCGCGGTGCTGTTTCGGTTAGTCAACACGCTGGATGCGATGTGGGGCTATCGGACTGCGCGCTATAACTTGTTCGGCCGCGTCGCCGCCCGAATTGATGACGCACTGAATTGGGCCCCTGCAAGATTGACGGCCGTGTCTTATGCTGTGTTAGGGAAGACGTCTCTGGCGCTGCATTGCTGGCGCACACAAGCACCGGCCTGGCCGAGTCCAAATGCCGGTCCGGTGATGTCTGCCGGTGCGGGCGCATTAGGGCTGGCGCTGGGCGGTGCGGCGATTTACGACGGTGTTATCGAAAATCGACCGCCGCTAGGGAGTGGCACGGAGGCCAACGGTGCAGACATCCGGCGCGCCTGGTGTTTGGTATTGCGCACCACGCTGTTGTGGTTGGCTGTGCTGTCAGCGTGCGCGATTATTTTTTATCAAAGGGGCGCATATGCCTAACACCAAATTTCTGAATAAGCAGGTTAAGCAGGTGTGCAATGCTTGAGCACGGCGGTAATCTTAGCGCAGCCATCAACCGTTTTGACGGCGCGAACGGCTTGCGCAGTGCATGGCTAGATATCTCCACAGGCATTAATCCGCGATCCTATCCCGTGCCTGCGCTGGCAGCGGATGCATGGCACCGTTTGCCAGAGGAACATGCTGGGCTAGCGGCAGCCGCAGCGCATTATTACGGCGCTCCCGCCATGCTGCCGGTCGCGGGCACGCAAGCGGCGATTCAGGCGTTGCCGTGTTTGCGTCCGTCATCGTGTGTCGTGGTGGCGGCACCGGCCTATGCCGAGCATGCCCATTGCTGGGCGCGTGCCGGTCATGCCGTGCGCGAGATTGCTTATGCTGACTTGGCAACGACGGTGGCGGATTGCGATGTCATGGTGGTCTGCAATCCAAACAATCCAACGGGTGCAATTGTCGCCGCCGATGTTTTACTGACGTGGGCCGCGCAGCTTGCCGCACGCGGCGGCTGGCTGATTGTTGACGAGGCGTTTGCGGATACCTCGCCGCAGTTAAGTATCGCGGCGGCGACGGCGCAGCCGGGTCTGATCGTACTGCGCTCAGTGGGCAAGTTTTTTGGTCTGGCGGGATTGCGTTTAGGTTTTGTCGCCGCCGAAAAGACGCTGTTGTCCAGATTGGCCGAGTATTTGGGGCCGTGGTCGGTCAGCGGTCCGGCGCAGGCGATTGGCTATGCCGCGTTATCGGATGTGGTATGGCAGCAAAATATGCGCCAACAATTGCAGCAACAGGGGCAGCGTTTGCAGACATTGCTGGCGCAGAACGCGATTGAGAGTAGCGGCTGCGCTTTGTTTCAATGGTGGCCTGAGCCGCGGGCCGAAGCCTTTCATCAGCATATGGCAGAGCGTGCAATCTGGGTTAGGTTATTTACCCGTGGCGCGGGCGGAATTCGGCTTGGTTTGCCGCCGGATGAAGCAGGCTGGCAACGTTTGACAGTGGCGTTAGATGAATGGAAAAGACAGGATTCCCAATGACATTTCCGTATAAAACCCTGATGGTGCAGGGTACGACGTCGGATGCTGGCAAGACGACATTAGTCGCCGCATTATGCCGTTTGCTGGCGCGTCAGGGTGTAAAAGTGGTGCCGTTTAAGCCGCAAAACATGGCGCTGAACAGTGCGGTGACGGTGGACGGTGGCGAGATCGGGCGCGGGCAGGCTTTGCAGGCATTGGCGGCAGGCGTGTTGCCGCACACCGATATGAATCCCATTTTGCTCAAGCCCTCTAGCGATATCGGCGCGCAGGTTATTGTGCACGGGCAGGTTCGTGCCGACATGAATGCGCGTGATTATCACCGCTATAAAACTACCGCGATGGCGGCGGTGCTGGAATCGTATCAACGGCTTTCCGCGCTGTACGACGCGATCATCGTTGAAGGCGCAGGCAGTCCTGCAGAAATCAATTTGCGCGACCGTGATATCGCGAATATGGGCTTTGCCGAGGCAGTTGATTGTCCCGTCATTCTGGTCGCCGATATCGATCGCGGCGGCGTCTTTGCGCATATCGTTGGCACGCTGGATTGTCTGTCTGAGACCGAACGTGCGAGGGTCGTTGGCTTTGTCATCAATCGTTTTCGCGGCGATATCAGTTTGTTGCAGGGCGGCCTGGATTGGCTGGAAGAACGGACCGGTAAACCGGTTTTGGCGGTCTTGCCGTATCTGCATGGGCTGACGCTGGATGCGGAGGATGCAATTCAATCCGAGCAACACGGCAAGGGTACATTTCGTGTTGTAGTGCCGCTGGTCCCACGCATCAGTAATCACACCGATTTCGACGCGCTGCGGGCGCATCCGCAGGTGGATTTACGCTTCGTCCCGGCGCAGCAGCCGATTCCTGCCGCTGACTTGATTATCTTGCCAGGCAGCAAGAATACCAGAGGCGATCTGGCGTGGCTGAAAGAGCAAGGATGGCCGGATGCACTGCGCCGACATTTACGCTATGGCGGCAAAGTGATCGGCATCTGCGGCGGCTTCCAGATGCTGGGTCATAGCGTCAACGATCCGCATGGCGTAGAAGGAGTTGCAGGCGTGACCGAAGGATTGGGATTACTCGATATGCTGACCGAAATGACGCGTGACAAGCGACTGGTCGAAGTAACAGGCCGCTGCGCGTTTGCCGACGCCAGCGTGCGCGGCTATGAAATTCATATGGGCATCTCAACCGGCCCGGCCCTTGAAAAGCCTGCGTTCTATTTGGATGAAAATGGCCAAATTGGTGCAAATAACGGCGTTGAGGAAGGTGCGCGCTCGCCGGATGACCAAATTCTAGGAACTTACTTACATGGCGTCTTCGACGCGCCCGGGGCCTTGGGCGCGCTACTTGCTTGGGCTGGATTAGGGGATGCAATCACGGTCGATTTGATGCAATTGCGCGAAGCAAGTATTGACCGGATTGCCGATGCAACGTTACCGTTGTTACAGGCGCTGGAAAAATTGGGTTAGTTTATTTGATCCAATCAAGCAATGGTTCCTCACTGTCCTAAGTCGCAGCATCAGCGTTATACGATTTCGTCCGCATTGAATCAAATGTGAGGTTTGCGAAATCGGGTGTTTCATCACGAGCAATTATTGTGGCTAACTCCTTCGCTGCCAACATTACACGCTAGGGGCAAGGTTGTTGTTGGATGGCTTGACCCGCAACTGGTGACATTGTTAGAAAAATATGGCTCCCTACCCGCTGGTCTGAATGGCAAACAATTTATCCATCTATCTTTTGGGCTATCCCCGTCTTTTCTGACAGAAACAACATTGCTAGACCAATTTCAGATTACTTATTAAAGTAAAAACTAATCATGCTCACCACATTTAAAACGATATTTAGCAGGATGGACCGACCTTTGCGCAACAGGATCTGGGGTATTTACGCCTTTCTGCTGGCGTTTAATATTTTGGCTTGGACGTGGGCGATTGTGGCTTTTCATGGCCATCCGATTTTGTTGGGGACTGCGTTTCTGGCTTACAGTTTTGGTTTGCGGCATGCGGTCGACGCGGATCATATTGCTGCGATTGATAACGTCACGCGTAAATTGATGCAGGATGGCCAGCGGCCGGTGGCGGTTGGCTTCTTTTTTTCGCTGGGGCATTCGACTGTGGTGTTGCTGGCTTCGATTGCGATTGCGGTGATGGCCTCGGCGCTGACGGGGCCGATGGAGGAATTCAAGGTCGTTGGCGGGATTATCGGCACATTGGTGTCGGCGTTCTTTCTGATTGTGATTGGGGTCATCAATTTAATGGTGTTTATCTCGATTTACAAAGTCTTCCGGCATGTCCGTCAGGGCGGCGCTTATGTTGAGGAAGACATCGATACTTTGCTCAATAGCCGCGGGTTTCTGGCGAAGATATTTCGGCCGATGTTTGCGATGATTTCCCGTAGCTGGCATATGTATCCGCTGGGATTTTTGTTTGGGTTGGGGTTTGATACGGCGACAGAAATTGCGCTGTTGGGGATTTCGGCGACGCAGGCGTCGAATGGTTTGCCGATCTGGTCGATCTTGATTTTTCCGATTTTGTTCACTGCCGGGATGTCGTTGGTGGATACGCTCGACAGCACTTTGATGCTGGGGCTATACGGCTGGGCGTTTGTAAAGCCGGTCAGAAAACTGTATTACAACATGACGATTACATTGGTATCGGTAATTGTGGCGCTGGCGATTGGTGGCTTGGAAGTGCTGGGGCTGATTGGCGACAAAATGGCGTTGAGTGGCAAGTTTTGGGATGTGATTGGCGTATTGACCGGTAATTTTGGCAACATCGGTTATGCGATTATTGCCTTTTTCATTGTCAGTTGGATGGCTTCGATTGCTTACTATCGATGGCGCGGCTACGATGATCTTGTGCTGAAGCAGCCAACGCAGTCATCGTAATACCGAAAATAGTATGTTTTACAGCGCCGAAAGTTACGCTTCGGCGCTTTCCATTTGGGCCCGGAATAATGCTGCCACCAAGTCCGATTGCGTGATCATACCAACGATGTGGCGCTTGGCGTTGACGACGGGCAGGTGATGTATGCCGCCGTCGGAGAAGCGGCTGACAAGCTCGACAATCGGCTGGTCGGCATTGGCAGTAATGACGTTATGGGTCATGACATCTTTGACGGTCATCGCGCCGTTGCGAACGTGGCTTGGTGCGCTGGACGTTGCAGGTAAACCGGTGAGACCGTCTGGCCCGTGGTGGTCAACGAAAAAATCTCGTAATGAGACGATGCCGACCAGTTTTCCCAGCGCATCGATAACCGGCAGCGCTTTGATGTTGTGGCGCGCCAGCATGACCCAGGCCTGATCGAGTCGGGTGGTCGGCTTGGTGGAGATCACGTCTTTGGACATAATGTCAGCGCAGCGGATATCGCCGAAACGACGGCGATGCGCATGCAGTTCGGCCTGTATCAGAATCTCTTCCAGATCGCCCTGATTGATATCGATCAGTTGGCCGCGTTCTTTTAATACTTCTTCCAAATCTGCATGAATAAACCCAACGCGCTCGCTCGGGGGCGCGTCTTTGGTCAGATGCGGCTGAGCGTGCACGATGACGCGATGCGGGTAATTGCGCCCTAGCAGATTATTAAATACCAGAGCGACTAGCAATAAGGCGACAGAATTCACGGCGACCGGCAACAGGACAAACTGAAATCCCATTTCTCTGATCGCAGGGCCACCCAGCACGGCGGTCAATGCGACCGCGCCGCTAGGGGGATGGATGCAGCGGAAGCTAAACATGGCAGCGATGGCGAGGGCCGCGGCGATACTGGCGGCAAGCTCTGGATTGGTGATCCAACGGGCGCAAATAACCCCAATTAACGCTGAGAAAATGTTGCCGCCGATGATGGCCCAAGGTTGGGCTAGCGGACTAGATGGGATGGCAAATAACAGGACGGCAGACGCGCCCATCGGAGCGATGAACCAGATATTAAAACCGCCCAATGTGAGACGGGACAGCCATTCAGCGACAAACAAACCGATCATTGCGCCAAGACAACCATAGAATCGCTCGCGTTTACTGGCGACGACTGCTACCGGGATAAAAGCGCGCAGCCAGTCTTTGGCGCGATGCAGGCTGGAAGATTCCATCATCACTATTTATTGTTTGTTAATAAGTTTTATACATGCCGCGTGTTGCCAACTTAACTCAGAATCTCGGCACGATGAATAGCCCACAAGGCGTACTCTTCCAGACTCTTCAGTGGGATTCGCGCTAAATCGGGAGCAAGCATTTTTCATATTTGTATCAATTTTGAATGGCTTAATTTCAGGTAATCCAATGACTTACTGATCATCAATCAGCGCGCAAATATATCATATTGCGATATAAAAAATGTGGATGACCATTTTTTGAAGGTTTTCTTTGCAAGGAGGAATCGCTCCGTCGGGAGTGCTCTGCGCGAGAAACGCTACATTGCTGCGCAAAAATCGCATAACGATGCTACTTATTATTCGTTTTTCACCGATTAACGTCATGCTAATGTCGCACGATGTTCAGCTTTTAGTCCTTTGCATGTCTCAGGTCGGCGCGGACGATAGAAGGCGATAACGTGAGATGACGGGATGACGACGTATTTAAACGATGAACAACGGCAACGGATTGCACGATATTTGCGCAGCTGGACGGCACGCGCTGAAGCGCGTACGTGGCTGCTGCTGGTGGTGATTTATGGCGGTTGGTATTTGACGTTGCGCTATCGTTTTGCGCTGACCTTGTTGCCAACGACGTTGCTATTGATCGGGTTTTGTGTGTGGTTTATGTCGCTACAGCATGAAATTATGCATGGTCATCCTACCCGTTTACTATGGCTAAATAAGCTGTTAGCGTATGCGCCGCTGGCGGTTTGGTATCCCTATACGCTGTATCGCGAAACCCATTTGCAACACCATAACGACGTCGATCTGACCTTGCCGGGACTGGACCCTGAAACGCATTATGTTGATGCGGCGGTCTGGCGCGCTAGCGGACGCCTGATGCGGATGCTGTATCGCTGCCGAAAAACCTTCTGGGGTCGGATGCTGGTCGGGCCGTTGCTCGCGATTACGGCGATGCTGCGGACGGCATTTCTGGCACCGTGGCGGGGCGATTTTCGGCATGTGCGGATGTGGTTGACGCACGGGGGATTGCTGGCGGCGATGCTGTATGGGATGCAGCAGTATTTTGGCATTGCTTGGTGGTATTACCTTTTATGCGTGGCTTATCCGGCGTTGTCGGTGGCGATGGTGCGCTCGTATTTTGAGCACCGGGCAGCCGTCGATTTCACGCATCGCAGCGTGATTAATGAAGCAGCCTGGCCTATGCGGATGTTGTTTTTGAATAATAACTATCACTTGGTGCATCACGATTTGCCGGGGTTGCCTTGGTATCTGCTGGGACGGGTTTATCAGGACGACCGGGCGGCGTATTTAGATCGTTCCGGCGATTTTCACGTTCACGGTTATAGTCAGTTAATGCGCGACTATGGCTTTCAACAGATCGACGATCCCTTGCATCCATTCACAACTGTGCGCTATGCAATTTAGCCATCTGGCAGGCTGAACCAACATGACCCATTGGAAAGTAGCTTTGCCGATGTATAACGTCGGCCCTGTTTTGATCGAGGCTTACACGCAATTTTTACGCGCTGTGATCGCCGGATTGCGGGCGCGTGGCTGGCGCGATGAGATCGAAGTCGTCAGCGCAATCGACGATCTGGAAAGTTTCTGGCTGCGCCCGGATATGTTGCTCAGCCAAACCTGCGGGTATCCTTTGATGACGGCTTTACGTGACCGCGTACAACTGCTGGGCACGCCGATGATGGCGGTTGATGGTTGCCATGATTATTTTTATCGGAGTGTGATTGTGGCGCGGGCAGAGGATGACCGCGCGGATCATAAGTTACACGGACTGCCAGGCTTTCGGGGCACTATTGGCGTGGTCAGCCAGTTGACGTCGCATAGCGGGATGAATGCTTTGCGGCACAGCATTGCGCCATTTGCCCACTCCGGCTGTTTTTTTGCTAAGGTGCAGCTATCGGGATCGCATTTGAACAGCCTGGCGATGCTGCGAAGTGGCGCGGCAGATCTGGCGGCGATTGATTGTGTGACGTTTGCCTGCGCCAGCCGGTATTTTCCTGAAAAAGTCGCCGGTTTGCGGGTCGTGGAGCACACTATTGCTGCGCCGGGGTTGCCGTTGATTGCGTCGCTTCAGCTGGATCGGTCACAAACGACTTTGCTGGCAGAGGTGGTGGCATCGGTATGTCATGATCCGCAGATTGCCGGGCCGCTGCAGATTAGCGGATGGGCGCGCACGACGTGGCAAGACTATGCAGCTATGATGGCGATCGAGCAGTACGCTGTTGCCCTCGGTTATCCGGAGGTGGCATAGCGAAGACAAACCAACACGAGAGAGCTAACCATGACAATTTATCCCTTGCAGGGCATTCCCAATTTTGTCGTTAGCGCGATAGTTCTTAGCGGTGCATTGCTGGTCAGTCAGTTGGCATTGGCGGTAACACCTGCAACTGCGGCAACTGCTGCAATTGCTGCAACTGCGACCAGCGCTGCCTCGGACAAGTCGCCGTGGTGTGCCAGCGGCAAGATGGTGAAATTTGCCGGGCTCAATTGGGAGAGCGCCTCAGTGCTGACCGAGGTCATGCGCACCGTTATGGAGAGGGGTTACGGCTGCAAAACGGAGACCATTCCCGGCAATACCGTGGCGATGGAAGTTGCCCTCTCCAAGAATGATATTCAAGTGCTGGCCGAAGAATGGATTGGCCGCAGCGATGCCTGGAACGTTGCCGCCAAGGCGGGCACTGTAATCCCGCTGGGCAACGTAATTGTCGGTGCCAGTGAAGGCTGGTATGTGCCCGAATACGTGATCAAAGGCGATGCCAGTCGCGGTATCAAGCCGATGGCGCCGGGACTCAAAGCAGTGACCGATTTGCCTGCCTATAAAACCTTGTTCAAAGACATCGAAGAGCCATCCAAAGGGCGCTTTTTGAATTGTCCGACCGGTTGGACTTGCGAGGGCGTGAATACTCAAAAATTGAAGGCTTACAAGCTGACCGATAGTTATGTGAATTTCCGCCCCGGCACCGGCCCGGCGCTGGATGCGGCGATTACCTCGGAGTATCAGCGCGGCAAGCCTATCGTGTTTTATTACTGGGCACCGACGGCGTTGATGGGGAAGTTCAAATTTGTGAAGTTGCAAGAGCCAGCTTTCAACGACGCTTGCTTTAAGACGTTGTCGGATAAAGATCATACAAATCCTTGCGGAACCGCATCGCCGGTGGCAGTGATTCAGGCAGGCGTCTCGAAAGTCTTCAGAGACACCGATCCGGTGCTGAGCGGATTCTTGTCTAAATTTAATATTCCGCTTGATCTGCTAAATAAATCTCTCGCTGAAATGGCCGACCAAAAACTCGCGGCAGCGCAAGTCGCGCAGTTGTTCTTCACGCGTCATCCAGAAATATGGACAAAGTGGGTGCCGACGGATGTGGCGACCAAGATCAGCGCCAGCACGAAGTAACGGGCTGCCATGTTTGTCTCCCTCTCGCTAAAACAGGCCATTAATAATGGCGTTGAATGGTTGGTGGCGCACTACGGCAATACGCTGCACGCGATTAGCGACGCTGTGTTGACGTGGGTATTGGTACCGCTGGAAACCACGTTGCGCGCAGCGCCTGCCTGGTTGGTGTTGATCGGCGTCGGCTTGCTGGCTTTGCATGCAACGCGGCGTCCTGTCGTCAGCTTTTTGCTGGTCGCGATGTTGTATCTGATTGGTGCGTTCGGACTGTGGGATAAATTGATGCAGACATTGGCATTGATGCTGGTATCCACGGTGCTGACGTTGTTGATGGGACTCCCGCTGGGCATCTGGATGTCGCGCAGTACCTGGCTGCGGAAATTGCTGTTGCCGGTGCTGGATGTGATGCAAACGTTGCCAACTTTTGTCTATCTGATTCCGGTTTTGATGCTATTTGGCTTAGGCAAAGTCCCCGCGATTTTTGCGACCGTGGTGTATGCGTTACCGCCGTTGATTCGGCTGACCGATCTGGGGATTCGTCAGGTCGATCCCGATCTGACCGAGGCGGCATGGTCCTTTGGCACCAGTAAATGGCAATTGCTGATCGGTGTGCAATTGCCATTGGCGCGACCGAGCATTATGGCGGGTATTAATCAGGCGACGATGATGGCGCTGGGAATGGTGGTCATCGCGTCGATGATCGGGGCGCGTGGGCTGGGCGAAGACGTGCTGGAAGGAATACAGACGCTGGATACCGGCACCGGTTTGCAGGCTGGTGTTGCCATTGTGATTTTGGCCATCGTCATTGATCGCATCAGTCAGGGCTACGGTTTGACGCGCCGTCAGCGTATCGCCCTGAATCAGCCAAAAATAAAAAAACAGACCTTGAAATGATAAAAATCGAAGCACGTGGCATCGTTAAAATCTTCGGACCGGACGAGCAGAAAGCGCTACGTCAATTGCGCAATGGCAAAACTAAAGCGGCTATCTTGCAGGAGAACAATTGCAGCGTCGGTCTGGATCATGTCAACTTGCAAATCGCGGCGGGGCAGATTTTTGTCATCATGGGTTTGTCTGGCTCGGGGAAGTCTACTTTAGTGCGCCATTTCAACCGCCTGATCGATCCTACGGCGGGTGAAATATTTATCGATGGTCAAAATATTCTGACGCTTGATACCGCGGGTTTGCGCGATTTTCGTCGCCGTCGTATCAGCATGGTGTTTCAAAATTTTGGTCTGTTGCCGCATCAGACGGTGCTGGAAAATATCGCCTACGGTTTGCTGGTGCGAGGCGATAATCGCGCCGCTAGTCTGGCGGTCGCCCGCGACTGGACTGCGCGGGTCGGCTTGTCCGGTTACGAGAATAACTATCCGGACGAACTTTCCGGTGGCATGCGTCAACGTGTCGGTCTGGCGCGTGCCTTGGCAATGGATACCGATATCGTGCTGATGGATGAGGCTTTCAGTGCGCTTGATCCGCTTATCCGCAGCGAGATGCAGGAGCAATTGCTGGCGTTGCAGGCGACGCTGAAAAAAACCATCGTTTTTATTACCCACGATCTGGACGAAGCTTTGCGCATCGGTAATCGTATCGCGATTTTGCGTGATGGAAAACTGGTGCAAGAGGGGATGCCGATAGATATTTTGCAATATCCGGCTGACGATTATGTGCGGCGGTTTGTGGAAAAACGGCAGGCGGTTTGAGGCGGAGGCGAACCAATTTGCGTTGCCTCCGTACCTCTGATTCAGCGCCATGCGTTATGGATGAACATCGAATTAGTGCTGGATAAATTTCAAATTATTGTTCAAGCAACAAACGCATCCCCAGCAATACGTAGCGCGTTTCAGGCGTGTTCCAATTCCGATATGAAGCGCGTGCGTAAAATGCCCAGGTATGCCAGGAACCACCGCGACGCACACGGACGGCACCATCTGCAGGGCCTTGCGGATCGTTGATGGGAGAATGCGCGTAGTAGTCCTCGCCATACCAATCGGATACCCATTCCCAGGCGTTGCCATTCATGTCATATAAATTCCAGGCATTGGGCGTAAAACTGCCGACCGGTGCCGTGAATGCAAAACCGTCATGTCCGGTCAGCGCATAGCGATCCCACTGCGTCCAATTTTTTGCGGTGTCCTGATCAAAAATATTGGCATTTTTTAGTTGTGACTGCGGGTCATTATCACCGCTGCAATAACGCATACGCTTGCCTGCGCGACAGGCATACTCCCACTCTGCCTCTGTCGGCAGCCGATAATGCTTGCCTTCCGTTTTACTCAGCCATGCCGTCAGCGCTACCGCGTCGTTCCAGGTGATATTCACGACGGGGTGATCGTCTGTTTGCACAAAACCAGGATTCTTCCAGGAATACAGGGGATTGCGTCCTTCAAATGCATCCTCACGCTGGGTTTTTTTGGGGTCGTAAGCGGGGTTGTAGCCATAGCCACCGGTGCCGTCTTTGATCGACTCTGGAACATAACCTGATTCAGTCAGGAAGCGGCGGAACTGGCCCACTGTTACTTCGGTTTGTTCGAGATAAAAAGTTCGGGTAATACGGACTTTGTGGACCGGGGCTTCATCTGCAACGTCGGTTAAGCGATTGCGTTCATATTGTGGGAAAACGGTCGCCAATGTATCTGGCGAGTCGTCACTGCCCATCAAGAATTCTCCCGCGGGGATAGGCACAAATTTCATACCGAGAGTATTTTCAATGACCTGGGGAGTCTGGCTTTGGTTTGCGGCACAAACTGTTGTGCCCCAACAAATGCTTAACGCGAACAGCGTGATAATGGAAGAACGGCGATATGACTGCTTCATCGTTATTCCTTTTGATGACGTGATTGAGGTGAATCGTTCTTTTACGGGACTCTCTTTGGTAGCCGGGAAATTGGTCTATTTTTCCGTCGTAGTTTTGATGCCAGAGAGCCCAGTCATAGTTATAGTCCGATGTGGCAAAAATGTAACTATTTCCCAACGGCAATCTTAATTTCGTTTTTTTCTGCACAGAAAGTGATGCTCTTTGTGTAAGGTGTTTCTAGGGGGCATCATGTCGTTGTTTTTAGGGAGACAAATCACCCAGAATTATCTGAATAAAAATTATATTCTGGTAACATATTTCCTATGATCACCGTTCCCCACCGCCAACAATCTGGATTCACTTTGATAGAGGTGATGATCGTCGTCGCTATTATGGGAATTTTTTTGGCTTTGGCGACACCTTCGCTGGTGGCGACGACGCAACGGTTCCGGGCGCTTGGAGAGATGAGCGGCTTTGTAAAGGACTTGCAATTTGCGCGTTCTGAAGCGATTAAACAAGGCTTGCCGGTAACCCTTTGCGCATCTTCGGATGGCGCGACTTGCCTGTCCTCCACCACGTGGAATACAGGATGGATTATTTTCGCGGACCCGGCCGCCAATAAGACCGTCGGGACTATCCTTCGGCTGCAAAAAGGCTGGACGGGCACCGATACTTTGGTTGCTGACAATAGCGTGTCGTCTCTGACATACAGCAGAGATGGTTTTATGATTGCGCTTCCCGGGACAGGGGCCGTTACTTTCACACTGCACACTTCGCCTGCAACTACGCTCACTACACAATGCGTCGCTATCATAAAAACCGGCCGACAAGTCGTGCAAACAGCTGGAACGGGGGCATGCACATGATGCTGATGAAGCGTGTGTTGCGTACGCCACTGCCGTTAGCTAGTGGCTTCACATTAGTTGAAGTATTGGTGGCGTTGGTGGTAACTGCCGTGGGTTTACTTGGATTAGCCAAGATGCAGGCATTGGCCGTTTCTGGCGCAAAGAATTCCGGCAGTCGTTCTCTGATGGCGTTGCAAGTTGGCAGTTTGGTATCCTCCATGCACGCTAACGGCGCATATTGGAATACCGCGCCGTCAACCGCATTTACGGTTACCGGCACCACGGTGACAGACTCGACCGGAGTTCTTAGCGCGACGGTTTCTAGTCAATGCACGACCAAGTGTTCTCCCGCAAATATGGCGGCTTCTGACGTGCAGAACTGGGCCGCCGGTATGCTCCAACAATTTCCTACCTATAACGCTAAAGTCAATTGCACCAATAGCACCGGCCAACCAGTGAGTTGCCAAATATATATTACCTGGAGTGAAAACAAGATCGCTGTCAATACCGCGACCACGGGTGGAAGCAACGCCCTGACACAGTCTTTTAGCGTTTTTATAGAGCCATGAACCGCCGCCTCTTACCCCGCATGGCGCAGAGCAAGCGCGCGATTCTTGTCCGCAGAGATGGACGACTGTCCGGTTTTAGCCTGATCGAACTGATGATTGCGGTCGGTATCGGCTTATTTCTTCTGGCCGGAATGCTGGCGATTGTGTTCACGCTGAGGAATAGTTTTACTACGCAAGACAATGTTTCCCGCGTACAGGAAAGTCAGCGGTTTGCCCTGACAGTGTTAGACACGACGGTGCGCGCCACCGGTTATTTCACTAATCCGACGACGACCACTGTGACCACCGCGCTACCGGCGGCAGCCACAGCTAATCCGGATGGGACCAAGTTCGCTGTGGCGCAGGTAATTACCGGCACCGCTGGCACCAGTCCAGCTAGCGATACCCTGAATGTGCGCTTTCAAACGGCGAACAATGACGGTTTAATGGATTGTCTGGGCGATACCAATACCAGCGGATCGCCGGTAGTGTGGAGCAACAGTTTTGCGGTCGACGCTACCAATCATCAATTGACCTGCGCCATCAGCGTCAACGGCGGCGCGCCGGGGACGCCTAGTATTCTGGTCGATAACGTGTCGTCAATGACCGTGTTATACGGCGTGGATACGGATGGCGATGGCAGTGTCGATACGTATATGCCCTTTGCTTCCGTCGCCTCCACTATGACCGTGCTGTCGGTAAAAATTTCGATTGTATTTATGGATCTGGTTAATTCGACTCCAACTTCGGCCAAATTGCTCCCCGCCCTTGTTCACACTATTAGTCTGATGAACGTCCCATGAGCCGCTATCATTTTCCTGTCATGGACGCGGCATTGGTCCTGCCATTGGTGCCGCGATCATCGGCAGGATCGGCCCTGTCGGTCGCAGTCGCGCGATCATCGATCTCAACAAATTTACCTGCGCCCGCAAAGCGTAAGGGTTTTGCGCTGATTACGTCGTTGCTGATTCTGGTCATGCTGACCTTGCTCGCTATCAGCATGTTTCGCGGTTACGGATTGCTGCAAAAAATTGCCGGTAATGTTCGAGAAAAAGAACGTGCGTTTCAGGCCGCGCAAAATGCGCTGCAATACGGTGAATGGTGGTTGGGGCAGGGTTCGCCCGGTCTTGGCGCTACCTGTTCCACCACGGCCACAGTGACGTCTATCGCGACCATGCGCGCTTGCGCAAATTTACTGACTAATGTCACTGATCCGGCTAATTGGGCGGGCAGTCTGATTTATACGCCGCCAGCCATGATAGTGGCGGCTGGCGGCGGTACAGCCACTGATGGCAATGCCAATCTGGATATCAACTATGCAGCGCCACCACGGCTCTATATTGCTTACCTTGGCTTATCGCCTAGCGGTCAGCAGGCGCTGTACTCGGTCACCGGCGGTGGTTTTGGCGGTAGCAATAATAGTGTGGCCGTGGTGCAAAGCGTGGTTGGCATCATGTCAAAAGTCACACCTCTGGATAATCCTTAAGAGATGCGCAATATGAAAATCCACAATAGAAGCATGGCTAACGCGATGTTGGTGTTGATGTTCTCGGCAGCTGCGGTTGTGTCGCATCCTGCGTATGCGCAGCAAGTCGCCAACGACACCCTGACCGGTTCTTCGTCAAGTTATGCGTGGAAAACCACCGGTGGTGCTTGTCTGACAGCGGGCACCGGTGTCACAAGTACCATTCCTGCTTGCAAGGGTCTGGCCTATTACAGCGGTAAGACCTTGGTAGGAGGTTATAACGGAACGTTTCCAGATCCGGTCGGTAACGGTGCGCTGCGACTTACTAACGGGGACACCACTAGCGGTGGATCAAACGGCAACAACAATACTGGCTCAGTTATTTCGACTACGCCATTCCCTACCAATCAAGGGGTGCAGATTACTTTTTCTGCTGTGACGTATGGGGGTAATGGGTATTCGAATGGGTCACAAAACTCCGGTGCCGACGGACTCGCTTTTTTTCTGATGGATGGTAGTAAGACCCCAGTGCCGGGGGCTTATGGGGGTAGTCTGGGGTATAGCTGCTCACAAGGAAAATCGCCTGCCGATGGTGTAAATGGTGGCTATCTTGCGGTGGGGATGGATGAATTCGGTAACTTTTCTAATAAGAGTGATTCGACCTCGGATGGTAATGGCCCTAATCCGGGTTCGATTGTTGTGCGTGGTTCCGGCAGTATTACGGGTGCGGCGTTAACGGCGGCATATCCAAAATATTATCCGACCACCCTAAGTTCTTCTGGGAACTTAGTGGCAGCGGTGCAAAGTACCTGTAAGACTGGTTTTGTACAAGATTGGAGTAGTGGCTCAAATAACGGTTCCACCAGTATTAAAATTGCCGATTACAACCTTCTTACGGCACCGATACCTGTTGTAACATCCACAAATACCATCCCCCTATTCAACCAAGAGGCGATCAAAGCGCCAGTACGCGGCGCTGCAAATACGTTTACGTATGCCTTAAGTATCACGCAGGATGGTTTGCTTAGTCTTTCGTATAGTGTGAACGGCGGCAATGCAAATAACCCCATCGTAAAACAATCGATTACTGCTGGGAATGGGCCATTGCCAACCAATTTTCTCTTTGGTTTTACTGCCGGTACAGGCGGTGGTAGTAATGTCCATGAAATTGTTTGTTTTAAGGCCGCACAAATTACCGCAGCATCGAATGCCTCGGGTACTAACGTGCAGCAGGCTGCTCAAGTACGAGCTGGTTCCCAAGTGTATTTGGCGTTTTATCATCCGGTAAATTCCTGGGGACAGCTTACTGCGTCAAATCTGATGACCGATGCTTCTGGGAATGTCACCATCAATTCTACGGCGAACTGGGATGCCAATTGCGTGCTTACGGGTGGTGCATGTTCTGCGACGCGTGTCACGACGGCAGCCGCAGCGCAAGGCTCAACCGCACGCAGTGTCTTGAGTTGGAATGGTGCGGCAGGTGTTCCTTTTCAATACGGTAGCTTGTCAACAGCGCAGCAGGGTCTCTTGGGAACCACCGACGGCACCACGCGCACTGCTTTTTTACGTGGTGATCGTACCAACGAGATTACGACTGCGGGCGTGGGGCCGTACCGACTGCGCAATAGCGTGCTGGGCGATATCATCAATTCCAGCCCAACGTGGGTTGGCCCTCCGTCGACCAACTATACGGCAGCAGGAACAGATTTTGTCACGCAAAAGGCTATTCCTGAATATGGTGCGGCCTATACCGCATTCACTACAAGCAACGTATCAAGGGCTCACGTCGTTTATGTCGGTGCAAACGATGGCATGCTACATGGCTTCCGTGCCGGAGCGAACGATGCGACTGGCGCGTTCAGCAACGCCGTCACGCCAAACGACGGTCAGGAATTGCTCGCTTATGTGCCAGCCGCAGTCATCAATAGCATTCACCCGTCGGGGACCCCAAGTCTGGATTTTTCGTCACCGCAATATGCGCACAATAACTACGTCAACGCGACTCCTGGAGTGGGCGACCTGTATTACAAAGGTGCTTGGCATACCTGGTTGATCGGTGGCTTAGGACCAGGCGGCAACGCTGGCGGCACGGTCGGCGATACTACCAGTACCGCGACTGGGGCGGTGTATGCATTAGATATCACTGACCCAACACAATTTTCAGAGGGAAATGCCGCTAAACTGGTGATCGGCGAATGGGGTTCGACCGCAGTAGTGGGGAACGTTATTTCTTGCGTGAACGATACTCTCTCAGCGCAATGCAGCAACAGTCTGGGCAGCGTGTTTGGCACACCGATCATTCGCAGATTACATGACGGCAACTGGGCGGTTATTTTCGGTAACGGACATAACAGCGCCACTGGTACTGCTGGTGTATATGTGATGACTGTGAATTACGCCACCGGCGCAACTACTTTTCGCTTCCTTGATACTGGCGTGAAAAGCATGACGAACAAAAACGGGATTGACTACGTCTCTTCTGCCGATCTGGATGGCGATCATGTTACCGATTATTTGTATGCCGGAGATTTCCTGGGCAACGTCTGGCGTTTTGACCTGACCAGTAGCGATCCGACCAAATGGGCCGCCAGCAGCAGCCCGATGTTTACGACGACCAGCGGACAACCGATTACTACGCGTCTGACCGTCAATTCGGTGATTCAAGCCGTTGGTTTGCCGCGGATTATCATTGCATTCGGTACAGGACAACAATTTCCGCAAACGCTTTCCAGTACGGCAACTTATGCGACTGGCACACAATCCCTGTATGGCATCTGGGACTGGAATCTGAGCGCCTGGAATGCTGCCAGCAATACCGATTATGCAACGCTGCCAGCCACCCCGGTGCAGAGCTATACCACCGCAAATCTGCAATCGCAGACGATCACGACGGTTACTACCGCCAGCACAGACGGTACTATCTCAGGCTATCGCACGGTGTCCCAAAATGCGGTTTGCTGGTCAGGCCAGGCGGTGACAGCAGCTTGCCCGGCCGGTACCAATACTAAATTCGGCTGGCAATTGCAGTTGTCTTCAAACTCAACGACAACCGCCAGTGAGCAGATTATTTTTAGCCCGGTAGTCGCTTTCGGTACTTTCCTGGTCAATACCACTATTCCGACGATCAATCAGGTCTTGAGCTGTACCATCCAACCGCCGTCTGGTTTTACAATGGCGATATCCGCAGGTACTGGCGGCGCGCCGACATCGTCATTTTTCGCGACTGCTTCTGCAAACGCCGGGTTTGTGGCTGCTAACTCAGCGATTATTTCCGGGCTGGGTTTGAGTGCGACCGGCTCGCCATCGATTGTTACCGCAGCGGGCAAGCCTTTCCTGGTGCAACAAACCGTTTCAGGACAGGGCGTTGTGACGCAAGTCGACCCACCAAGTGGCAATGCCAGTCGTCTGACCTGGATCAAATTGCGTTAATCGAAAAGAAAGCCAACTATGCGAAATGTCGTCCGCCGTGCGTGCAATCGGCCGCAGCTGAAGCGCTCAGCCCCTAGCGGTTTTACGCTGATTGAAGTCATGATCGTCGTCGCGATTATCGGGATTTTGGCGGCCATTGCGGTGCCGTCTTATCGTGTGCAGGTATTAAAGGGGCATCGGGTTGATGCCAAAGTGGCGCTGCTGGATTTGGCGGCGCGGGAGGAAAAATACTTTGCGACAACCAATACTTATACAACATCCAGCCTTGCGCTGAATTATGGCGCATCGACATTTCCGCCGATCAGCACCACAGGGACTAGCTATTACACGTTAACGGTGACGCAGGTCACGACGACAGATTTTACTGCGGTAGCAACGCCGACCGGGACCCAAGTTGCGGATGCCTGTTATTCCTTTAGCTTGAATAATCTTGGCGTGCAGGCGAATGCGACTTCAGCCGGGGCGGTGAATACGACTACCGGCTGCTGGTAGTCGTATCCATCATCTAGTCGGTCATCCCGCATCAGAAAAGTCAATATACATCCCGCCGATAACGTCCCGCCGCGATCAAATCATCGAGCGCATCCTCACCGAGGATGTCGCTCAGTGCGCTATCCACCCCTGCCGCCATGCCATCCAAACTGCCGCAAACGTAAATAACCGCGCCTTGCTGCAACCATTTGCGTAACTTGTCTGCCGCCAGACGCAAGCGATCCTGGACGTAGATTTTTTCCGGCTGATCGCGAGAAAACGCCAAATCAGCACCCGACAATACGCCATCCGCCAGCCATTTTTCGATTTCATCGCGATACAGAAAGTCATGCGCCTGATTGCGTTCACCAAACAACAACCAGTTATCGTGCAGCTTTTGCTGTGCTCTGGAGCGCAAATGGCCACGCAAACCAGCAATGCCAGAACCGTTGCCGATGAAAATACAAGGCGCATCGACGGCCAGCAATTCAAAGCCGGGATTAGGCAGCAAGCGCATCTCGACTTCAGTCCCCAGCGGCAGATGTTCAGTCAGCCAGCCGGAGGCAAGACCCAGGCCGTCTTCATGGCTGACCTGACGCACCAGCAAATGCACGCTGCCGTCTTCAGGAATAGATGCGATCGAATACCGACGCGTGCCTAACGGTTGCAACTGGTCAGCCAATTGTTGCGCGGTCGTGATCAAATCCTTCGCAGGCAAACTATCCTTGCCGGGATTCGGCAGGATGCTACGCGAGAGCAAGCTTCTCAGCGGTAGTTGTTGGTGATTGTGTTGAACCAACGCAGCACCATCCAGTGCCCATCGTTGCAGAAAAAAGTCGACGCGCTCGATGGCATGATGCGGAACAATTTCCACCAAAGCGCCAGACGCCCAGTTCGCCGCAGGCTGATCGGAAAGCGAGAATTCAAGGTGAAAAATCGGTTCGCCCTGACTGCCGGGATTGCTTTGGTGACGAGTACTCAGACGCCATGGCTGATAAGGCGTTGGCAAGCGTGCAGCAATTTGTGCACTAGTATTCGGGCTGACCTGCGTATTTGGAGATGGTGTAAGCGCAATGTTTTCGACAGTGGTCCCGGCCAGCTCACGCAACGCTTGTTGCCAGCGCGCTAACGCAGCTTCGTCGCCATTGTCGACTTCTATCATCGGAAAAAACGCCTGTGCGCCCTGACTGTGCAGCCAATGATCGAGCGTGTGACCGAAGCCGCAGAATTGCGTGTAGCTGCGATCGCCAAACGCCAGAATGCCGTACTGCACATGCGGTAACGAATTGCCCGATTGTTGGGCTAACTGACGGGCAAAGCGCCGGGCGCTATCAGGCGGATCGCCTTCGCCAAAGGTGCTGACAACCAGCAACACGCGATGAAAGTGGCGTAGACGCTCTGGGTCTAACGTGGACAATGCCTGTATCTTGACCGCTACTCCTGCGGCTTGTAAAGCGGCAGCGGTGCGCAAGGCCATGCTTTCGGCGACGCCGGATTGACTGGCGAAGGCGATCAGCAGCGGTGATGTCTTATTGGCGGCGGTGGGCATCGCGCTACCGGCGGGACTAGTTAAGGGACTGTGCGGCGCAGCCAGAGCGGCACGTTCGGCCCGTACCGCACGTTTTTTGCGGCGACGGTCAAGATATAACATCCAGCCGGTGATACCGAATAAGGGCAGACCAAGACCTGCAAATGTCATCAAAATGCGGCCAGTCAAACCGAAATACGATCCCATATGCAGTGAGTAGACGCTGCTAATCAGTTGGCCGCCAGCAGACTTATCGGCATAGCGATCAAGCTCGATCACGTTGCCGGTCAGCGGTTGCACGCTCATTTGATTGCGGGCGCGTTCATGTGGAGGATTGCTATCCAGATAATTGATCTGGACCGGCTTGCCAGCCCGTTCAGGTAAACGCAAACGTGCCGTGCTATAGCCGCCAGTCTTTGCGCTTTCTTGTAAAAATACTTGCCATGCCTGCGCCAACGCTGGCGTTTGATCTGCGTTATTTCCATCAGCTGCATCAGCGCCATCGCGTTTTTGGCGTCGCCCAGAAGCCTGATCAGCGTCACCCGCACCAGATTTTTTCTTGCCCTCAGCCTGCTTTGGTTGCATTTGTTTAGCGCTTTGATTTTCGCCCAAGAGCTGATTCGTGCCGTCCTTAAACCAGTCAAAAGCCCAATACAAGCCGGTCAGACTCAACACCAGATACATCACCAGCGCCCAAGTGCCGACGACCGAATGCAGATTCCACAAAAACGCCCGTCCAGTCAGCGCGAAGTTCACTTTGAACCAGTTGCGCCATGCCAGCGGACGCCGCGGCCAGCGTAAATAGAGACCGGAGAGTGCCATGAAAATCAGACAGAGCGCGAAGCTGCCGGTCAGCACTTTGCCGATCTCTTGCGGTAGAAGCAACCAGCGATGAAAGCGCTCGATAAACTTGAAAAAATCGTTGCCTTGCAATCCCTGCAGTACTGCTCCGGTCAGCGGATTGACGTAGGCCAACTCCCCGCGCTTCATGCCCGGTTCCGGCGCAAAATTGATACGCGCCGTGGTACGCGGATCGGCATACACAGTCACTTGTGCGATGCGCTTGCCAGGTTGCGCTGCCTGGACATGCAGGACCAATTGATCCGGCGTCAACGGCGTGCCCGTGTTGGATGCAATACTTAATACGCCCGGATTCAGCAGGTCCAGTAACTCTTCCCTAAATGACAAAATTGCACCCGACAGTCCAATCAGCATCAGCAGGGTGCCGACAGTAATACCAATGAACCAATGCAGCTGAAATAAAATTTTCTTAAACATGTCAGGAATAAAAGAGCAGGGTGTGTTGATGAGAATTGGCGAGATCATTTGATGCGTACGACGTAGATAACGCAGCAGTCTGTGAGCGATCAGTCATCACGCAATACAAGCATTGCGGCCTAAACGGCAGGACTGATGAGCGGACGTTTTTTGATAGCTATTTAGATGGCATGCCGATAGTTATTCGCCATTATTATACGAGACAATAATCATTATCATTCGCATTAAATGTCGAAGTAATCACTTTATGTTGCTTTTTTCTGCAAGCCGAATTCGTACTTACACCATGATGGCAAGTCAAATATCCTCGGTTGCCGATGGCAGAGGATCGACCCCGGCCAGTTGATTGAGGCGGACTTTTAAAGCCTCTGCGATAAGCAGCACCGTGCTTAATCGAGGATCCTTTGTCAGGCCGTGCAAAATCTTGTTGATGGTGGGATGTGGCAGTGTGGTCAATCTGGCTAATTCTGCTTGAGATATTCCTGCAAGCTCCATTGTTTTTTGTATATTTTTAGAAACTGTGGGTCGCGCAGTCATAGTTGCTTTTTGAAATATGGAGCGAGGGAGTCAGCTTAAGATTGCACCTTTTACTCCTATAATCAGAGAAGCAGCCTCTTATGAAATTAACTTTTAAGTCAATTTAGCGCATGCCAAACTACTTTTGGTTATTTCCTTTAGGTAATTATTTGTCACAAAACATTGACCTTTTCTCTTAAAAATGCTGTATGTAAAAACAGTATTTCATGGATTTGTAAGTATAATCCGCTCACCATCGTTCCCGCTTTGCCTCCACATTTTTTGCTACCCACCGTTTAGGGCGCAAAAGGCAGGACGCGACGAGATATCTTCCAACTGCAAGCGGCGTTTATAAACGCACATTTGCCATTGCTTAATCCGCAATTGCGTTTGTTTGCTGGAAACATTATTCACTTTCACACACGGGGTGTTATGCGCATAGCAATAAGACGCTGCTGGCAGATACTTGTTTTACTGGGGGTTATTGCCTGCTTGTTGAGCTTGCTGCTGGTGCAGGCGCATGCGCAAATTAGGACTCTGCCACCACCGCACACGTTGAATCTGCAGCTTTTTTCCGCTGACGAGCGGGCATGGATCAAACAGCATCCCATCGTGACGATCTCTGGCGATCCTGACTGGCGACCGCTTGAGTATGTCGAAAATGGCGTCTACAAAGGTTTGGCGGCCGAATATCTGCGCGCGATTTCAAAGATCACCGGTCTGGCATTTGCATTCGTTCCTGTCGATGGTCCGGCTGCGGCTCTGGAGGCAATGCGTCAGGAAAAAATCGATTTGATGCCCAGAGTGTCAGAAACTTATGCCGAGGATGGTTTCAGATCGAAAGTGATTTTCAGTGCGCCCTATTTTATCGGGACAACAATTATTGTCAGTGCGGCCAATGCGCCGATCATTTTTGATCCGCGCAAGCTCAACGGTAAAACCGTTTCCATCAAGGCTGGCGGCGCTTATGAGCAGGAAATCCGACAACGTTATCCGCTGATCAAGTTGTTGCCGCAACGTAATTCCGATACTGCGCTTAAAGCCGTGGCCGATGGTCGTGCGTATGCCGCGATAGGGGTGGACGTGGCGACGCAGCCTTTCTTAAAGCGTAAATATTTAAACACGCTACAAATCTCTGGCACGATCGGGCACATGCCCGCCACCATCTCAATGGCGGTGCGCCATGATTTGCCGATTCTTGCTTCTATCATTGATAAATCGCTGGCATCGCTGACGGCGTTGCAAACGAATGTGATGCTCGACGAATGGCTGGAAGAGTCGGATTATGGTGCGCCGTCCTGGGGCACCCTGACCCAATATTACGCGGGGGAGCTGACCGTATTGGTGCTAGCGATGGCGCTGGTTATTTGGTTCGCGTTACGGGCTAAGGCAGCGCAGCGGTCGGCCATCCGCACAGAACGCTCGAAATCGGATTTTCTATCAGTGATGAGCCATGAAATTCGGACCCCGATGAACGCCATTCTTTCTTCGGTGGAGCTGTTGCAGCGCTCGCGGCTTGCGCCGCATCAGCAAGAATTAATTACCGTGGCCGGGTCGGCTGCGGATGCGTTGATGGGGTTGTTGGATGATGTGCTGGATTTGTCCAAACTGGAAGCGCATCGGCTTGAGCTTGAGCAGATTCCGACTGATATCGTCGCGCTGGTGCAGACGACGATTAGCATGGCGGCGATCAAGGCAGCTGAAAAGGGCTTGCCACTTTTGCTGGAAAGTCATCTGCCGCTGAATCTCGATGTTGCGGTTGATCCCACGCGCTTGCGTCAGGTGTTGCTGAATTTGCTCTCAAATGCGGTCAAATTTACCGAGCAGGGCAGCGTGACGGTCAGCCTGCAACTCTCAAAAGCCACGCAGATTACCGCCTCCGTGTTGCAAGTGACGGTGACCGATACCGGTATTGGGATTGCGACTGCGCAACAAGCCCGGTTGTTTAACGCATTTACGCAAGCGGACAGCGCGACAACGCGCCGCTATGGCGGCTCTGGTTTGGGATTGACGATCTGCCGTCAACTGATTGAGTTGATGCAAGGGACGCTGGTGCTAAAAAGTGAAATCGGGGTCGGCACAACGATGTGTTTCACTATCCCGGTGACGACGACAGAGCGGCAATTTGTACCGTTCAATATTACGTCGCCGATTATCCAGAGCGCGGTACCCGCCGGGCCTTCGGTCATCCCTGCAGTTCCTACTATTCTGGTAGTCGATGACCATCCGATTAATCGACTGGTTATTCAGCGTCAGTTAGAGGCGCTGGGTTGCAATATTGTGCTGGCTGAAGATGGCCGTGCCGCGCTGGCAATTCTGGCGCATCGGTCATTTCCGTTGGTGTTGCTGGATTGCTATATGCCCGGTAAAGATGGTTATCAGGTGGCGCGTGAAATCAGGTTGGGTGAAGCGCGATCAGGCGCAGGATGTTTGCAGCGCATGCCGATTATCGCGATTTCTGCTGCGGTGGATCAGGCCCATACGCAGCGCTGTTTTGATGAGGGCATGGATGGTGTGCTGAAAAAACCTTTACGTATGGAAGATTTAAAGAAGCTGATTGAAACCTGGTGCGATGTTGATCTGTCGTTGACATCTGATGCAACGCCAGCAGCGGCTTTGGACTGAGAAACGCGCAATACCGTTGGAGGATTGCGCGTTTTTACTACGACGATTGCATGGGATTAACGATTTGGATGCAACGCGCTGGGACCGCGGCTTTGATTGCTATCGTCTCCACCGCGATCTGACCATCTTGAAGGGATAGGGGATTCAAAGTTAGATGCCGAAGGCGTGTACGGGTTTTCTCGTCTTTCTATTTTTGTGTGCAGGGCTTGCGCCTCTTGACTGCTTTGAGTCGATTGCCCGGCATAGAAATTGGCGAGGTTGGCGTGTCGTTGCGCTTGTTCGGTATAGTATTCCCTCTTGTCGGGGTGATTTTTTTTGTTTTCTGCCTCTGCTAGGCTTAACTTCAAACGATATCCTTGATCTGATGACGCTAGATTGTTTGCGCGCGAGCTTGCTTCCAAATCCTTTATCGCACGCCGCTGGTCGTCGGATTCTTGTGCGGAGTTTCGCCCATAGTAGTCTTCTCGCGCTTTACTGCCAGAAGCGTCAGGTTGTCGATAGTTATCGGGCGCATTGCTCGATCGGGCCCGGTCTGCTTGGTTGTCCGCATGTCGTTGTGCATTAGCATCTTGAGAAGCATTTCCGGCATGGTAATTTTCTTCGGGTTTACTACCGGAAGCGCATGGTTGCCGGTAAGAATCATGGCCGCCGCCAGAAGCGTCATTTCTGGCGCGATCCATATGGCAGGTGGCAGCGGACACCAGATTACTGGCAAATGTCGTCGGCGTGTTACGGAATGGATTTGCAGTAAAAGCAGCGACAACAAAGCCGCTGAAATTCAGCGCACTGAGTGCATTCATCATAAATTTCCTTTCAGAAAAGAAATGAGATTAACGTAAATGCACACGAGAGTTTTCTGGATTTTTAACATGTAAACGTGGAAATTTCTTAATTCGACTATGACAAAAAAGAAACCAATCGCCGTAGAGCCTGCCGAAATACCAACCCGTTGCGGATGGGCCAATTTCAATAATCCGCTGTATCTTCGCTATCACGATGAAGAGTGGGGCGTGCCCTGTCACGATGAACTACGGTTATTCGAGATGCTGAATCTGGAGGGTGCGCAGGCAGGATTAAGTTGGGAAACTGTGCTCAACAAACGCGAAAATTATCGTGCCGCGTTTGATGGCTGGGATGCCGCTAAGATCGCTGCCTACGATGCAGACAAGGTGGCGGAACTGCTGGCAAATGCGGGGATTATTCGCAATCGTCTGAAGGTCGCCTCCACGATTACTAACGCGAAAGCCTACTTGCGGATGTGCGACGAGGTCGGTGGACTAGATCCGTATTTGTGGGCTTACGTTGATGGCAAACCAGTGCAAGGAAATTGGGGCAGCGGCAATCCTAGTCCGGCAAAAACAGCGTTGTCGGATGCCATTTCAAAAGATCTGTTGAAGCGCGGCTTTAAATTTGTCGGCTCAACGATTATTTACGCTTATCTGCAAGGTATTGGATTGGTGGACGATCATACGGCTGAGTGTTTTCGGCATCACGGTGTGAAATAAGTCAGCTTCAAAAATCATCAGAAACCATCTTCACGCAAAACCTAGCAAAAAGCCCTTTTCGGCTGAAAATTTATAATAGGTGCATGACCGCAGTTATCGGCGCGACTCCTGTCACAGAAAGAGTCAAAAGCGTCGCCATCGAAGGAGGCCGTTATGATGCTGCATCGCAGAATCGCTATCTTGTTAGTGAGTTTGATGGTGTTGGCGTTATTTCCCGCCGCTGATGCTGATGCTGATGCTGATGCTGGTGGTGATACCGCGCTAAAAAACTGGTTCAATGATCCTTTTATCCAAGTCCGCAATGCGCTGCCCGCGTGCCCGCTGCCACTTGGTCCGATGATGACCGAAGACGATGCTCGCAAAGAATCGCACTGGCGGGTGGAGCGTGGTACTAGTTGCTGGCTAGCCGGACAATGCAGTAAGCCTAACTCCTACGCTTATGATCATGACATTAGCAAAGCGGTGGCAGCCCACTTTGCCAAGAAATCCGCATTTGCCAGAAGCAGTTTATGGCTGACCTTTCAGCGCCGCTTTGTTTGGGTGGAAGGCTGCACCGATGATCCCGCCGTAACTGCCAGTGCACTGGAAGCCTTTGTACGCACAGAGCCGGATGTGGAGAGGGTGATTGTTAATCTGAGGCATCTCGATGGCGCTAAAAGCGTGCTGCCTGTCCCGTATCCCGTGGCGACGGGGCAATAATATTTGGTCGTCAATACGGCATTTTTGTGCAATTTGCGGCTGCTTTATTTACGTGTTTGTTGGCCTGTTCAACGCAGAATACAAGAATAACGCTGGCGACCTGTGTATCATCCGGGAGATCATTTTGGACCGTTGCAGCATTAAAACGGCGCTATTTATTATTCATTCGACCTTTTTTACGCATTTCACACCGCATCCATGAGCAAACTGACCTTAGACCGTATCCTGCAATCGCAGGGCGTCGGCACCCGTAAATATTGCCGCACGTTAATCGACGACGACGAAATCAGCATCAATGGCGAGATTGTGAATGATTACCGCAGCAAGATCGAAACCGACGGTCTGACCTTTGTGCTGTTCGATGAAGAATGGGTCTATCGCGAACAGGTTTATATTGCCTTGCATAAACCGCCGAACATCGAATGCTCACGCAAGCCTAGTCATCATCCCGGTGTGTTGTCAATTTTGCCAGAGGAATTCACCTGGCGTGAACTACAGCCGGTCGGGCGTCTGGATCACGACACGACCGGCTTGTTGCTGATGTCGGACGATGGCAGTTTCATCCACGCGCAGTCATCGCCTAAGCGCCACGTTCCTAAAGTCTACGTCGCTACAACGCATGATCCGGTCACGCCGGAATTGGTGGCGCAATTATTAGCGGGCGTGCAATTAAACGATGAGCCAGCGCCATTGGCGGCAGTCAGCTGCAAAATGATCGATGATCACCATATCGAAATCATTTTGGAACAAGGTAAATACCATCAGGTGAAGCGCATGCTGGTCGCCGCTGGCAACCATTGCGTTGCGCTGGAACGGACTGCTATTGGCGGGGTGACACTGACTTCGCTGGGGTTGGAAGAGGGCGATTGGTGTTATCTGACGCCGGAACAGTTGGCGCTGCTGGTGCCTGCGCAAGTGGCTGCTTAAGTGTAGTTAAGCGCCCTCAGAATGGGCGCATTTGTATAACTGCCTACATAAAAATAGGGCGGACCAGCATCTTGCTGGTTCGCCCTATTTTTTTTACCGATACTTCCCGAGACGTTTTTAATGCGAACGAATCATGGTGCCAAAAGCCTGTTCGCTCAATACTTCCAGCAGCAGCGAATGCTCGATACGGCCATCAATAATATGCACCGCATTGACGCCAGCTTTGGCCGCGTCTAGTGCTGAAGAAATCTTTGGCAACATACCGCCGGAGATCGTGCCGTCTTGAAACATTTCGTCGATTTCACGTGCTGACAAATCTGTGACCAGATTACCGTCTTTATCCTGAACGCCCGCAATATTGGTCATCATGATCAATTTTTCTGCGTGGAGGATTTCAGCGATTTTGCCCGCGACGACATCGGCATTAATGTTGTAAGCCTGACCGTCTGCACCAAAACCAATCGGTGAAATGATCGGAATAAAGGCATCGTCTTGCAATGCTTTTACGACCGCGGGATTGATCGCCTCAATCTCGCCGACGAAACCTATATCCAGAAATTGTCCCGGATTTTGCATGTCTGGCATTTTCATGCGACGCGCACGGATCAGGCCGCCGTCTTTGCCGGTCAAACCAACCGCCTGACCGCCGTAATGATTGATCAGCATCACGATATCCTGCTGGACTTCGCCGCCCAATACCCATTCAACGACTTCCATGGTTTCTTCGTCAGTGACCCGATGACCCTGGACGAATGTCCCTTGCTTGCCGATTTTTCTGAGCGCATTCTCGATTTGGGGGCCGCCGCCGTGGACGACTACCGGATTCATGCCGACCAGTTTGAGCAAAATGACATCGCGCGCAAAGCCGTGCTTCAGGCGCTCTTCGGTCATCGCGTTGCCGCCGTATTTGACGACGATGGTTTTGCCATGAAATTTGCGAATATATGGCAGCGCCTCGGCCAGAATTCCGGCTTTTACTTTAGGAGCAATAGTGGCAAGTTCATCGGTCAAATCGAGCATGAGATATCCTGCGAGAAAGTCTGGAAAGGTGGACAGTAAACCGCGTATAAGTGTGCGACCAAAGTTGGCCAAGTGCAATGCACAAATAGGCGTGCGACGATGGGCGCGATTTTACATGGAAAAGTGGCTGCCTGTTGGATGCGTAATACGGATGTTTGGATAAAATGCAGAATTTAAGTAAGTACGCAATAAATCATAGGATAGTGTTGTGAAGAGGACAAATAATCCTACCATTTGTTCCCTCCGGCAACACGTTAAAAGAGACGCATGACGATGATGCAATGTCCTATTTGCAATGCGCAATTTAGTTGCGGCGCTGCGACCCATAGCACCACGCCTTGCTGGTGTCAGGCGTTGCCCGTGCTTAATGCGCCAGCGCCGTCTGCAAATGTGACAGCGTCGACGACATGCTATTGCCCAACGTGTTTACAACATTTATTGACATTGCAGCCATCTGATCTGAAATAAACTTATTCGCAGCTGCGTATTTCCTGATGCGGAAAGCTGGTCATGATTTTGTCAAATACGGCTTTATCGCCCACGCTTAATGCCTGCAATTGAAACGCAACTTTAATAGCGGTCGCGTTGCGCGGGGCGATCTGAAGTCCGGCGATGCCTTTTTTCTCTAATAATTTCACCTGTAGCTGCGCGGCTTCTTCCATCTTAAAAGTGCCGAGCGAAATGCCGTAAAGCAGTGGCGGCTCTTCTTGGATCACAAAAAAATCGGTAATGCCAAGCGCGCGTAGTTCGGCGGCCTTTTTGTTCGCCGCTTCTTTGCTGCCCAGCGTTGGCAAGAACACTCTATAACTGCCGACTTCCTGAATTTCACGACGGCTGGCGCTGAGGCGGGGCGCTAACTCTGCCAGCTGGCTAGAAAATCTGCGCGCCTCGGCAGCGTTGAAATTGCCGATTTCGGTGCAAGCGGCAGGCGCAGCAGAGATAGCGGAGGCTGGGGGTGTTGCGGTGCCAGCGTTGCTAGCTTGCGGTGCCGACGTGCTGACGCCAGCTGAAGTTGCCGCCGTATTTTTTGGGCCGGCCAGATCAGTGGCTGCCATCAATTTTATTTTATCTGCCTGAAGTTGGCTGGTGAGTCTCGCAGGTTCGCGGCCACTGCTGACTATCCCGGCATCGTCCAGATAGCCGCGTTGTAACGCGAACAGGCCGACATTGCCGAGTACCAGCAACCAGAAAATGAATTTCAACATGACGTTTCTACACTCTTTATGACGATAGCTTGATAGTCGTTCAGCATGCGGTTTCTGCGGCGATGACGGTCCATAGTCCGGTCAGGACAAGATGATCGACGCGTTCGCACGGCATCGGCAGATAGGGCGCTATGACTTCTGCGCTGCCGCCGGTGATGATGCATTTGATGGCGCTTCCCGCATGCTGCTGCGTCTGTAATGCCAAGGCGTGCGAGATTGCGCCTACTTGCGCAGCGATGCAGCCGCTGATGATCGCATCGTCGGTGTTGTCGGCAAACGGCGCGGTGATCACAACGTGATGGACAATCAGCGGTAGTTGCGCGGTGCCGCCCGCCAATGCATTCGCCATCAAGCCCAAGCCCGGTAAAATCATGCCGCCCATGAACACGCCATCGGCGCTGATCGCATCGATGGTGGTAGCCGTGCCGCAGGTGGCGACTAATAGTGCTTGCTGCGGATATAAGCGATGCGCGCCAATCGCGGTGGCAAAGCGATCGCAACCGAGCTGAGTTGGGTTGCGGTAAGCGTTGCGTATTCCGGCCAGTTGCGGGGCTGAGGCAAACCATTTCGGGACAACACTGGCACCAAAAGCACGTTGCAGCAATTGCAGCAAACGCTCCCCGATGAGATGACCAGCGACGTTAGAAATGAACACGCGCGTGACGTTAAGTCCGCGCCAGAAAGTTGGCAGATCAGCCATTTCGCCATGCGCAACAGAGCCGTATTCGCGCCAGACCGGCACGGCCTGCGCGCCGCCATCGGCACTTGGTACGTCAGTTAAAGCCCACTTTATGCGCGTATTGCCCGCATCAATGAATAACATGCCCATGCTTACTCTTCCTTGGCGCGTAACGAAATGTCGCCTGCCATGATAGCGATAGGCCGACCATCCTGCGATGTTTGCAGCAAAAAACGGCCGATTTCATCGATGCCCAGTGCTGTGCCTTCATGCAAGACCTTGCCCTGATCCAGAATAACCACTTGCTGACCCGCATGCGCGTGAAGTTGGTTCCATTGGGGAACGAAGGGGGCCAAACCATGTTGTTCAAATTCTTCCAGCGTTTGCCGCAGACTGCGTAATAACGTTGCCATGAGCAGATTTCGGTCAGATTCGGCGGCCGGCGGCAGTGGCAAATTGGCGACGCTGCGACCTAGTTGGTGTTGCATCTCGGTTGGCATCGCGATATTGATCCCAACCCCAATTACGGCCCAACTGGATTGCGCATTGTTCACCTCATGCGGTGCGCCATTCGCGGTTTCGATCAGAATACCGCCTAGTTTGGCCCCATTCAGCAGCAAATCGTTAGGCCATTTCAGGCGGATGCCGTGATCGGTCGGATAGGCCAGCGGTGCCCCGGACGCTTGTACCAAATAGGTGTTGAGTGCAGTCACAATCGCCACGCCGATAGCTAGTGGCAGCCCAACCAGTTTTTGCAACGGTTGCTCGAAGCGCCATGCCAACGAAAACATTAACGCCGCAGAGGGTGCAGAAAGCCAGGTCCGCCCGGCGCGACCACGACCGGCGGTTTGCTGTTCGGCGATCAGCAGCATCGGTGTCATAGGCGCATCGTTAGCTTGCGGCGCTTGTATTCTTGCTAATAAATCGGCATTGGTCGAGCCGGTTTCGGCCACCACCTCAATCGTGATTTGATCGGGATGGAGCGTGGAAAGGGCAAAGATAAGCTCGGCAGAAAGTGAGGATGTCATGCCGCGCATTGTAACGGGATGCTGGCTGAGGTCAAATAGTTGCCCGCATGTATTTAATGGCGGCAGCCGATGACAGTGGGCTTTTGCCTATAAAACCCCGGAGAGTGAGATTTTGTTTGAAATCTCACTTAAACTTGTCCCATGCCAAATCCCGCCGTTCAACTTCCCTCTGTTGCCATTTCCGCGCTAAACGACGCTGCACGCGCTAACGACGGTCGCAACAGTGGCGCAACGACGGTCACGGTCAGCGGAAATTGGCAGGTCCATACGCTTACGCAACCGGGCGTCATGCGCAGGTTGCAGGTTGCTTTCAAAAAGCTGGCAGCGCGCAGCCAGCAAAGCGATCTGCGCTGGGATTTATCGCAAATCGATGCGATTGACCATATTGGTGCGCAATTATTGTGGAACGCATGGGGCAAAAAACGTCCGCCCGCGTTGACGATGGCGCGCCAGCAACGTGCATTCTTCCAGCGGCTAGAGGAGGCCGGACCGTTGGCGGTGCCGCCTGCTCCTCCCAGAAGGCGCTTGTTTAATGTCATTTATGACTGGTGGTGCGTCGGGTTTGATCATTTAAGCGGGTTTGTGGCGCTGTTGGGCCAATTTGTTTTGGATCTGGCGCGGATGTTGCGCTTGCCGCATCGGGCACCGTGGAAAGAAATTTCGGCGAATATTTATCATGTCGGTTTTCAGGCGCTGGGGATTACCGCGATTGTCGGCTTTCTGATCGGCGTAGTGCTATCGTTTCTCTCGGCACAACAATTGCATACCTTTGGCGGCGATGTGTATCTGGTGAATATTTTGGGGATGAGTATCATCCGCGAACTGGGACCCTTGCTGGCGGCGATTTTAGTCGCCGGGCGTTCCGGTTCATCGATTACCGCCCAGCTTGGCGTAATGCGGGTAACGCAAGAGCTCGACGCAATGGAAGTAATGGGTTTGCCGCACGGTTTCCGTTTGATCCTGCCGCGCGTGATTGCCTTGTTGGTGGCGATGCCGCTGTTGGTGATCTGGACCGATGCGATGGCCTTGTTGGGCGGGATGACCGCAGCGCAAGTGCAGCTGGGCATGTCGCCTACGTATTTTTTGCAGCAATTACCGGGCGCGGTGCCATTGCCAAATTATCTGATCGGGCTTGGCAAAGGCGCGGTATTTGGCGGATTAATTGCGATGGTTGCCTGCCATTTCGGGTTGCGGATTGAACCTAATACGGAGAGCCTGGGTCAAGGGACCACAACCTCAGTCGTCAGCGCGATCACGATTGTGATTCTGGCCGATGCCGTATTTGCCATTGTATTTAGCGGGGTCGGATTTTGATAGCACATTTGTCCCCACATTCAGCCCAGTCCTTACCAAGCGCGCCAGCGGTTATTCAGATCGAAAAACTCTGGACGCAATTCGGTCAAACCGTGATTCTGCAAGATCTCGATCTGACGATCCAACAAGGCGATATCGTTGGCATTGTTGGTGGTTCCGGCTCTGGAAAAACCACGTTGGTGCGCCAGATACTGGGTTTGCAACGGCCTACACGCGGCAAGATTTCTGTATTTGGCACCGATCTTAGCCGTGCTAGTGTGGATCAGATGGCTGCATTGCAAAACCGTTGGGGCATGTTGTTTCAGATGGGCGCGTTATTTTCTGCCCTGACGGTGCTCGATAATGTGGCGCTGCCGATGCGAGAATTACGTGCGCTGCCAGAAACGCTGGTCAAGGATGCGGCATTACTTAAATTGCAATTAGCCGGTATCGGTCCCGAGCACGCGCTCAAAATGCCCTCCGATTTATCCGGCGGCATGATTAAACGAGTCGCATTGGCAAGGGCGTTGGCGTTAGAGCCGGAATTACTCTTTTTGGATGAGCCAACCGCTGGGCTCGATCCGGCGTCATCGGCGGCCTTCGTTAAATTAATTCTGTCGCTGCACAAAGATATGCACCTGACCGTGGTGATGATTACCCATGATCTGGAGTCGTTGCTGGGTCTGTCTACCAAAGTCGCCGTGCTGGCTGAAAAGCGCATTATTGCCTATGACACGCCGGAACAGGTGATGAAAGTCCGGCATCCGTTTATCGAAAATTTCTTCCTCTCGGCACATTGCGAGCAGGACACAGTGGGTTAGGGTGCATCATGGAAAATAAAGCGCACGCATTGATTGCCGGACTGTTCACCGTCGCCCTGTTGGCTGCGGCCATTCTCGGCGTGATGTGGTTCAACAGCGACCGGGTAGAACGCGTGCCCTACGAAATCGCCACCAAACTATCGGTGCCGGGGCTGAATCCCCAGGCTGACGTGCGCTATCGCGGGCTGGATGTCGGCAAGGTCGATAGCATCGTTTTTGATCCGCAAGTCCCCGGCCAGATTCTGATTCGCCTAAAAATTAATCTCGATACGCCGATGACCCACGCCACTTTTGGCACGTTGGGCTATCAAGGCGTGACCGGGCTGGCCTACATTCAACTAGACGATGACGGCAGCAATCCCGTTAAATTGGCAAGTAACGTGGCTAAACCGGCAAGGATTGCGTTGCGTCCCAGCCTTTTCGATAATATTCAAAGCAAAGGCGCAGCCATTTTGATGCAGGCTGAAGCCACTGTTGCCAAGCTGAACGGCTTGCTTGATCCGGTTAATCAAAAAGTGATGATTGCGGCATTTAGCGATGTCAGTAACGCGGCCAATGAATATGCGGCAATTCCGCGCCAGTTACAGCCGACGCTGATCAAGCTGCCGGTGATGACCGAGCAATTAAGTCAGGCGCTGACCTCGATCACGGCGCTGTCAAAAAACATGTCGGCGCTGAGTAATAATCTGAATGCTTTGACCGCTAGTTTGCAGTCGCCCAACGGCCCAATGGCTAAGTTGTCGGGGGCGGTGGATAACGTCGGTTCTGTGGCCGACAGTGTGCAATACGACGCGTTGCCTCGATTTAATGCGTTGGCGACAGAGGCCGGGACATCCATGCGCAGCCTGAATCAGACGCTGGAAAACTTTAATCGTCAGCCGCAAAGTATTTTATTCGGTAGTGGCGGTGCGGCCCCGGGACCCGGCGAAGCAGGTTTTACTGCGCCAGCTAAATAAGACAGGAATGCCATGCACAAAAATACGCAAAATCGGCTCTTAAACAGCGTTCTGATCACGCTTGGCTTGCTGCTGATCGGTGGCTGCGCTACTAAAACGATTACTTATACGCAATATGATTTTGGCCCATTGCCGATTGTTGCCAGCGCTGCGGTGAGTCCTGCGGAAACGGCGACTTTACCAGCGCTTAGTCTTAGTTTGGCCGATGTTCATGCGCCGGTCTGGCTGGATACCACGATGATGATGTTTAGGCTGGCGTATGCCAACGATTTGCAGCCGCGTCCGTATGCGACTACGCGTTGGAGCATGCCGCCGCCGCAACTGTTCAGCCAGCGTCTGAAGGCGCGCATCAGTCTGGCTGGCGGCACAGTCGTATCGTTATCGGACGGTGCGGTGAACCTGCCCGTGCTGCGGATCGATATGGACGATTTCAGTCAGACTTTCGATAGTGCATCGCACAGCGTTGCCCAGGTGTCGATCCGCGCTTCGCTGTTTAATGGCCGGGTATTGGCGGCGCAAAAGACGTTTAGTCGCCAGATTGCGACGCCAACTGCGGATGCCGCCGGTGGCGCGCGGGCTTTTGCCACCGCTAATGATGCTGTGATCGATGATCTGATGGCATGGCTGACACGTTTACCGGTGAAGAAATGATGGCGTGGAAATTTCGCTCCTCTAGCGCGTGGTCTCAGCGCATCAAGGCGGGTCCACAATGACAGGTCGGTCGTCAACGCAAGGACAAAAACATTTGCCTTCGCTGCATTCGTCCTCGTTTGCGCGGGTCAGTCTGGTGATTTATTTGTTATTAATTGTCTATGCAAGTTGGTATCCATTTGCGGGCTGGCGCGATGTCGGGCTGGCTCCGTGGGCGTATCTGAGCGCGCCGTTCCCGCATTACTGGACCGTGTTCGATGTCTGGACCAATGTTGTGGGCTATATGCCATTGGGATTGCTGCTGGCGCTGGTACTGCCGCGCAAAATTCCGGTGGTGGCGACCGTCTTGCTGATCGCGATAGCGGGGATTTTATTTTCCGGCACGATGGAGGCGGTGCAAACGTATTTGCCGACACGAGTATCGTCTAATCTTGATTTGTTGACCAATAGTTGCGGCGGGCTGTTAGGCGGCATCATTGGGGTAATTATTCGCCATCGTTTTGGGCCAGACAGCAAACTACTCCAACTGCGTGAGCGCTGGTTCAATCGCGAAGCTAGCCACGGAATGGTGATGATCGCGCTGTGGCCGGTGGCGCAATTGGCACCGCTGAGTCATCTGTTCGGCTTTGGACAAGTGACATTGATGTTGTCGAACTGGTTGACGGATTGGTTTGAGCAGCCGATTGATCTGGCCGCATGGATGACGAACGATGCGCAACTCTCGGCCGAGCAATACTGGATGACAGAGACGGCGATTACCGCCTGTGGTCTGATTGGCGCAGGTTTAATGTTGCAAATCGTACTGCGCAAAGATGCGCCAAAAATCGCCTTGACCACGCTATTGATCGTGCTGACGTTGCTGGTGAAAGCATTTGCGTCGGCGTTGCTATTTACGCCCGACAATACGCTGGTCTGGCTGACACCGGGCGCATTGACAGGGTTGTTGACCGGTGTGACCATTTTGATTTCACTGGGGTTTGCGCCCCGTATGCTGCAACGCTGGGTCGCTGGCATCGCGGTCACCATCAGCTTGCTGATCGTCAATATCGTCCCCGACAATCCTTATTTCGTAGAAACGCTGCAAACGTGGTCGTTAGGCAAATTTCTTAACTTTAACGGCGCTGCCCAGTTTTTAGCGGTGTTGTGGCCATTTTTTACCCTATGGTTTCTATTTCATCCCATGCACCGTGCGAAACGAAAAGCCGCGGGTGTATGATTCTTGCTGACACTTTTTTCGCACTTTAGACAGATTCCGCCATGAGCAATCCCCCACTCGATACTGTTAACGACAACTTCACAGAGGCCGTCCCGGCAACCGCCCCGTATTACGCCCACCACGTCTTTTTTTGCCTGAACGAACGCCCTCCCGGTGACCGCGTATCTTGCGCGCATAGCGGTGCCCAGGCCGCCCAAGAGCACGCAAAGCGCCGCATCAAAGGACTCGGTCTGGCGGGCGATGGCAAGGTCCGCATCAACAAAGCCGGTTGCCTTGAGCGCTGCGAAGAAGGCCCGACGCTAGTGATTTATCCGGAAGGCGTTTGGTACACCTACGTTGATACAGAAGATATCGATGAAATTATCGATGTCCATATCGTCGGCGGAAAAATTGTCGAGCGCCTGAAAATTTAAGCAGCGATCCAAAATTTTCAATCGGACCTCAGACGCGTCGTTGCAAGCTGCTCATGTGCGCACGACGATGCGCCGTCCATCATTCGTCGTCATTACACTAAATATCCATGAACGCTCAGACTGAATCTTTTTCTATCACTGGCCCGGTCGGCCAGCTTGAATGCGCACTGGACCTGCCAGATAGCGCACAATTTCCTACGCCGCGTGGTCTGGCGCTGGTCGCGCATCCGCATCCGCTGTTCGGCGGCACCATGGACAATAAAGTCGCCCACACCTTGGCACGTGGCTTTTTAGCGCTGGGCTACGTGGCGGTGCGGATGAATTTTCGTGGCGTCGGCAAGTCTGAAGGCGTGCACGACGAAGGCCGTGGCGAAACTGATGACATGGCCGCGCTGCTCGCCCATATGCGCCAGCAATATCCTGACTTACCGTTGGCATTGGGCGGCTTTTCGTTCGGGACTTTCGTACAAGCGCAGTTACAGCAGCGCCTGATCGCCGACAATACGCCTGCCGAGCGGCTGGTATTGGTCGGCACCGCAGCCGGTAAATGGCCGATGCCGACCGTGGCTGCTAACAGTATTTTGATTCACGGCGAACTTGATGAGACGATTCCGTTAAGCGCAGTGTTCGAATGGGCGCGCCCGCAAGATATCCCGGTGATCGTGATTCCCGGTGCCGATCATTTTTTTCATCGGCGCTTGCAACATATTAAGAACCTGATGGTCGAAATGTGGCATCGCTGATATGCCGTTGGCAAAAAAGCCATTGAAGTGATGGCTTTTTGAGAAACGGCAGAATGATGCCTCAGTGTGGGCCAAATTGACACGGTCCCGGTTATATTGGCTAACTGACGGGGCTATAATTCTGACTTAATTGATTCGCGTAGTTCCTAGCTGCTTGCTTGACTGGTTCTGCATCCTTATTCATCTGTGCGATAGCTGCTGTGGCTGTCGTGCCAACGTCATTAATACCGACTTCATTTATCCCACCTTTATGAAAAAAATATTCGCAGCGTTAGCTGCAACACTCTTTTCCGCGACGGTTGCTTTTGCGCAGACCTTGCCTTCGCCTTCGGTCGCAGCCAAATCCTGGTTATTGCTGGATACTACCAGCGATCAGATCGTGGCCTCGCAAGATCCAGATTTGCGTGTTGAACCGGCATCGTTAGCTAAGATCATGACGGCTTACGTCGTGTTCGATGCGCTCAAGGATAAGAAGCTGACGCTGGATCAGATGGTGAACGTCTCGGTACGCGCATGGAAAGTCGATCCAAGCAGCTCAAAAATGTTTATCGATCCCGCGACGCCTGTATCGATTAACGATCTGTTGTACGGTTTGATGGTGGTGTCGGGGAATGATGCAGCAGTCGCGTTGGCAGAAGCGGTATCCGGCACTGAAGATGCGTTTGTCGTGCAGATGAATCGCGAAGCGCAACGGATGGGGATGAAGTCTACGCATTTTGGCAATCCGCACGGTTTGCCGAGCGCTGACACGTATACCACTGCGCGTGATCTGGGAGTATTAGCCTCGCATGTTATCGTCGATTTCCCTGAGTTTTATAAAATCGATTCGACCAAAAGTTTCACTTACAACAAGATCAAACAACCTAACCGCAATCGCCTGTTATGGTCCGATCCAACCGTTGATGGCATGAAGACTGGCCACACCAGCAGCGCCGGTTATTCGATCATTGCATCAGCTAAGCGTCCTAACGGTTCTGGCGAACGTCGTTTGCTGGCAATCGTCATCGGCACCACGTCGGATCAGACCCGTACGCAGGAAGCGCAAAAGCTGTTGAACTGGGGCTTCCAGAACTTTGATACGGTTAAGCTCTACGCCAAAGGTCAGGCTGTCGCTACACCGCAAGTCTGGAAAGGTGCCAAAAGCGAGATCAAGGTTGGCTTTAATCACGATGTCTTCGTCACCGTGCCAAAAGGCGTAGCTGAAAAAATCAAGCCAGTGCTAGAGCGCACTGATCCGCTGATCGCGCCTATCAGTCAAAACGACAAAATCGGCACGATGAAGATTACCGTTGACGGCAAGGTCCTGACTGAATTGCCAGTGCTGGCATTGGAAGAAGCCAATCAGGCGAGTATTTTTGGCCGGATCTGGGATTCAATCCGCTTGTTCTTCAAAAGACTCTGATCAGTTTGACGGCGCAAGTCGTTTAAGGAAGTCTTAATATCGCGGCAGCTTCGGCTGCCGTTTTCTATGGCGCGGCGGATCGAAGTAAATCGTAGCAAGGTGCAGAAAATCGCGGCCGATCGTTTTATGTCGCCATTTTTCGACACCAATATCCGATAAAAATAAGTCTTGCATGGCCCTTTCGTCGCGATTACGCATACTTTTTTTGCATACCCGCGTGATCTCGGCTGTGCCAGAATTAAAGCTCTCCCTTTTTCAAGAAAGCTATCATGCAAGATTCCATCGTCTATCTCAATGGCGTAATGACGCCGCTCTCTGAAGCGCGTATCCCCGTGCTGGATCGCGGCTTTATTTTTGGCGATGGCGTGTATGAGGTGATTCCTATTTATGCGGGCAAAGCCTTCCGTGCAGAGCATCATATGGCACGTTTATTTCGTAGCCTCGATGCTATCGCTATTCCAAATCCGCATAACAAGGAAGAATGGATGGCCTTGATCAATCAAGTCACTTCGGCGTTTGGCGGCGAAGATCAAATGGTCTATATTCATGTAACTCGTGGTGTCGCCAAACGTGCGCACGCATTTCCGAAAGAAGTGCTGACACCGACCGTTTTTATCATGACTAATCCGTTGGTGCTGCCAACCGAGCAGGTCCGCGCAAAAGGCGTATCCTGTGTTTCTATGGAAGATCAGCGCTGGCTGCATTGCGAAATCAAGTCGATTTCTCTTCTTGGCAATGTGTTGGCGGCGCAAAATGCGGCAGAGCATGGCGTAGTCGAAGCGATTCAATTTCGGGATGGATTCTTGACCGAAGCATCATCGTCCAACGTCTGGATTGTCAAAAATCGCGTATTAATGGCCCCGCCGAAGAACAATCTGATTCTGGAAGGCATTCGATACGGTTTGATCGAAGAATTGTGCGCCGCGCACGATATTCAATTTACCGCACGTCGGCTGTCCCGGGATGAAGTTTTTGAGGCTGACGAAGTGATGCTGTCCTCTGCCACCAAAGAAATTTTGCCGGTAACCGTGATCGACGGCAAAACTATTGGAAATGGCCAACCTGGCCCCATTTACAGCAAGTTATATCAGGCTTATCAAGGCGCGAAAGCCGCCTTGGTCTGATTGTCCTCCCAGCTCTGTATGCCGGGCGGACCGTAGCTTAAGCAGGGCCGTCCCCCGGTGATACGCTTTTCGTGTCACCCGAATATTTATAGAGCGTAGAGCGACCATTATGAACATGCCAATCATTCCTCCTGAAGAAAGCCTGATCGTCTATCCGAGCGATTTTCCGATCAAAATCATGGGCCCGACCCATGATGCCTTTGCCGAAACCATCGTCGGTCTGGTCGTGCAGCACGATCCGACTTTTCACATCGGCAAGCTGGAAGTGCGACCGTCAGCGAAGGGTAATTACACCGGGCTGACCGTGACGGTGTTAGCTACCAGCCGTGAGCAACTTGATAACTTATACAGCGCATTGTCTGCGCATCCGATGGTGAAAGTGGTGTTATAGCGCGCAGTCATTCTGGCATTTTTTGTTACAGCTGGTTTGTACTTGCTATTATGGTGTGAATAATTCCTACTATTTGACCGAGGTACGCCAATGACCACTGCAGAGAAAATTAGTATTGCCTTACCGCCAGAGATGGTTCGTATCGTCCGCAGCGCCGTTGCTACTGGCGAATATGCATCAAGTAGCGAAGTTATTCGCGATGCCTTACGTGACTGGACGTATAAGCGCAGCTTGCGTCAACAAGGTGTCGGTGAGCTACGCCAACTTTGGCAGGAGGCAATAAACGATAAGACGCCCGGTGTTTCGACAGACGAGGTACTTGATCGTCTTGAGCGAAAATATCAAGCTTTGGCGGACGCCGCTGATACACCAGGTTGACGCGCCTAGAACACTCCCGTTTTGTTCAGGATGATTTGGATGATATCGCTAACTATATTCTTCAAGATAGTCCCGGTTGCGCATTAGGGTTTCTTCGTGACATACGCATTAAGTTTGGTGATATTCAACGTAGTCCACTGATATATCAACTTCGTCCCGATATTGGCGAGGATGCGCGTATGGCAACCGTCGGCAGTTATGCAATTCTCTTTCGTGTCATGGGCGAGATTGTAAGAATTGAACGCGTAGCTTACATAGGTCGCAATTTACCGGATATTTTTGATCAAGAATAGAATTTATTTTTTAATAACTAAATTATGCCAAAGCAGTTGGCCCGATCATCCAGGCCAGCTGCTTTGTGCTTTAAATTCCGCGATTTCCGCCAGCAACCATTGGTGAAATGCCTGCACTTGCGGCTTGTTCATCGCTTCTGGCGTACAAGCAAAATAATACGCATTTGGGCAGAGCACTACGACATCAAATAGTCTTACCAAATCCCCCGAGGCGATTTCTTGCAATGCAATAGCATGCCGTGTCAGCGCAATTCCCTGACCATCCGAGGCTGAACGCAACACCATCGAGGCGTCTTCAATTCTCAAGCCGCTGCTAGGTTCGGGCAAAGACACCCCAGCCGCTGCAAACCATGGCTGCCAGGCTTCACCCAAATCCATCCGCAGCAACGTGCATTGCGCCAAATCCTGTGGCGTTTTGGGCAATTTTCCTTGCCGATAGCGCGGACTGGCCACCGGATAGTAATAGTCATCCATTAATTTCTCGACCACCATTCCCGAATACTGTCCCAGACCAAAGCGTATCCCGACATCAATTTGCTCCCGCGCCAGATCCTGTAATTGGCTGGACGATTGCAGATTGACTTCGGTATCCGGATGTAAATCGATAAATTTCCATAAACGCGGTGCCAGCCAGCGCGCTGCAAAGGAGGGCAACGCCGAGATAGCCAGACGCTTGCGTCGCGCATCGACTTTCAAGGCTTCTGCTGCCAACGCGATTTCTGTCAGGGCTTTGCGAATAGTTGTTGCAAAACGCTGACCCTGCTCAGTGATCGTAATGCGCTTTCCGTGGCGCGCAAACAACGTTATCCCTAATTCTTCCTCCAGCGCCCGCACTTGATGGCTAATTGCGCCGGGTGTCAGATGCACTTCTTCAGCCGCTCGCGAAAAACTGTCATAGCGCGCAGCCGCCTCAAATGCACGCAGCGCAGGCAAAGGCGGGAGTTTACGTAGGTCGGTCATGGCTTTGGGTGTTTCTAAGTGAATAAAATTAGCAAGGAGAAAGAAAATTACTCGTTTTGTTCTTGCGATACGGCTTACTAGAATGTACTTACCGACCTGACATTTAATTGCATTAATCCGAACGTTAGCCCTATTTACCCAGACAGATCGGCAACCAGAAGATTTTTGAGGCACGTATTTGCAGCAATTTTAGTACGAATTTAGCAATATAGCAGTAGTTCAACGGAGAAGCATGATGAGAAAATTATTCACTAAAGGTAGTCAACAATCCCTTACCCTGGACGCCGGTCAGGTAATGTCAGTTCAGACAGCGTCAGCAGAAACCTTGCAAGTTGTCTCCGGTCGCGTCTGGGTGACGGTTTCTGGTCAAAGTGATGATTATTGGTTAGGTGCTGGTCAGTACCTGAACGTTGCGGCGGGCGCGCATGTCGTGCTGGAAGCCGATAAAGGCCGCAGCCTGATCGAAGTGCGCCAGCAAACACCTACCGCAATTCCTGCTGCACGTAGCGTGCGACGTCAGCCACTCACGATGCCTGATAAGTGCATAGCAAATTGTTAATAGCTGACTGTTCGCTTACGACAGACTGATCGCGCTTTTTACGCATTACGTGTTGTTGAGATGCACGCTTATACGTGACACGTAATGCAGAGAGGCGCGATGAAAATTGTGTCATTTAGCGACTATTTACATTTCTTCTGTAGCATCGTCCAGCCACTGCAACGCGCCGTGGCATGCCTCATTCGCATCGCGTCGAAACGCAGGCGCAGCGACCAGCGGTAACGAAAAACACATACTCACCATTTCCCCATGGGTCACCTCGCCCAAGGTTGCGCCATTTTGCTGCAACAAGCGCCGCAACGGTCCTTCCAGTGCATACGGCACCGCAGCGCACAGCGTCGTCGTCGCCACCAATTCAATTTTTTCCGCCTGCAATAAAGCCTGCGCCACTGCATCGGTATAAGCCCGCACTAGCCCACCAGCGCCTAACCGTATCCCTCCGAAATACCGCACCACCACGGCCAATACCTGCTCCAAATCCTGATGACGTAATACATTCAGCATCGGCAAGCCAGCCGTGCCACCCGGCTCGCCATCGTCCGATGCACCGGAATGACCGCCCGCAAGCAAGGCCCAGCAAACGTGGTTGGCATTCGGATGTTCCACGCGCAGGCGCGCGACTTCCGCCAATGCTTCCGGACGCCCCGCCACCGCGGTGACAAAGCCAATGAAAACACTTTTTTTAATATCAATTTTGCTGTGCGCTGCTTGGACTAAGGTGAATGCCATTGAGGATAAACGTTAATAATTAGTGTGAGATGTTTGGCCAGAAAGTGACGATGGCCGATTTAATCCCGCGCCAAAATCGGTTTAATTATAAGTCCCGTAAGAATTACTTATAGTAGGTCGCTTTTCGGATGTGCTGAATAAGTTTTACCTATACTACAGCCAGTTCAACCAGATGTACTCGCTGCTGAAACAGGATAAGCATAGCCGCTTCTTCATTTAAAACGATAGATGAAATTCGTTGGTAATGAGGATCAACAACGGCGATGACAACGGCCCCCAATTTTGATAAGTGGCGTGGCCCCTGCGATGGCTGCGACATTGAAAAAGAATAGGATTTGTATATGGAAATACATCGGGAAACACAACGGGAAGCACAAAGAATTGAAATCGATAGCCTCGGTCAGCGAACGCTTCCAGCCGATGCATTGTTTGGCATCCATTCGCTGCGGGCGAGTGAAAATTTTCGTTATAGCGGTGAAACGCTCGCCAATTATCCGCGCTTAGTGCGTTGGCTTGCGAAGACAAAGATGGTGATTGCCATAGTCAATGGAAGAAATGACAAATTGACGACCGAGCAAAGCGACGCCATCGTTTTGGCATGTCTGGAATTGGCAGCGGGTCAACATACGCAGGCGCTGATCGTGGATGCGCTTGAAGGCGCTTGCGGCACCTCAATGAATATGAATATCAACGAAGTGATCGCCAATCGTGCGCTTCAGTTGATGGGGCACAACCCCGGACAATATCAATTTCTCGATCCGCTCGATCACGTTGCCTATGCGCAATCGACCAGTGATGTTTTACTTACCGCGACTAAGCTGGCGTTGATCGAAGAGGTGAGCGAACTGGTGGATACGGTGAAGCACCTTGGCGTTTCGCTGCGAAAAAAAGAACTGCAATATCGTGATCTCTTACGCGTGGCACGAACTTGCATGCAAGACTGCATGCCGATGCACTTGGGTCAGGCGTTTGGCGGCTATGCCGGACTGACAGAGCGATTAGCGCAAAGCCTGCAAGCACATCTTGATCTATTTTCAGTGCTGCCCATTGGCGGAACCGGGATAGGAACCGGGCTGGGAACGTATCCCGGTTATCGCCAAGCCGTGGTTGCTGAATTATCGGCGCTTGCCGGACGCGCGCTTTACCCTAGCGCGAATCTTTTCGATGCGATACAGAATATGGACGTGTTCGCGGCACTGTCGTCAACGGTGAAGACGGCGGCGTTGTCGCTCGGCAAGGTGGCGAACGATCTGATTTTGTTAAGTTCCGGGCCGCACGCCGGATTGAATGAGTTGCGGATGGTACCCGTACAGGCTGGTTCGTCGATGATGCCCGGCAAAGTTAATCCGGTGCACGCGATGGGTTTGGTGCAAACCGCCTATTTTGTGACCGGTCTGGATCACAGCGTGTCGCTGGCTGCGGCGAACGGACGTCTTGAAACTAACGACTACATGCCGCTCATTGCCGTATCACTTTTCAAAAGTATTCGGACTTTGGCTGCAGCGATTTCATCGTTTGACCGTCATTGCGTCCAATTGTTGACAGCGAATGAAGAAGTCTGCATGACGCATCTGCTTGACTCAATCGCGATTGCGCCGACATTGAAGCAGCAGCTTGGTTACAAACGGGCAGCGCAACTGGTTGAGCAATCACTTCGCTCCGGCCGCACCGCGATAGAGATAGCCATCGAAGAGGGGGTGATGAGTCGCCAGCAAATAATCGGTGTTCTGCATCAAAGCAGTTTGCACCCTGATGTTTCGGCTTAAGGGCGATGATCGCATCCAATGGATCATATTTCCAGGCTGAAATAAACACATGTCAATTTCATCAAAACTAGATTCACAGCCAATGTTGGCTGCACTTTGGAGATTCGAATTATGGAGATAAAAGGCTTGAATGGCCGGACTGCGATTGTGACTGCAGCCGGTCAAAATGTCGGGCGCGCTGTGGCGCTGGCGTTCGCAAGGGCCGGGGCAAATGTTGTGGTGAACGGTCTCTCCCACATGGAAAAATTGGAAGAAGTGGCGCACGAGGCAGAAAAGTTCGGCGTGCAGGCGTTACCGATTCTTGCCGACGGTGCCGATTGGGAGGCGGTGGAAAAAATGGTGACTGCTGCATGCAATCGCTTTGGCGCTATAGACATTGCAGTGGCGGCCGTCGGTATCAGACCGCATCAGGCATTCCATGATATTTCGGTCGAAGATTGGGGGCGAGTGATCAACACTAATCTCAATTCCGCATTTTATCTTGACCGCGCCGTATTACCGCAGATGCGCAAACGGGGCTTCGGCCGCATTATCCATATGGCCGGATCGGATGCCCAATTTCCGCTGGAAAACCGGGCCCACGTCGTCGCCTCCAAACATGCGCTTCATGGCTTAGCCAAGGCGATTGCGTTGGAATATGGACCGGAGGGCATTACGGCAAACAGTATCGCGCCAGGTTGGGTCGAGACGGATCGGAAGCCGGAATGGTTTCCTGAGTTAGAGCAAACGCTTTCGCATCTCAGAGCAACGCTGCCATTGCGCCGTTTGGGGGATGTTGATGATATCGCCAATGCCTGTGTCTATCTCGCCTCCGATATGGGCAAGTTTATGACAGGTCAGATGCTGCATCTGAACGGTGGCGAATTCATGTTTTAAAGGTTAAGGATATGCAATTCGTTCAGCCGGTTCGAAGCGTTTAAAACAGGCAGGCCGAATCAACAATATTTGCAATTCTATCGAGGAAAAAGAGGAGATATTATGTTCAAAAAGAAAATACAAACACTGCTAGCCGTTTCCCTGCTAGCCATGGCTTCATTGAGTTCTGCGGTTGCACCCAAGCTGGTAGTGGGCGGCAAGAATTTTACCGAGCAGCGGCTTTTGGCGGAGATGACAGGACAATATTTAAAAGCCAATGGTTTTGACGTGGACCTTCGTACCGATATGGGCAGCGCACTGGTGCGTGCCGCGCAAGAGCATGGGCAGATCGATCTTTATTGGGAATACACCGGGACTTCGTTAATTTCGTATAACAAGATCACCGAAACGCTCAGCCCTGAAGAAACTTACCGTCGCGTAAAAGAACTCGACGCAAAAAAGGGCATCGTCTGGCTCAATCCTTCTACCGCTAACAATACGTGGGCATTGGCTATTCGTGAGAGCGATCGGGATCGGCTGCCTTTCCGCACGGTCAGCGAACTGAAAGCCGCGCTGGAAGCTGGCAAGACCCATACCCTCGCCGCCGGTGTGCAGTTTGCATCGCGTCCCGATGGCCTGCCGGGACTCGAAAAAATGTACGGTTTTAAGTATCCAAGACCGCTGATCAAGCAAATGGACCCCGGCCTGACGTACCAGGCAATTCGTGATGGCCAAGTCGATATCGCTGCGGTCTACACCACGGATGGACGGGTTCAGGCATTTAAGTTATTGGTGCTGAAGGACGATAAGAATTTCTTTCCGCCCTACGCGTTAGTGCCAGTGGTACGTCAGGATACGCTGGAAAAATATCCGCAGTTGGCACCGCTGATGAACGCCATGTCAGCCAAGCTCGACGACACTTCCATGCGCAAATTGAATGCCGCGGTTGACGTCGATAAGAAAACTTTTGAAAAAGTAGCACGTGATTTCCTGGTAGAGAACAAGCTCATTAAAGATGGGAAATAATATGCAGCACCAGCGCGGCGTAGATCGCGCCTGTTAACTATAGCCGATGCCCGATCAATGAGATGGCGGGTGTCGGTCCGCCGCGCGATGATGATCGTGCGGCTTGAAGAATCAATCTGATGTTGGAGACGAGTATGGAGATATTTACATTTATCTGGAATAACCTGACTGCTATTGGCGGCTTGACGATCGAACATCTGAAGATCGTAGGCCTAAGCGTTGCTGCGGCAATCTTGACCGGCGTTCCGCTCGGTATTCTGATAAGTACCGATGAGAGACTGGCCAAATCTGTGCTGTATGTCGCATCGGTCATCATGACAATCCCGTCGGTAGCGTTGTTCGGCATCATGATTCCGGTGCTGTCGTATATCGGACAGGGGATCGGATTTTTACCGGCCGTTATCGCCCTTTTTCTGTATGCGCAATTGCCTATCATCCGCAATACCTATACGGCGATCAAAAATATAGATCCGGCCCTGCGGGAGGCTGCCAACGGCATGGGAATGACCGTCAGCGAGCGCCTGCGTAAAGTTGAGATTCCTATTGCGCTGCCGATCATCATGGCCGGGGTACGCATGGCGGTCGTCATCAATGTCGGGATTGCGACGATTGCGGCGTATATCGGCGCGGGCGGCCTCGGCCAGCTTATTAGTCGTGGAATCGCGCAATCCGACACGCGGCAAATTATCGCCGGAGCAATTCTGGTCAGTGTGCTGGCGATTGCCGCAGATTACGGCCTGGCCGGTATCCAGCGGCTGCTCACGCCAAAGGGACTGCGCATTGCACCCTCGCGCACGGGGTTGCTGGCGTTGCACCTCCTCCGAACAATGGCGAGCTTTTCCGGGCTTCGCAAAAACTTGCAGACTTAAATCATGATTACACTATCCAACGTCACCAAGTGTTATGAAGGCACCGAATCTCCGGTGGTAAATGGCATCGATCTTAAGATCGGTGAAGGTGAGATCTGCGTGCTACTCGGCCCTTCTGGCTGCGGCAAAACGACGACATTGAAGATGATTAACCGACTGGTTCAGCCAAGCTCGGGAAAAATCTTCATCGATGGCAAGGACACCGAAGATTTTAATGTTGTGGAATTGCGTCGTCATATTGGCTACGTCATTCAGCAAATCGGCCTTTTTCCGAATATGACGGTGGAGGAAAATCTTTGCGTCGTGCCAAACCTGCTGGGTTGGGACAAGAAACGGGCGCGCTTGCGCGCCGCCGAGTTACTCGATATCGTGGCGCTTGATCCAGAGATTTATTTGAAGCGCTATCCGAAGGATTTATCGGGCGGTCAGCAACAGCGCGTAGGCGTAGCGCGAGCGCTGGCAACCGACCCGCCAGTGATGTTGATGGACGAGCCTTTCGGTGCCATTGACCCGATCAATCGTTCGTTGATTCAGGACGAATTTCTGCGGATTCAGCAGAAGGTCAAGAAAACGATTGTTTTTGTGAGTCATGATATCGATGAGGCCGTGAAGATGGCCGATAAGATCGCGATCTTTCGCGGTGGGCGCATTGAGCAGATGGATACGCCGGACAATATTCTGGCACGTCCTTCGAACGAGTTTGTGGCCGATTTTGTCGGCTCTGATCGTGCGCTCAAGCGCCTGCGTTTGCTGCGCGCCGACCGCGTGCTGTCGGGTGCCAAATGCTCGGTAAAGATAGGCGAGAGCGGTCAGCGCGCTCAGGCAATTATGGCGCAACACGGGCTGGACAAAATTGTATTGCTTGATGAAAATGCCCAACCGCAAGGTTATTTCACCGCTGCGCAACTTGCCGAAGCGCCTGGTGTTTTGACGCCTACACAGGCATCGGTCTTACAAAAACCGGTGAACCCCGGTGATGATTTGCGCACCGTGGTGTCCGCCATGTTTGCCAGTGGGATGTCATGGCTGCCCAGCGTTGATGAGCGTGGTCGTTTTCTGGGCTATGTCAATCAAGTCGATATCGTCGATTTGCTGCGGGTTCCAGCGGAGGACCGCTTATGAAGGGGCTTAACTGGAGGGGCAGCGGGCTGCGAAGCGCGCTGGCCGCCTTGACACTGGCGAACATTTGCATCGAGGCGCACGCAAGCTCTTGGTGGGAAGATGCTGCGCAATACCGCGGGAACATTGCATCGCTGGCGCTCGAACAAATGACGATGGTCGCGGCGGCGGCTATGCTGGCAATCATGGTGGCAGTCCCGGCTGGCATTTATCTCAGCCGACCGATTCGACGCAACAGCGCCGGGTCCATCATTCAGATACTCAATATCGGACAAGCGGTGCCAAAACTCGCTTTGTTGGCGTTGGCAATGAGCTTTATGGGGATCGGTATTGCACCGGCAATTTTTGGTCTATGGGTAGCAACATTGCTGCCGATTGCTCTGAACACCTATGAAGGCTTGCGTGCAGTTCCACCAACGTTGATTGAGGCCGCAATCGGCATGGGTATGACGCCTCGCCAGATCTTGTGGAGGGTCGAATTGCCGAACGCTTTATATGTGATGTTCGCGGGCATTCGTACTGCTCTGGCCATTACTGTCGGCACAGCGCCGATTGCATTTCTGGTGGGCGGTGGTGGACTTGGTGAGCTGATCTTTACGGGAATAGAACTCAACGATTTCCCGATGCTGCTGGCGGGCGCTATTCCCACGGCATTGCTGGCGATTTTGACTGACGCCTTGCTTGGACTATTGCAGCAGCGGCTGGTATCGGAAGGTGTTCAACCGCAAAAGAGTATTCGCAGACAGGTTGCCGTTCCCCGCTAGGAAAACGTCGCTGATGCCGTCGCGGCAGCGCGGGGCGTTTTATCCAGACCGAAGAAGTGCATGGCAACCTCCACGCGCTTTTTCGACTGCGACTTAAATTGCCCTGCGCCCTTAATTATCAAAACAAATAGCGCTGCTACCGAACTTTTTCTGGAACGATGTTTGTTCGCCTAATAGGTTTTGCAACGATTGTTTGACACACGCAACTATTTCATCCGATAGCCTTGGAAATTCGTCTCGGCGATACACTAGATAGACCGAACGCGTCGGCCTGCCTGCAGTAACAGGGGCGAGTTCCAGACTGTTGGCAAATTTATCTTCCGTTTGCATCAGACACGTCGGCGTGCTGATCGCCCATCCCAAACCTTGCGCGACCAGTAGCGTCATCGTATCGGCGTGATCAACCTCAAGTCTTCTCGGTAAATCAAGCTGGTTATATCGCAGAATCCGTTCGATGCGTATCGCCAGAGGCGACGACCGGCTGAATCGAATCAGCGGCATCGCAGCAGCGAGGGATTGCAGCGTAGGAATTTGATGATCCGGCGTGCTGCGGATCGGCGCGATCGCAATAAAACCTTCTTTATAAAGTAAGCGATGTTCGAATGCTGCGTTGTCGATGAACGCGCTGGTCGTGATGGCCATATCCATTTCTCGGCGTAACAGCGCTTGCTCCTGCGCAACCGCCATACCAATTTGGATCGACAAACCGCTGGTGTGCTCATATAGCTGTTTAACAACCGCCGGTCCAATGGTCTTGGCAAATGAATCAATCATGCCTATCCGCAGATGCAGATTGCCTGTTTTTGAGACTTCGCTCGCCTGCGATTTCAGCCGCCGCGCCTGGGCAATGACTGGCTCGCCATGTTGCGCTACATACAAACCGGCAGCGGTCAGCGCAAGTGGCCGCCGTGCGCGATCAATTAAGATCAGACCGATTGACTGCTCCAATTGCGCAATTGCCTGCGACACAGCGGATTGACTGATGCGCAGCGTTTCCGCAGCAGCCGACATGGTTCCAAGCGAGTAGACCGTTAAGAATACGTCTAGCTGAGACAGGTCGACCAGACGATTTTTGTGCGGGTTCATTTTTTGCCTTTTGGCGAAGTAGATAACCGTGCGCGTATTCACCACAGCCGAATCGGTTATCCTAATGCGTTCAGGTCTGCGATGGCAAGTTTGGTGGGTTATTCTTGTTGTTTGTTTCTTCGCAGACCATTTTCGTTGCTTTTCCTTTTAATGCACGCATTCCAACTTATTGTTTTAGCTTATTAACTATGCCAAGAATTATCTCTGCCAATCTCAACGGTATCCGCTCAGCCAGCAAAAAAGGCTTTTTTGAATGGATGGCGAAACAATCCGCCGACTTTATTTGCGTGCAGGAATTGAAGGCGCAGGCGGCGGATATGTCGCCGGAAATGCTGGCTCCCGAGGGCTACGTCGGTAACTTTCATTATGCTGAAAAGAAGGGCTATTCCGGGGTCGGGCTGTACAGCAAGCGTACGCCAAACGCGGTTCGGATCGGGTTTGGTAATCCAGAGTTCGATGCCGAAGGGCGCTATGTCGAATGCGATTTTGGGGACCTGACCGTCATTTCGCTGTACTGTCCTTCGGGCTCATCCGGCGAAGAACGCCAATTAGCAAAATTCCGCTTTATGGAAGCTTTTTTGCCACATTTACAAGAACTTAAAGCCAGCGGTCGCGAAGTCGTCATTTGTGGCGACTGGAACATTGCACATCACGAGATTGACCTCAAAAACTTCAAAGGCAACAAGAAAAATTCAGGTTTTTTGCCCGAAGAGCGGGCATGGTTGACGCAGTTGTTTGATGAAGTTGCTTTGGTTGATGTGTTTCGCAAAGTCGATACCCGCGCTGAGCAATATACCTGGTGGAGTAATCGCGGTCAGGCCTGGGCCAAGAACGTGGGCTGGCGTATCGATTACCATATTTCTACGCCGGGCATCGGTGCCAAAGCCCACGCTGTAGCGATCTACAAAGATGAGCGTTTTTCCGATCATGCGCCCTTGACGATTGACTACGCAGAAATGTAAACACTGTGATGACAGGCGGTTCTTCAGACCGTCTTCATTTCGCCCTTGCGCTGTTGATACTCGCGGGGCGATACCCCAAATCTGGCGCGAAAGTCGCGTGAAAAGTGCGCGCCATCTGAAAATCCGCAATCCAGTGCAATTTGCGTAATGCTGGGTGGGTTATTTAGCAACAACCAACTGCCATATTCCAGCCTTAACGAGCGTTGAAACGCCATCGGCGAGACGCCCAGCGCTTCGTGGAAAGCGCGTTCCAATTGACGTCGTCCCAATCCGACATAGCGCGCTATGGCATCCAAAGACGGTGGATTATCGATACGCTGCTCAATATAATGCGCGGCCTGCCGCACCCGGTTGTCGTGAATATCGGCAAGGTCGGCGTAGAAATGCGCCTGCGGCAAATTGGCAGAACGCATCCCTTGCAACATCATATGGCGCACCGCTTGTTGCGCCTTGTCGCGCCCGCAATGCCGGGCTACCAGATACAGGCCGAGGTCGATGGCGGCGGTGGAACCAGCGCACGTGATCAGATCTCCCTCATCGATAAACAAATGATCGACTACCGCGCGCGTCTGTGGAAAGCGCGCCCGGAAAGCATCCAGCACATTCCAGTGCACGCATACCGAGCGCGAGCCGACTAAATCCGCCTGCGCCAGCGAAAACGTGCCGGTACAAATCCCCAGCATGCGTACCCGACTGGCGGCGGCCAGCCTTAGCCAGTCACGCAATACTGGTGACATATAAGTGTTGAGGTAATCATTGCCGCCACAGACGGCGATGTAGTCGAATTCGGTCGGGTCTGCGGGTAAGCCGCCGGAAACATCCAGCGTCGGCCCGGCGCTTGAGGTGCGCGGCAAGCCATCCGCGCTCATGACGCGCCAACGCGTGTGAATCTGGCGACCACGCCCGCCGTGATCGGCAGACAGGCGCAATGCATCGATCAGACCAGAAAATGCTGCCAGCGTAAATTGATCCAGCAGGATAAACCCCACCGTTAATTTTGGCCTGCCAACCTTTGGATCGGCCACGGATTGGACGGGGTCTGGCGTGCTAACGCCTTTCGGAGAAGGGTTAGCGGTGATGTCAGGCGTTGCGTGGTTTGCCATTGTCAGCCTTGCAATGTTGAGCCGATCGCCAGCAAGTCTGCGCGTCTCGGTGAAGCAATTAACAATCTTTGCGCACCCTGTCACCTCGTTCACGGGTGCGGATGCGCCATTCCAACCTCGACCCTTCGTCCTGATTGCGGCGGCATCTTCGCTTTTGCGCCCATTTCTGGTAGGTTTTGGATGACGTAATTATTCAACTTTATGGCCACGCCCTGCAAGCTTATTTACGCTTCTGGCGGGTACGATGCAGATATGGTCATAACCCAAAAAACCTTTCAGGAGACGTGAAATGGTATCCGAGACGCATAGCATCATCAAGACCGTACTATTCTTTGCCGGCAGTGTTTTTGCACTGAGTGCATCTGCGCAATCCACTAAATTGACGGTCGCCATGTATGGCGGCAATTGGGGCGACGCTTTCCGTAGTTGCGTAGCGGAACCGTTCACCAAGGCTACCGGGATTGCCGTTATCCCTGAAATGGGCACGTCCACCACCACACTTGCCAAACTGCAACAACAAAAATCCGCGCCCAGCATCGACGTCGCCTGGATGGATGGCGGTATCAGCGAATTGGCTAATCAGGCTGGCGTAGTGGACAACCTTGACCCAGTCGCGATTCCGAATCTGAAGAATGTTATCCCGAAAGCCGTCTATCGCAGCGGCAATACAACTTACGCCGTCGGCAGTGGTTATTACTCGTTGGGTCTGACTTACAGCACAAAAACCATTAAGCAAGCACCGACCAGTTGGCAAGACCTGTGGAAGCCGGAATATGCCGGTGCAGTCGCTGTGCCATCGCCAACTAATTCCTCCGGTGTGCCTTTTGTCGTTTTTATGGCGCGTGTTCTGGGTGTCAATCCTGCCAATCTCGCACCGGTATATAACAAGCTGGGTACTCTGGATACCGCACTATTTTTCGATAGCTCGGGTGCGGCGACCAACGCTTTTCAGAGCGGCGAAGCCGTCATCGGTGCGCATTTTAATGTCGGCGCGTGGGACTTGATCGATAAGGGTGTACCGATTGCCTTCGTTGTTCCGAAAGAAGGGGTTTGGGCCACCGACGCGCGATTACATCTGGTCAAAGGGTCACGGAATAAGGTTGCTGCAGAGAAATTCATTAACAGTGCGCTAACGCCTGAAGTAGCGACTTGTTTAGCCACGAAACTGTACCTTGGCCCTGCGGTGCAAGGGGTCAAAGTCTCTAGCGATGTCGCCCGCAAATTGCCTTGGGGCGTGAATGGATCGGTCGACAGCCTCAGCCTGTTCGACTGGAACGCAATTAATGCACGCCGTGCCGAGATCACCGATGCGTGGAATCGTCAAGTTGCGCACAAGCGCTAAGAAGGGCAGCGCGATGACACCCCTTTTGACCATCGACGCCGTCTGCAAACGTTTTGGCGGCTACACGGCACTGGACGCTATTCAGCTGGAAATCCAGCAGGGCGAATTTATCGCTTTGCTGGGGCCTAGCGGCTGCGGCAAGACCACGTTGCTGAGATCGATTGCTGGCCTGATGACGCCGGACAGCGGACGCATCGTCATTGATGGCCAGGACGTCAGCAATCTGCCGCCGTATCGGCGGCCACTGAATACTGTGTTTCAGAACTACGCGCTATTTCCGCACATGACCGTTCTGGAAAACGTTGCCTACGGACCACGTCGTCAAGGCGTAGCGCGGGCCGAGGCTAATACCCGTGCCCTTGCATCGCTAGAGCTGGTCGGTCTGGCAGCGCTGGGTGCACGTTATCCGCGTGAGATGTCGGGCGGGCAACAACAACGCGTGGCATTAGCGCGTGCCATCGTTAATCGGCCAAAATTACTATTGTTGGATGAGCCGCTCTCGGCGCTTGACATGAAGCTGCGCAAGCGTATGCAGCTGGAACTTAAACACCTGCAAATCAAGCTCGGTATTGCCTTCGTTTTCGTGACCCACGATCAGGAAGAGGCGATGACGATGGCTGACCGGATTGTGGTCATGAATGCAGGCCGTATCGAGCAGATGGGGGCTGGTACCGACATCTATCGCGCGCCGGCCAGTCGTTTTGTTGCGGAGTTTATTGGCGAAGCAAACCTGATCGGCTACGAGGCAGCGGGAAATAATCAGATTCGGCTAGCAGTGCAAGGCAATACTTTTGCGGTCCCAACTGCGCAAATACCGCCGCGCGGCGTTGCCGTGTTGCGCCCAGAACATGTGCAAGTGCTGGATGCAGCAACCCCGGCGCGGGATGCGTTATGCAGGCTGACCGGTGTATTGAAAGATATCGTCAGTGTCGGCAGCCACACCACGATCCATGCGGATGTCGGCGGCCATCTGATTACCGCCAGAACCATGGGATTGCCGAACGCTGACATGACGCCCGGCAGCGCAGTGCAACTCGGTTTTCAGCCATCCCATCTGCACCTGATCGGAGACGGCACATGAAACGCTTCGCTTCGGCGCCCGCGCTGATGCTGGTGGCGCCATTGGCGTTCTTCGCGGCCTTCTTTCTGGCACCGTTGGCCGTCGTTCTGATCGCGAGTCTGACCGGCGCGCAGGGCGAAAGCTGGACCTTCGCCAACTATCTGCGCGTGCTGGCTGACCGCTATCACTGGGACGTCATTTTAGTGACGTTCCGCATCGCCTGCATGACGACGTTGGTGTGCCTGTTACTCGGTTATCCGCTGGCATGGTATCTGGTGCGCGTGGTGCGCTGGAATGCATGGCGCAGGATGTGCGTCATTTTGCTAGTCGTGCCGATGTTCACCAGCAATATCGTGCGCTCGTTCGGCTGGATGGTATTGCTGGGGCGCAATGGCTTGATCAATGAAACTTTGCTGGCAACGGGTTTAGCTGATCGGCCGATCCGGTTTCTGGGCACCGAACTGGGCATCCTCATCGGGATGGTGTATGTACTGCTGCCGTTTGTAGTACTGGGCGTTGGCAATGCATTAGCCAAGATCGATCCAGCGTGTGAGCAAGCCTCGGCAGACTTGGGGGCAAGCCCGTCGGCGACGTTCCGGCATGTCACGTTTCCCCTGTCTTTGCCGGGCGTGATTGCTGGCGCGATCATGGTTTTTACGTTAGCCGTCAGCGCCTACGTGACGCCCGCTTTGCTCTCTGGCGGTCGGATTACGGTGCTCTCTATGCTGATTTTTCAGCAATACAGCTCTGCCTTCGATTTTCATTATGGCGGCGCGTTAAGTATCGTATTGCTGGTATTTACGTTAGCGATGGTGGCGCTTGCCAGTCGCGTTGGTGAGATTCGCGGAGGATCACGATGATAATGCGCACCCTTATCAGGCTAGTGTCCTGGGGCGTCCTGGTCTACCTCATTTTGCCGTTGATCGTGATTCTTGGCAGTTCGTTTACCGCCTCATCCTTTTTGGCTTTTCCGCCAGAAGGCTGGACGTTGAATTGGTATCACACGATGCTGGCCGATCCGAGTTACGTCGCCGCGTTTTCAACCAGTACGCTGCTGGCGTTTGCCGCGACCTTGGCCGCGTTAGTGCTGACCGTGCCTGCTGCACTGGCGCTGGCACGCTATGACTTTCCGGGCAAACAGGCTATCTCGGCGGCGCTGATGTCACCGTTGGTGTTGCCGCATATCGTGCTGGGCGCTGCGTTGTTGCAGTTTGGTGGCTATTTCGGATTGACGCGGAGTTTTCTGTCGCTGTTGATCGGGCACACGGTCATCGTCGCGCCGTTTGTATTGCGCTCGGTTTTGTCGCTAATGACGCCCGAACAAAAAGCACTGGAAGAAGCATCGTCCGATCTGGGTGCTAACCCTTGGACCACGTTCTTTTTAGTGGTGCTGCCGCAGATACGGGCGGGGATCGTTACCGGATCGATCTTTGCGTTCATCTCCTCCTGGATTAACGTCGAATTGTCGATTTTTAACACCACAGCCGAGCTGAATACGATTCCCGTCAAGTTGTTCAACTATGTGCAATACACGATAGACCCAACCATTGCCGCCGTGTCGGGGGCCACCATTCTTGTGGCCGTCGTGGCAATAACGATTCTTGATTTAACCATCGGCCTGGACATGCTGTCCGACCGGAAATAACCCACTCTGCCATTTCTCAACGAGGAGCTTTAACCATGATCCGACAACAGGACGCGTTCGACGTCATCTATACCCATACCGAAGGCGAGCCATTGTGCATCGTGCACAGCGGCATCCCTTATCCTAGCGGTTCCAGCATCCTGGAAAAGCGCGCTTTTCTGGTCGAGAACTACGACTGGCTACGTCTGGCGCTGATGCGTGAACCACGCGGTCACAAAGACATGTTCGGCGTGTTCCTGACACCCCCATCCAGCCCTGAATTTGACGCCGGTCTGATCTATATCGACGGCACCGAATATTCACACATGTGTGGCCACGGCACTATCGCCGTCAGTATGGCAATGGTCGCGTTAGGTTTGGTCCCACGCGGCGCAGACGGCATGACGCGTATTCGCTTTGAAACCACCGCAGGCTTAGTCGTTTCTGAAGTCGCTTCTGATGGCGATAAAGTTTTATGGACACGTTTTGAAAACGTTCCAGCCTACGTCGCGGCCCAAGATATCCCCGTGCATTTGCCAGGCTATGGCGACCTTAAGGCCGATCTGGTCTGGGGCGGCAACTATTTCGGGATCGTTGATCTGAGCAACAGCGATCTGCGGATTTCGCCTGATAACGGCAGTGAATTAGCGCGCCTCGGCATCATGGTGCGTGACCAGATTAATCAGAAGATGCGCATTCAGCATCCGACCGAAGCGCATATTAACGACCTGAATTTCGTTACTTTCTGGCATCAGCCGACCATCGAAGGCGCGTTCTACAAGAACGTTCACGTGTTCAGCGCCGGTCAACTCGATCGTTCGCCCGGCGGTACAGGCACCAGCGCGATGATGGCCATGTTTGAAGCACGCGGAAAGATGGGTTTGAATCAGCCGATTCTGTCCGAAGGATTGTTGGGCAGCGGTACGTTTGAAGGTTGCTTGTTGGGCGAAGTAGACCTCAACGGCACCCGCGCTGTACGCCCGACCGTCAAGGGCACAGCCAGTTTGCTGGGCACCGCACGCTGGATGATTGATCGCGACGATCCGGTTGGCGCAGGCTTTTTGGTACGTTGATGATCGATGGCGCTGAAACAGGCGCGCTCACGTAAGCGTTGCTGATAGTGGTGTTTAGCGCCACGATCAGCAACAAATGTTAGGCCTGTACTTCGCCATCCACAAAGACCTTCAATTCCCCCGCGCCAAACTGCGTCCACGCTTCATTTGTCGTCAGCGGCGCAGTCACAATCACGGCAACCCGGTCTTGCGGCGTAGTGACTTGGGAGAAATCGACGATCACGTCGTCATCCGATAATTTGGCTTCGGCAAACGGATGTTGGCGGATGATGTAATACAAATTGGTCGAGCAATGGGCGAACAGCGCCGAGCCGTCTGATAGCAGCATATTAAACGTGCCGTGCTGCGCGATGTCGCTGCTTAGCTCCTGCAAGGCTGCGGTTAATTGTGCGAGAGACGGTAATGTCTCGCCAAAGCGATGTCGCAATTCTTGCAAAATATAGCAAAACGCCAGTTCGCTATCGGTGTTTCCTACCGGGCGAAATGCGCCATGCAACGACGGCGCAAACGACTTTAAATCGCCGTTATGCGCGAACACCCAATAATGTCCCCACAATTCACGCACAAAAGGATGACAGTTTTCCAACGCCACCTGACCCTGCGTGGCTTTGCGAATATGCGCGATGACGTTCTTTGATTTGATCGGACAACGACGAATCAGCTCGGCCACCGGCGATGCAATCGCGGCTTGATAATCGACAAAATGGCGCACACCATTGCCTTCAAAAAAGGCAATGCCCCAGCCATCGCTATGATGATCGGTCTGGCCGCCACGGGTGGCAAAGCCGGTAAAACTAAACACAATGTCGGTTGGCACATTGCAATTCATTCCAAGTAACTGGCACATAATTTCTGATCAGAATGAGGAATAAAAGTACGCTATTTAGAGAAAAATAAAGCGTAAAACAGGCCTATAACGGTATCACGGCAAGGAAGGCAAAAAAAGAAATATCGCGGATATTACGGCTGCTGGCAAACAGACCAGAGAAACGGCAGAAAGATTCGAGAGAAGAGGATGCGGCGGAGCATGGCAGCAAAGCCATTTCCGCCACATTGCTAGCTTAGTAACCGATCGTAAAGCGTGCACGCAGATGCTGCGGCTGTTCCAGTTCATCCAGCACTGCAATCGCGTAATCTTCCATCGAAATATGACTTTGCCCGTTAGCATCGCTCAGCAACTGGTCATGGCCGAGGCGAAACTTGCCCGTGCGTTCACCCGGCGCAAATATCGCGGACGGCGACAGAAAGGTCCAGTCTAGCGACGTTTCGGTGCGTAGTTCATCCAGAAACAGTTTGCCCGCCGTCGCCTCTTTTTTGTATTCTTCAGGAAATCCGGGGCTATTCAGCAGAATCGCACCCGGCGCAACTTCCAGGCTGGCGGCACCGCCGACGACGATTAAGCGCTTCACACCGGCCGATTTGAGCGCCTGCACCAATGGCGCGGCGAGCAATATTTCAAACTTTGCTGCGCTGACAACGGCATCCTGCCCCTTAACCAGATCAGTAAGTTGCGTGGGTTGCGTTGCGTCGCCTTGCAACAACGTCACGCCAGCGGGCACATCCGCATTTTCCACCGAGCGGGCAATGCCGGTAACAACATGTCCACGACGTAGTGCTTCGGCAGCAATGCGCGATCCAGCACGACCAGTAACCCCAATAATGGCAATTTTCATCATCTATTCCTTTTGATAACGCGCAGAATATCAGTCCAACGCGATGTAGTTATTAAAAGTAACCAGTATAATTATTTGAAACTGATGCGCAAGAAGGCACTTTAATGAAAGATAGGCACATGAACGTAACCGCCAGCCCGGTTCCTGAGAGCTACGAAGCCGTGAATATGCGCAAAAGAGGGCGCCCGCCGACGCGTGAAGACCACCCTTGCCCGATACGCGATGTACTGGATCGGATCGGTGACGCGTGGAGTGTGCTCGTCATGATTACCTTAGAACAAAAACCTACCCGTTTCAACGCACTTCGACGCCAGGTTGACGGTATTTCGCAGCGGATGCTGACAGTCACGCTGCGTCATCTGGAGCGCGACGGTTTGATTTCGCGCACTGTCATTCCTACGACGCCACCGCAAGTTGAATACGCATTGACCATGCTCGGCCAGTCGCTTTGCACGCCGTTGCAAGTACTGACAGAATGGGCTGGCGGGCATCAGAGCGCGATTCGCGGCGCGCGTCAGCAATACGACGTAGCCGCCGCATCCGAAGCATCGATAGCAACCGGTCAACGAATCTGATAGCGTTGCATTTTTGATGATGTACGGAGTGCGAAACCATGGATCAACTGGCAGCAATGCGCGCCTTCAGGCGGGTGGTGGACGCTGGCAGTTTTACTGCCGCAGCGGCGGAATTGAATCAATCGCACACCATCGTTTCCCGGCAGGTCCGGCAGTTGGAGGTCGAACTCGGCGCGCAATTACTCAATCGCACCACGCGCCGTTTGGCGCTGACCGAAGCCGGGCAAGAATACTACGCCCGCTGCAAGCAGATTATTGATCAGATTGACGACGCAGCGCAGGCTGTTTCGGCGCATCAGGCGCGCCCGTCAGGATTACTGCGGATCAATGCGCCGCAAGCGTTTGGTACGCTGGAACTTACAGGTTGGTTGCCGCAATTCATCATGGCGCATCCGCAAATACGGGTGGATCTGGTCTGCAACGACCGATTTGTCGATCTGATAGAAGAAGGCTTTGATGTCGCGTTGCGGCTGACGCAGGCGTTGCCGGATTCGACTTTAATTGCGCGGCGACTGGCTGTCAGCGACATGCTGGTTGTTGCCTCTCCAGCGTATCTGAAACGGCACGGCACGCCATTGGAACCCGCCGATCTGGTCCATCACAATTGCCTGACTTATTCTCTCGCACCAAAACCCAACGAATTTCACTTCACCGCCGCCGATGGCAAGCCGCATCCCGTCGTGGTGCGCGGCAACCTTCAAGCCAACACCGGTATCGCGTTGCGGGCGGCAGCGCTGGCCGGTCTTGGTATTGCGACGACCGCGTCTTTCATCGTGCATGCGGAATTACGTCACGGCGCGTTGGTGCATGTGCTGCCAGAATTCACGCTAAAACCACGCGAGTTGTACGTTTTATATCCACAAAACCGCCACCTTTCGCCAAAAGTACGGGCTTTTGTGGAGTTTGCTAGCGATTGGTATCGGACGCCACGCTGGGCTTAATCTCTCGCGGATAGCTGCTATGCATTGCCAGCCAGTGAATCTGCAAATCGCGGCTGAGATAAGTCATTCGGGTCTCCAGAAACGCCTGCATGTGGGGCAACGCCAAATGCGCCTGCAAGTCTTGCTGCGAGCGCCAGACCTCATAAAATACAAACAAATGCGGCGTGTTTTTATCCGCATGGAAATGATATTCCAGACAGCCTTCTTCGGCCCGAGTTGGGGCGACAAATGACAGCAGCAATGCGGCTAAGTCGGTCGATTTTTCTGGCAGCGCGTGGGCAAAACCGACCAATGCATAGGGTCCCATTGCGTCGTTGTCGCTGCCACCGAGCGTAATCGCCGCCGTCATCCTTCCAACCTCGCGACAACCGCCCGTTCCTGCTGCGTTAATCCGCCATAACCATATGCCGCCGCCCGCGCATCATGAACATGGACGTAACTTTCATGATGCAGATCGCCCAGCAGGGTTTGCATAGCATTGAATACGGCCTTGATGTACGTGGCTTTCTCGCTGGCGGTGTTGGTTTCATCGGTAATACGGATATCCAGAAAGAAACTGGTCTTGCGTTGATGTTGCAGACTTTCGCCGCCGACGAACCAATGCCCCGGATCAACGTAGGAAATCGCAATGGAAGTGAGTTCTGGTTTTTTGTGCAGAATAGTGGCGGTCAGTTGCGATAGGGATTGGGCTACTTTGTTGGCCGTTGTGGTGTTTGGGGGCGTTGATAAGAGGACGGTCAGAATGGGCATGATGGGTTTTCGATCGAATGTGGATTAGGAAACCACAGCTTATCGATGCACACGGTTGAAAAACAGGCCTTTATGGGCACAGGGTTTGTGCGGGATTTGCACTAATTGTTGCTCGTGCAAAGTGCGCTATTCGGGTTTTTTAACTTAGAAAAAAGTTGCAAAAGGTTGCATGTAGATATAATATGCAACTCTGTCGAAGGAGCTAAATCATGTCAACTGCGTTGAAATTGTCGGATGAATTAATCAACCTTGCAAAGCCGCATGCTGCTGCAGAACATCGCTCTATTCCTAAACAAATAGAGTATTGGGCGCGACTTGGCAAGGCCGTTGAAGACAATCCAGAGCTGCCGTTGCAATTCATTAAGGACACTTTGCTTGCGGTGGCCGAGGCGAACGCCGGACAACTTTCTGACTACAAGTTTGGCGTCTGATGGCGGTTAATATCCGGGTTACACCTTCGTTTAATCGTGTCGTCAAAAAATTGCACGCCACAGATAAAAAAATCCTCGATAAAGCAGTTGCGGACATTGTTGCTGAGCCACAGATTGGTGAAGAAAAAAAGGGCGATCTGATTGGTCTGTTTGTGTATAAATTTAAACTCAATAAGCAAGAGATTTTGCTGGCTTATCGTTTGCAACCGAACAAAATAAAACCAGAAGAAATTGTCTTGCTAAGCTTAGGTTCGCATGAAAATTTTTACAGCGTCATGAAACGTTAGGAATGACCAAAGAAAAAAGCGATCAAATTTATGATGCTTTCTTCTTGATTCGGGTATTAAAAGCCGGATTTCACAGCGTGATTTTCTTTGAAGCCGGGCAATTACACAGAATGATTTACAGCCTCCATACAGCCTCTAATTAATCCGCCAAAGGCAGCGGACTAGCCGGTTTAATCTCCTCCAGACAAACCATCGATTTAACCCCTGCAACCCCTGGCACTTGCATCAACCGATCCGTCAAAAACGCCGACAGCGATTTCAAATCGCGTGCCACGACTTTCAACAAATAATCAAAATCCCCGGAAATCGTATAGCACTCCAAAATTTCGGGAAAAGCGCGAATTGCCTTTTCCAATTTCCGCACCTGTTTAAACTGCTCCCGCGCAATATTCAGACTGACAAACGCCGTCACGCCAAGCCCAATCGCTGCCGGGTCAACTTGCGCTGTATAGCCGCGAATAATTCCCTCATGTTCCAGCCGCTGCACGCGCCGATAACACTGCGGGGCTGACAAATTTACCTGTTCCGACAACTCTACATTCGAGGCCCGGCCCCTGGCTTGCAAGGTGCGTAATAGAATCCGGTCATATCGATCAAGATTTTCCATTTTTTATCCTTATTTATGCACGATTCTTGCGTTAAAGTTTAAAACGATGCTCTATTATGCATAAATATTTCTACGGTTTGTGATTATCATGTAATCACCAACCAATGACCGGAGCGCAACATGAAAAATCCCGCCATCGCACTAGAAAATCGCTACTGCGCGCATAACTATTCGCCCTTGCCAGTAGTGCTCTGCCAGGGACGCGGCGTCTGGTTGGTGGATGAAGCCGGCAAGCATTATCTGGACATGATGTCCGCGTATTCGGCAGTCAGCTTCGGTCATAGCAATCCAACCTTAGTCGCCGCATTGACCCGTCAGGCGAATCGGCTGGCGGTGACCTCCCGCGCCTTTTTTACCGATCAACTCGGCCCATTTCTACAACTACTGTGCGAGATGACCGGGCAGGCAAAAGCATTACCCATGAATAGCGGTGCAGAAGCTGTAGAAACGGCATTGAAAGCCGCCCGAAAATGGGGCCATAAAGTCAAAGGTATCCCCGAAAACAGCGCCGAAATCATCGTTTGCAACGGCAATTTTGGCGGCCGCACCACCACCATCATCGGTTTTTCATCAGAAGCCCAATATCGCGATGGCTTCGGTCCTTTCGCGCCCGGCTTTGTCTCGGTTCCATTCGGCGATGCCGCCGCATTGGAAGCTGCAATTACACCACGCACAGCTGCTTTTTTAGTTGAGCCAATTCAAGGCGAAGGCGGTATCGTCGTGCCAGTCGACGGCTATCTGGCTGCCTGCCGCGAAATTTGTACACGTCACAACGTCCTGCTGATTTGCGACGAGGTCCAAACTGGTTTAGGCCGCACAGGTAAATTGCTGGCATGTGATCACGAAAATGTAAAACCTGATGGTTTAATCCTCGGCAAAGCGCTGGGCGGCGGTTTGTTGCCGGTCTCGGCATTTTTAGCCAGCGAAGAAGTCATGGCGGTGTTTACTCCTGGCGATCATGGCAGCACTTTTGGCGGTAATCCGCTAGCCGCCGCCGTCGGCCACGCGGCATTATCGCTATTGCGCGATGACCATTTATCCGAGGCGGCAGAACGCATGGGACAACGCTTGCAACGTGGCCTGCGCGCCATCAATCATCCGGCGATTCGTGTCGTCCGTGGCAAAGGCTTGCTCATTGGCGTTGAACTGGACCCTGCGATTATTTCGGCCCGTGCCTTTTGTGAAATATTGCTAGAACTGGGTATGTTATCCAAAGATACGCACGAAACCGTAGTACGATTTGCGCCGCCGCTGACGATTAGCGCCAGTGAAATAGAGATTGGACTTGGCATCATTAATCGCGCCTTTGAGGCTGTGCCAGTGCCCGCTGTACCGGCTGAACGGAGCTTCGCATGACCCGCTTTGCACCCGAAGCGATAGAAAATGGCGGACTATTCAACGCAGATGCCAGTACCGCTTTGGGGCCATTAAATCCGACATATTTAATGTGCGCACCAGCGTATTTTGAAGTGTCTTACGTCATCAATCCATGGATGGCGGGCAACATTTCTCGCGGCAATCACAGTCTTGCGCAACAGCAATGGGCGGCATTGGTAGAGGCGATGTCAAGTGTCGCCAATATCGTGCGGATCCAGCCAAAGGCGGGCGTGCCGGATCTGGTATTTACCGCAAACGCCGGCGTCGTGCGCGGTCAAAAAGTTGTGTTATCCAGATTTCGGCACGTTGAACGTCAGGCTGAAGAGTCGCATTTTGAGGATTGGTTTGCCACGCACGGTTTTGAGGTATTAAAAATGCCGACCGAGCTGCCATTTGAAGGGGCGGGCGACGCGTTGCTGGATCGTCATGATGACTTGCTTTGGTTTGGGCATGGTCATCGTTCTGACGGTGCTTGCGCCGAGCCTTTATCGCGGATGCTGGAGGTCGAAGTTCAGTCATTGCGTTTGGTTGATCCGCGCTTTTACCATCTCGATACCTGCTTTTGCCCGCTAGATGGCGGAAAATTGCTATATTTTCCCGAGGCTTTCGATGCAGCATCGCAGGCGGCGATTGCCGAACGGGTCCCCGCCCATCGGCGCTTGATTGTCAGCGCCGCCGATGCGCTGGACTTTGCTTGCAATAGCGTGAATAGCGGCGCGCATATTTTTCTTAATCGCGCATCGTCATCGTTGGTCGCGATGCTAAAAAGCCATGGTTATCGAGTGATTCAGACGCCGTTGACCGAGTTCTTGAAAGCGGGCGGCGCAGCCAAATGCCTGACCTTGAAATTGAACGAACCGCTGCCAGATAGAAAATACAATCCGGCAGCGCGATTTGCGGATGCAGTTGATGCTGATTGATGGGGTGGCCTGAGATTGTTGCAAAGACCATAACCCGTTGATTTAACGTATAATTTCGTCCAACCACCGCATGCTTGACCCGGCGCTTTTTGCGACCGGGTTTTTTGCATTTTTGATAGCGGATCAATATCAGATAATTTCAGAGAAGTAAGCCTATGAAGCCCACCGCCGCCACCGTCATTTCTCCGATCGAAACCCGTCTGCGCGAGCTGTTATCCAAGCGCATCCTTATTCTGGATGGCGCCATGGGGACCATGATTCAGCAATACAAGCTGACGGAAGAGGATTATCGCGGCGGTCCGAACGGTCGTTTTATCGGTTTTCAGGGCACCGGGCGCGAACTTTTTGTCAAAGGCAATAATGAATTACTCTCGTTGACGCAACCGCATGTCATCAGTGAGGTGCATGAACAGTATTTGGCCGCCGGTGCCGATCTGATCGAAACCAACACTTTTGGCGCCACCACTGTCGCGCAAGATGACTATCACATGGCGCATCTGGCGTATGAGATGAACGTCGCCTCTGCACGACTGGCGCGGGCGGCTTGCGACAAATATTCGACGCCGGATAAGCCACGTTTTGTGGCTGGCGCGCTTGGACCGACGCCTAAAACGGCGTCGATTTCACCAGACGTGAACGATCCGGCTGCGCGCAATGTGACCTTCGATCAATTGGCTACGGCATATCTGGAACAAACGCGGGCGCTGGTGGAGGGCGGGGCGGATGTGTTGCTGGTCGAAACCATTTTTGATACGCTCAATTGCAAGGCCGCGCTGTTTGCCATCGATACGTTTTTTGAGGAATCCGGCCTGCGTTTGCCGATCATGATTTCCGGCACTGTTACCGATGCATCTGGACGGATTTTGTCGGGCCAGACCGTGCCTGCTTTCTGGAATTCTATCCGCCATGCCAAGCCATTAACCGTCGGCCTGAATTGCGCGTTGGGCGCGGCGTTGATGCGGCCTTATGCCGAAGAATTATCGAAGATCGCCGACACGTTTGTCTGTATCTATCCCAATGCCGGTTTGCCCAATCCGATGAGCGATACCGGCTTTGACGAGACCCCGGATGTCACGTCATCGCTGCTGAAAGATTTCGCCGACAGTGGCTTCGTCAATATCGCTGGCGGTTGCTGCGGCACCACGCCGGATCATATTAAAGCGATTGCCGATATTGTTGCGAATATTGCGCCGCGACAGGTCCCGGAGACCACGCACGAATTGCGCTTGTCGGGTCTGGAACCGTTCACGATTGACGATACTTCATTGTTCGTCAACGTGGGTGAACGGACTAACGTGACGGGCTCAAAAGCGTTCGCACGCCTGATTCTGAATGAGCAATACGACGAGGCGCTGGCGGTGGCGCGCCAGCAGGTTGAAAACGGTGCGCAGATCATCGATATCAATATGGATGAGGCGATGCTGGATTCGCTGGCGGCAATGACGCGCTTTTTGAATCTGATCGCGTCCGAACCGGACATCGCACGCGTGCCGATCATGATCGATTCGTCGAAATGGTCGGTGATCGAAGCCGGTCTGAAATGCGTGCAAGGCAAAGCCATCGTGAATTCGATTTCGATGAAAGAGGGCGAGCCGGAATTTATCCGGCAAGCCACGCTCTGCCGTCGGTATGGCGCTGCCGTAATCGTGATGGCGTTCGATGAAAAAGGGCAGGCCGACACCTACGAACGCAAGATTGAAATTTGCAAACGCGCCTACGATATTTTGGTAGAGCAAGTCGGTATTCCCGCCGAAGATATTATTTTCGATCCGAATATTTTCGCGATTGCGACCGGTATCGAAGAGCACAATAACTACGCGGTCGATTTCATCAACGCGACGCGCTGGATCCATCAAAATCTGCCTTACGCCAAGATCAGCGGCGGGGTCTCTAACGTCAGTTTCAGCTTCCGCGGCAACGATCCTGCGCGGGAGGCGATCCATACCGTATTCCTGTATCACGCGATCAAAGCCGGGATGACGATGGGCATCGTGAACGCCGGTATGGTCGGCGTCTACGATAGTTTGCCAGCCGAATTGCGCGAACGGGTGGAAGACGTCGTGCTGAATCGTCGCGACGATGCGACCGAACGCATGATCGATATCGCCTCGACCTTAAAGGCCGGGGCCAAGAAGGAAGAAGAAACGCTGGAATGGCGCAGCGGCACTGTGCAACAGCGGTTGTCGCACGCTTTGGTGCAGGGGATCACGCAATGGATTGTTGAGGATACCGAAGAAGCGCGGCAGGAATTGTTGGGCAATGGCGGGCGTCCGATCCATGTGATCGAAGGACCGTTGATGGACGGCATGAACGTAGTCGGCGATCTTTTCGGACAGGGCAAAATGTTTTTGCCGCAAGTGGTGAAATCAGCCCGCGTGATGAAGCAGGCTGTGGCGCATTTGATTCCGTTTATCGAAGAAGAAAAACGTCTCGACGAAGAGCGCACGGGTATCGCCGCCAAACCGAAGGGCAAAATTGTGATTGCGACGGTCAAGGGTGACGTGCACGACATCGGCAAAAACATCGTTTCTGTGGTGCTGCAATGTAATAACTTTGAAGTCGTGAACATGGGCGTGATGGTACCGTGCTCCGAGATTCTGGCGATGGCGAAAGCGGAGAATGCGGACATTATCGGCCTCAGCGGCTTGATTACACCGTCGCTGGAAGAGATGGCGTATGTTGCCAAAGAGATGCAGCGCGATCCGTATTTCCGCAGCGTAAAAATGCCGCTGCTGATCGGCGGCGCGACGACTAGCCGTGCGCATACTGCGGTGAAGATTGCGCCGAATTATGAAGGCCCGGTGGTGTATGTGCCGGATGCATCGCGCTCGGTATCGGTTGCGCAGTCGCTGCTGACGCCGGAACAACGCGATCAATATATCGAGGAAATCGCTGTAGATTACGAGCGCATTCGGGTCCAGCACGCGAATAAAAAAGCCGTGCCGATGCTGACGTTGGCGGATGCGCGCGCTAATCGTACCAAGCTGGAATTTGCGCCGGTGAAGCCAAAATTTATCGGTCGCCGTCTATTTAAAAATGTCGATCTGGGCACGCTGGCGCGCTACATCGATTGGGGTCCGTTTTTTCAGACCTGGGATTTGGCGGGACCGTATCCGGCCATTTTGACTGATGAAATTGTCGGTGACGCTGCCAGTAAAGTGTTTGAAGAAGGTCAGGCGCTGCTGAAGAAAGTGATCGATGGCCGCTGGTTGACGGCGAACGGCGTGATCGCGCTGCTGCCAGCTAACACTGTCAACGATGACGACATAGAGGTCTATACCGATGACACCCGCACTCAAGTCGCTTTCACCTATTACGGCACACGCCAGCAAACGGTAAAACCGGTAATCGATGGCGTGGCACGGCCCAATCAATGTCTCGCCGATTTCATCGCACCGAAATCCTCCGGCATCGCCGATTACATCGGTTTATTTGCGGTGACAGCTGGTATCGGTATTGAGAAATACGAAAAGCGGTTTGAAGACGCCAATGACGATTATTCATCGATCATGTTGAAATCGCTGGCCGACCGTTTGGCGGAAGCCTTTGCTGAGTATTTGCATGAACGGGTGCGTAAAGATTTGTGGGGTTATGTACCGACTGAAGATTTGTCCAGCGAAGCCTTGATCAAGGAAGCCTACAGCGGTATCCGCCCGGCACCGGGTTATCCGGCTTGTCCGGAACATACCGTGAAAGCGGATATGTTCAAGGTCTTGCAGTGCGAAGAAATCGGAATGCTCCTGACCGAATCGTATGCCATGTTCCCCGGCGCAGCGGTGTCCGGTTTTTACATGGCGCATCCTGAATCGAAATATTTTGTTGTGGGCAAGATTGGTGATGATCAGGTGAGGGATATGGCTAAGCGGCGCGATGTGCCTAAGGAAGAAATTGAGCGGTGGTTGGCACCTAATTTGTGATTATCGAAGGCATGGAATGCACATTTCAGCTACACGCGTAGACGCTACGCGTGCGATAAAGATTGCTGATTAATTACATAAAATTCAACCAATTAAGAACAAAGGAACTTAGCATTAATATAAATGTGCCAGCCCGTATCCAGGAAATTATTCAGGCAATTGCGGTGCTCGAACATAATCCGTACATCTGGAGACGGGTTAAGCAAGGAAAGCGGGAGTGATTGATCGGTCAACGCACCCGTGGCAACGTTGGCTTGTATTGTTATATCGCAGAAATTGCTACCGTACTTGTTTTAGCGCTGCGCAGTCAGCGTGAAACCTGACGCTAGTTACGAAGATAAAAAGGTGTTGAGCGCTGGCTCAACACCTTTTTTAATTCTATCTACACATCAATCGCAGCCTGCGATTGCATCCTCTTACGTAATTCAAATTTCTGAATTTTCCCCGTAGAAGTTTTCGGTAAAGGCCCAAAGTAGACCGCTTTCGGCGCCTTGAATCCTGCCAGAATATTTTTGCAAAACGCGATCAATTCTTCCGCAGTAACCGTCGCGCCATCCTTCAGTTCGACAAATGCGCAAGGCGTCTCGCCCCATTTTTCATCTGGCTGCGCAACGACCGCAGCCGCAAGGACTTCGGGATGGCGATACAGCGCTTCTTCTACCTCTACGCTAGAAATATTTTCGCCGCCCGAAATGATGATGTCTTTGCTGCGATCTTTGATTTTGATGTAGCCGTCTGCCGTGCATACGCCCAGATCGCCGGTGTGAAACCAGCCGCCTTCAAATGCTTCTTGGGTCGCTTTTTCGTTCTTCAGATAACCTTTCATGCAGATGTTGCCGCGGAACATGATTTCACCGATTTCGTTGCCGTCAGAGGCAACCGGTTTCATTGTGAGCGGATTCAATACTGCGATGGCGGTTTGCAGGTGATAACGTACGCCCTGATGGGATTTCATGCTGGCGCGCGCGTCTATGCTGAGATCGTTCCAACCGGCTTGTTCAGCGCAGACGGCCGCTGGTCCATAGGTCTCGGTCAGGCCATATACATGCACCAGATCAAAGCCCATTTCTTCCATTTTGGCGAGGATAGCCGCAGGCGGCGGCGCGCCCGCTACCATCCCGCGCACCACACCTTGAATCCCGTCACGCCAGGCGACTGGCGCATTGGCAAGCGCCGCATGCACAATCGGCGCGGCACAATAATGGGTTATTTTTTCTGCTTTGATCAGGTCAAACACCAGCTTGGGTTCAAATTTGCGCAAGCAGACATTGACCCCGGCACGGGCAGCGATGCTCCATGGAAAACACCAGCCGTTGCAATGAAACATCGGTAGCGTCCACAAATACACCGGATGTTTTGGTAAGTCCCATTCGAGAATGCTCGATATGGCATTCATGGCCGCGCCACGATGGTGATAAACCACGCCTTTGGGATCGCCGGTGGTGCCGGAGGTATAGTTCAGCGTGATGGCGTCCCACTCATCGGCGGGCGGTTGCCAGATGAATGCGGGGTCGCCGCTCGCCAGCAAAGTCTCATAATCTGTGTCGCCAAACGGCAAGACTTCGGGGCCCAGAACGTCATGCACGGCGATGACGCGCAGATCGGGTATTTGTTGCGCAAGTTGTCCCGCTAATTCGGCGAACTCGGTATCGACTATCAGTACTTTGGCTTCACCGTGGCGTAACATGAACGCCAAAGAAGCTAAATCGAGCCGGATATTTAGGGCATTCAGCACTGCGCCCGCCATTGGCACGCCGAAATGGACTTCTACCATCGCCGGGGTGTTGGGCAGCATGACGGCGACAGTGTCGCCTTTTTTGATGCCCGATTGCTGCAAGGCGCTGGCCAGCTTGGTGCAGCGCTGGTAGGTTTCGCGCCAGTTTTGGCGCAAGGGGCCATGCACGATGGCTAGCCGGTCGCCGTATACTTCAGCGGCGCGAGCGATAAAATCGATTGGGGTAAGTGCTACAAAATTGGCGTGGTTTTTACCAAGGCCAGCGTCGAAATCAACTGTCATGTTTGTCTCCTGATGGGATTACCCGTTGGTCTGATGTGACTTTATTATTGTTCGAAGACAGGCTATCACTTACCGGCAATTTTGTTTGTCATGCAGATGACAGGTTGGCGAATATGGGACAGCATTGCTGTTATATTGTTGTTAATTTTTTAAGCGACCAATCATGACGAATGTGGGAGGTGTTGACGTGACCGGACGACATCTTGTTGAGCAACTCTCCATGCATGCATGGTTTGTAGGACTTGCCCCAGAGCATCAGGCGCTAGTCACCAAAACTGTCGTCGTGCAAAACTTTGCTTCCGGTGCCTTTGTAGCGCGGCGCGGCGAGCTTTCGCACTATTGGATAGGCGTGCATAGCGGCTTGATTAAGCTGGCTATTTACAATCAGGACGGACGCAGTTGTACCTTTTCCGGGATTCCCGCAGGTGGCTGGGCGGGCGAGGGCAGTGTGATTAAGCGCGAATTACGTAAATACGACGTGATTGCTGTGCGTGATGCAGAAATTATGTTGATTCCGGAGCCAACGTTTTCCACTTTATTAGCCGAAAGCTTGCCCTTTACCGGCTTCGTAATTCGTCAGCTGAACGAGCGCATGGGTGAGTTCATTTCCTCTGTGCAAAATACCCGGTTGCTGAGTACAGATGCGCAGGTTGCGCTGGCGATTGCGCAATTATTTCATCCTGTGTTGTATCCGCGAACGATGGCGATATTGGCATTTTCTCAGGAGGAAATCGGCTTGCTGACCGGATTGTCACGTCAAAGGGTCAATCAGGCTTTGAAACAACTCACCAAATTGCAATTGGTCACGACGTCCTATCAATCGATACAAGTGGTGGATTTGGAAGGGTTGCGGCGTTTCGGTCTGGCGCAATTGTAAATTGTGCTGGTTTAAGCATACCTAACGCTGTGTAGGTATAAGCCGTCAAAATACCAAATAAAAAGGGAGTCTGTTTTAAAACAGACTCCCTTTTTTACGTGCTATCTATAGAAAATTAGCCGACTTTACTCAGCGCCGAGATGGATAAATCGGAATAAAAATACCGCTGCAATTATCCACACGACGATTTTGACTTCCTTAAAGCGCCCGGTCAGCAGTTTTAATGCTGCATAGGAGATAAAGCCGAATGCAATCCCGTTGGCGATGGAATAGGTGAACGGCATCATCAGCACTGTGATTACGCCGGGCACGCTTTCGGTGCTGTCATCCCAATCCAGATGCGCGACTTCGCGCAGCATCAAACAGGCGACATAAAACAGTGCTGGCGCGGTCGCATAACCGGGCACCGCGCCCGCCAACGGCGCGATAAACAAGCATGCCAAAAACAATATCGCGACGGCCAACGCGGTCAGCCCCGTACGGCCACCGGCTTGCACGCCCGCGGCGCTTTCGATATACGCCGTGGTGCTGGAGGTGCCCAGCAATGTGCCTGCAACAATCGCGCTGCTATCAGCTAACAAGGCGCGATTCAGGCGCAGCATTTTGCCATTCTCGACTAGCCCCGCACGCGTTGCAACGCCCATCATGGTGCCGGTTGCATCAAACAATTCTACCAGAAAAAATACCAACACGATGTTCATCACACCCATCGACAGCGCGCCCATGATGTCTAGTTTGAATAACGTTGGCAATATCGATGGCGGCATTGAAAACACGCCCATAAAGGTATTTCCGCCAATCAAAAAACTTAGTATCGTCACCGTCACAATTCCGATCAAAATGGCACCTTTGATCTTGAAGCGGTCGAGCGTGACGATGATCAGGAATCCGACAATCGCCAGAATCGCTGGCATTTTATGCAGATCGCCCAAGGTGATAAAAGTCGCTGGATTGGCGACAACGATACCGGCAGTTTTAAGTGAAATCAGGCCGAGAAACAGCCCGATACCGGCGGTGATGGCAATCCGAATGCTGGGCGGAATCCCGTTCACGATGATTTCTCGTACGCCGACCAGACTGATAATCAGAAACAGGCAGCCGGAAATAAAGACCGCGCCCAGTGCGACTTCCCAAGGCACGCCCATCCCTTTGACGACCGTGTACGCAAAGTAAGCGTTCAGGCCCATGCCCGGTGCCAGTGCAATCGGATAATTCGCGTAGCAAGCCATGATCAGCGTGCCCACCGCAGCGGCGATACAGGTCGCGACGAACACTGAATCTTTCGGCATGCCAGCATCGCCGAGGATCGCCGGATTGACGAAAATGATGTACGCCATCGTCAAAAACGTCGTCAGTCCTGCGATCAATTCGGTACGCACATCCGTACCGTTATCTTTTAATTTGAAAAATTTCTCAAGAAATTGCATGGTGTCTCCTCTGTTATCAGAAGACGGTGGTGGCACGCGACCCACGACGTCGAAATAGGCCCACAACTGTCTCTTTATAAGTTTTTAGTTTTTGTGATGTTGACGGGCTAGTTGTGTCCTGCACAAGATGCAGCTTATCCGCAATGTAATGTGTTACAGATTGCGGTGTTTAGGCCGCTTTCCACCGGATAGCAGATATATAAATTGGATGATAACCGTTGTTACGGAATATTGCTTGTTTTGCAAGTATTGAAAATATTAACGCACTTATAAGCCTCGATAAAACACTATTTTTAAGATAATTGCCTATAAGTAACGGTTTTACACGCGATTTTAAGAATTGTCTGCCTCATTTCGAGATTTATCGCATATCTATCCCCTGGTGCTGCTTTGTAGACTATGCCTTTGATTAATTGCAAAGAAGGCAATCTTTGAAAAAGTATCTTGTATCGGTTCCCACTTATCTTTTTGTGCGGCCTTTTTTTCAACATGTGTGGACTTTTTTGCTGTCGACCAGCGCCACGTTTATCATCAGCATCGCATGCATCCAGACAGCCCAAGCCGCTCCAACGATTCAAACATCTGCCACCGAAGAACAACGCCGTCGTAGCCAGGCCGAAGCACTGGCGCGTCAACAGTCGTTGCAGGCGCCAAATGTTGATCTGAGGACGAGCACGCCCCTGTCGACAACAGAGGCACAGTTTGATGGGATAAATGCACTCTCCTTGCCGACCGATGCATCTTGTTTCACACTACAACGCGTTGTACTCGCTGTGCCGCCGCAGCTTTCCCCTGTGCTGCAACTGGCGGGAGCCAGCGCATTATTGTTCGATCCTTTTCGTTTTGCCCGAGACTACTTACAACAATACGCCGGTGCCTGTGTCGGCAAGGACGGGTTAAATCTGATAGTCCAGCGGCTGTCTGGTTTAATCCTGCGCCATGGTTATAGCACCAGCCGCGTTGGTATTCCCACGCAGGATTTATCACGCGGTACGCTCACGCTGGCATTGATACCCGGCGTGATTCGGGCGCTACGCTTCACCGATCCGGTACCGTACGGCACCTGGAAAAATGCTTTTCCTACCAGCGCCGGACGCTTGCTTAATTTGCGTGATCTCGAGCAAGGACTGGAGCAGATGAAACGGATCCCCAGTCAGGACGTGGACCTGCAAATCGTCCCCGGTACTGTCCCCGGCGAGAGCGATATCTTGATTGCCGTGAATCGCGGGAAGCCATGGAAATTGAGCGCCAATCTCGATGACAGCGGCGCGCAAGGAACAGGTAAATTACTGACCGGTTTCAATTTTAGTCTCGACAATCCATTGGGCCTGAGCGATATGTTTAACATCGGTATCAACACCGATGCAGATCGCAAAGCCGGACAACATGGGACCAGCGGTAACAATTTTTATTACGCGATGCCTGTGGGTTACTGGCGATTCTCAGTCAGCGCCAGCAGCCTCGATTATCACCAGAAAATTGCCGGTATCGATGAAGAGATGGTATCAAGGGGCGATGCGCGTAATCTGGAGTTCACCGTTGATCAATTATTCCAGCGCAATCAATCTCAAAAAAATAGCTGGCAATTTAAAGTCGGCAAACGCTGGAGCCATAGCTATATCGGTGAGACCGAACTCGACGGCCAAAAGCGCAATACCACCTTTGCTGAACTTGCATGGGTGCATAAACATTATTTTGGGAATGCAAACCTCGATATCACCTTTGCTAATCGCTGGGGCGTGTCGTGGTTCAACGGGCAGGGTGACGTGGACTATGGCAACTCGTCCGACGGAATTTTTCGTTACACGTTGCAAAGTATTGACGCTACGCTCGTCGCACCGTTCAGCGTAGCCCGGCAACCGCTGACCTACATCGGCACGCTGCGCGCTCAACATTCCCGCTCTCCTTTATATCTCTCAGAACGATTGACGATCGGCAATCGCTATACCGTGCGCGGCTTTGATGGCGAACTGACGCTGGCGGGTGAGCGCGGTTTTTTCTTTCGCAATGAGCTAGATATTCCCTTGTCCCAAAGCGGCCAATCGGCGTATGTCGGCATTGATATCGGCAAAGTTTACGGCCCCAGTGTGCAGGATTTATTAGGCGACAAACTCGCCGGAGCCGCAGTCGGTCTGCGTGGTGGGTATGGCGGATTTAGATACGACTTGTTCTCCAGCTGGTCGCTTTATAAGCCGGAAGGCTTTCGCACCGCAACGCCGTTGGTCGGCTTCAATCTGACCTATCAATACTAAGGCTTGCTTACATCCCGCAGCGGTGCGATTGCCGTTGCTTTTTGCGGCCTCTCGGCACTTCTATTGTCGTCAGATATTTCACACTGGCCGCGCTTACTTTTAATTGGATCAACTATGAACAAGCAAGCCTACCGCGTTATTTTTAATCAAAAGCGCGGGATGCTGATGGCGGTCGCAGAGACCGTTGCCAGCCAGGGTAAAAGTACCGGCGCTGGCGGCATGTCGCGCAGCGGTAAAGCGCACGGCGCAAGGCTGTTGAAGCTGATCTATTTGAGTGTCGCCATCGCGGCGGTATTCGGCAGCATCACGGTAGTGCACGCGCAAATCGTTGCGCTGCCGAACGCTGGTGCCCATCGTCCGACGATAGATCGCACCGCCAACGGGCGGCCTTTGGTGCAGATCGTTGCCCCCAACGCTGCGGGAGTTTCGCATAACCACTATCAGCAGTTTAATGTCGATAGAAACGGGGCGATCCTGAACAATGCGCGCGGGATCGTGAAGACTCAACAAGGTGGATTAGTCGATGGCAATCCTTATCTGCACAATGGCAGCGCACGGATTATCCTCAACGAAGTCAGGGGTGGAGGACGCAGTCAACTGAACGGTTATACCGAAGTGGCAGGACAGCGTGCCGTAGTTATCATTGCCAATCCGAATGGCATCAGCTGTAGTGGCTGCGGCTTTATCAACACCACGCGTGGCATGTTGACCACTGGTATGCCGCAGTTCGGAGGGGACGGCAGCCTCAACGCTTTTCGTGTCACTGGCGGCGATATTCAGGTGGGCGACATGCATGGAGGCAATATCGATCAAGTCGATCTGATTGCGCGCAGCGTAAAAGTCAACGGTCAGCTATGGGCGAAACAGCTCAATGTCATCGCCGGTGCCAATCAGGTCAATTACGCCGATCTTGGCGTACAACTGATTCAGGGACAGGGTGCAGCACCAACGGTCGGGATTGACGTGGCGCAACTCGGCGGGATGTATGCCGGTAAAATCCGCTTAGTCGGCACCGGTGCCGGAGTCGGTGTGGTCAGTCTTGGCACCATCGCTGCCTCAGCGGGCGATATCAGCATCGACAGCCATGGCAAGATCACACTCAACGGCAAGACCAGCGCCAGCAGCCAGATTGCTTTGCGTAGTGATGGCGATATTGCCAATAGCGGGACCTTGTATGCGCGACAGGCAATGCAACTGCGCAGCGCCGGACAGCTCAGCAATAGTGGGGATATTGCCGCGCAAAGCGATTTGACGATCACCGCAACGGATATTGCCTCCACCGGCACGTTGGCTGCGGGTGCAAACGCCGAAGGCAAGATCACCCAAGCAGGCAAATTAATGCTGACCGCCAGCGGCGGAGTCAGCGCCACTGGAGAAAACACTGCAGGCGGCAATCTCGCTATCACCGGCAGCAGCATCAATTTGAATCATGCGCAAACCAGTACGCTCGGCGATGTTGATCTGCGCGCCACCGCAGGCGATATCGATCACACTGGCGGCAATTTACAGGCTAGCGGCACCACGACGCTGGACGCTAGTGGAGCATTGATCAACGACAATGGAATTGTGCATACTGCGCAATTCAGTAGCGACGCGGTCAGCCTGTCGAACGTAGCAGGTAAAATCATTCAGTCAGGCACCGGGGACACACGTATCACGACCCGCGACGGCATTGATAATACTGGCGGCATGCTTTCCACGAATGCGCAGCATGTCCGATTGCAGGCAGCCAATGTTAAGAATGATGCGGGACGGCTCCATCAGGGTGGCACGGGGTCGTTGGCGCTGACTACTGGCACGTTGGGTAACGTTAACGGCATTATCGACAGCAACGGTAACCTGACGTTAAGCGCGGCCATGCTCGATAACCAACGCGGGCAAGTACGCGCTGATGGCAGCGCCACGGTGGCTATCGCCGGTGACCTCAACAACATTCAAGGCGTTATTCAGACCGACAAAGCGTTACTGATTGATGCCGTCAATATCGACAACAGCGCCGGTCGCCTCGTCTCTCTCAATGCCGATGGACTGACCATTACCGCTAGCGGCGAGGTGCTCAATCTTAAAGGGACAACGGCTGACAGTAATAATCCAGAAGGCGGGCGCATCAGTGGCAACGGTAACGTCATGCTAACCGCAGCGAATGTGCGCAACAGCGGCAATATCATCGCGAATCATGACCTGAACGTCAACGTCAGCCAATTGTTCGATAACAGCGGTGGACGACTTGCCGCAGCGAATACCTTGCAACTCCACGCCGCTGAATTGACCAATGCACACGGCGCGCTGGATGCGTCACGTATCGACGCCACCGTCGCACAGCTCGACAATAACGCGGGCAACATCATCGCCCGACAACTCTCACTGCTCAGTACTAATCTCAGCAATCAGCACGGCAGTATTACCCACTTTGGGCAAGACGCCAGCCTGATCGCGGTTACTGAAAAATTCGACAACAGTAACGGCGGCACGCTTCAAGTCAACAGCACCAATTTAACGCTGGCATCGCAATCCTTGAATAACGATGGTGGAACAATTGCACATGCTGGCGTGGGCAGTTTGAACATCAATGTCGGCGACAGCGCACTGCATAATCAACTGGGTAGCATCGCCAGCAATGGCCGATTGGCGGTGACTGCGACCAGTATCGATAACCGTCGCGGTCATTTACGTACCGCACGCGATGTTGTACTGAATATCGCTGGTGACCTCAACAATACCCAAGGCACAATTCAGGCGGAAAAAGCAGTGGAGATCGATGCCACCAATGTCGATAACAGCGCTGGTCGGATCATTTCCCTGAGTGCGGATGGCTTGATGCTCAATGCCAGTGGACAACTGACCAATATCGCAGGGCGCACCGAAGAGGGTAGCCAAGGCGGCACGCTCGGCGGTAATGGTGATGTCAGGCTAAATGCTACGAATATCGTTAATAGCGGATTAATCACCGCTAAAGATAATCTGAATGCCACGATTAAAGGTTCGCTGGACAACGATGGCGGTCGTCTGGCTGCCGGTAAAGCGCTGCAACTACAAGCGGCTGCACTGACCAATGTAAAAGGTTTGATTGATGCCAGTACAGTCAACGCGACGATTGCGCAGCTCGACAATACCGCAGGAAAAATGTCCGCCGGCCATTTGACGATACACAGCAATAGTCTGAGCAATCAACAAGGCGCCATCGCGCAATTTGCCAAAGAAGGTACCACCGTCATCACGGTTGCCGGCACGCTCGACAACAGTAACGGCGGCACTATTCAGACGCGCAGTACCGATGCAATTTTCAGCGCAAAAGCCATCAATAATGACACTGGCACGATTGACCATGCTGGCAACGGTGGACTGACCGTCGATAACAGCAACGGCAATCTCAGCAATCAAAAAGGCCACATCGCGACTAACGGCAATCTGGCGTTGAAAGGAAGTGATCTTCAAAATCAGCGGGGAAAAATCCTTGCCAATAGCGAGCTAAGCCTCGCGCTTGATGGCGATCTCAATAATACAAAAGGCACTCTGCAAGCACAAAAAGCATTACACATCAGCGCAATCGATATAAACAACAGCGCCGGGCGCATCGCTTCTTTGAATGCCGATGGCTTGATGCTTGATGCCAGCGGCCAACTGACCAATACTGCAAACGGGACCATCGGCGGCAATGGCGATGTCATGCTGCACTCTGCTAATCTGATGAATAGCGGCGATATCACCGCCAAGGAGAGTCTTGGTGCCGTCGTTGGCGATGCACTTAATAACAGCGACGGTCGTCTGGCTGCCGGTAAAACGTTGCAACTACAAGCAGCCGTCCTGACTAACGAAAATGGCCTGATTGATGCCGCTACCGTCAGCACCGTGACGACCCAACTCAATAACAATGCTGGCAAAATCCTGGCCACTCGGTTGGCAATTAATAGTCATCAGCTCACCAACCAACAAGGCCAGATCGCCCAGTTTGGCAGTGGCGGCGCTACCGTCATTGCGATTGCCGAGAGTCTTGATAACAGTCGCAGCGGCACGATTCAAGCCAACAGCATTGATTTTACGCTGGGTGCAAAAACGCTGAACAACGATAGCGGCGCGGTGATTCATACAGGTGAAGGCGTTTTGGATATCAAGGTTGATGGCGGGCTGAGTAATAAACAAGGCCGTATCGCCAGCACGGGCGGGCTGATGCTGGCCGCGACAAACATTGACAATCAACGTGGGCAGTTACTGGCAGATGGCGACGCGGTTCTTACTGTTGCCGATGACCTCGACAACACGCAAGGTAGCGTGCGCGCAGCAAAGGCATTGCAGATATATGCCACTGATATCGATAACAGCGCCGGCCGTCTCACTTCTGAAAATACCGACGGTTTCACTCTCAACGCCAGCGGCCAACTGAAAAATATCGCAGGGATCGCCGCGGATGGGGCAGCAGGAGGGGTAATCGGCGGGAATGGCGATGTCAATCTGCGTGCCGGGATGCTGCACAATAGCGGCGACATCACTGCCAATGATAATCTAGATGTGGCGGTCGACAATCTGCTCGATAACAGCAGCGGACGTATTGCCGCCGGTAAAGCGCTGCAACTTCAAGCCGCAGCCGTCATTAACCGGCAGGGCAGAATGGATGCGGCACGGATTAATGCCGCGCTGGCCCAACTTGACAATAACGACGGTCGCATCACTGCCAATCAACTCAGCCTTCACAGTACTGATCTGAGCAATCAGCGCGGCAGCATCATCCAACTGGGACGCGAGGCTAGCAGCATCGACGTCGCAGAATCACTCGACAATAGTGATGGCGGTCTGATTCATAGCAATAGTACCGATCTGTCACTGACTCCGAAATACCTCAATAACGATGGTGGTGTGATTGCGCTTGGCGGGACCGGCGTTCTTAACATCAACCTAGATCGTGGAACGGCTATGTTGCACAATTCCGGGGGCAACATTAGTAGTAATGGTCAACTCACGGTCGTGGCCTCGGCGATTGACAATCGTAGCGGTGTCCTCTCCGGTCAGCAGCAGACTGGCATCCTTGCCACGCAAAGCGACATTGACAACAGCGCCGGTGGCTACGTTGGCGGCAGCTACGTCGTGATCGATGCGATGGGGCATTTGAATAACGCCGGCGGCAAGATTGAAGCCAAGAAAAATGGTCTGTATATCAATGCGAATAGCCTAAATAATGCTGCCGGGACCGTGCAAAGCCTGAGAGAAGGGGCAGACTCGGGCGCGTTGTCGATGCGCGTGGCGCACAGAATCAACAATGGCGTTGTCAATGGTGTCGGCGGCTTTATTGGCAGCGCTGGAACCATTAGCGTGCATGCTGCTGAGGTCAACAATTCCGGCGGTACGGTGTACGCCAAAGAGGATCTTACGGTGTATGCCGATAGCGAAGGCTTCGATGGATTTGATGGCGGCATCACTAACATTGACGGCGTTATGCAAAGTGGCACTGCGTTACGTGTTGAGGCCAGCGGCGCAGTTCTCAACCATCGTGGCCGGATTGAAGCCAATGGCCGTGATGCTATCTTTACCGTCTCCGGCAGCAGTCTGGATAATACGGCAGGCCGTCTGGTGAACGAGGGCACCGGCCTGACGCAGATCAATGGCGGTAACAAGATCAGCAACACCAACGTCGCCAATACGAAAGATACAGGCATCATCGGCGGCAATGGCGACGTGATTTTAACGGCGATGCAACTCGACAACAGTGCGCACGGCCAGATAATCGCTGCCGGTAACGTTAAGCTTCAGATCAGCCAGCATCTCGACAATAACGCCGGTACGTTGTACGCGGGACGACAACTGCAATTCGATCAACGCAATGCAGCGTTGACCAATATCGACGGCAATATTGGTGCCGCTGGCAATATTGCTCTGACGGTTGCCAGTCTCGACAACACGCAAGGACTTATCGGCAATACTTCCGCGCAGGCTTCCACGGTCAAGCGCGATGACGATGGCATGGATGGCGATATCGCCCTTGAGATTGGCAACACGTTGACTAACGATGCCGGGACGATAGGCAGTGCGCGCAATCTGCGATTGAATGCCAACGCGCTGTCTGGGGAAGGCAAAGTGATCGCCGGACAAGATGGTGCAATTAGCTTGCAAGGCGATTATGTCAATACCGCAGGCAACAGGCTCAGTGGTAACCGTGATTTTGTGTTCGCGACCACTGGCAACCTGACCAACAGTGGCGACATCGAAGCGGTTCGCCATCTGACATTACGCGCCGCGAATGTCGATAACCAACACAGTGGCTTGATCAACGCGGGCGATGGCAACACGATTATTCGCGCTGCTGGCGGCATCACCAACACCGGGCGGATATACGGCAATGATATTGCGCTCGGCGCCCAGATTATCATTAACGATGTCGATGCTCACAGCAAGCAGGCGGGCGTCATCGCTGCCCGTAATACGCTAAATATCGGCGCACAAAACATCATTAATCGTGACCACGGCTTGTTGCAAAGCATGGGCGACATGATGCTAGGCGGTGCGTTGGACGTGAATAATCGCGCCACTGGCCATGCCGACACCATTTTGAATGCATCCGCCACAATCGACGCTGGTGGTGCATTGCGGATGGCCACCGCCATGCTCATCAATCAGAATAACCACTTCAGCACGGAAATGCAGGTTGACCCGAGCAAAACGCTGCACGTCACCGAATATCGTTCTTGGGCGGGCGAACCCTGGTTTCGTGCCGATCAAGTCTGATTTGATAAAACCAAGCACGGCGGCATCGTCGCTGTGCTTCCTAACGGACGTTTCGAAAAGTTTTATAAACGCGACTACACCCAGATCGTCCACCAGTCCGTCGTTAAGACCAGCGATCCTGGCACCATCACGTCCGGCGGCAATATGGTCTTGTCTGGCACGGTCACTAACGACAAAAGTACGATTATCGCGGGCGGCACACTCAGCGGCAGTACCGGCGCGATTCACAACATCGGCGCAGTCGGTGAAATCACCACCACTAACGTCATGACCGCCGGTCAAAATTACTATCACTGGGTCGACGGCAAACACCACAACAATCGCTATCGATACGACAATAATGGTGCAGCTTACGACGTTGTATTGCCGACGCTGCCGCTGGCGTTGCAGGTCTGGGCGCAGCAAGAAAATACGCGTCCCGTCACCGGCCCCAATCAAGCCGTCGACAAAAAGGTTGAAGCCAGCGAGATTCCCGTTATTTCCGGCAGCGACTTGTCTGCGAATCAGGCAGATAAAGGCGTCGGTAGCGGCGACACCAATGCCGTGGTCGAAGTCAGTGGCAATGCTGGCGCGAACACCAGTACTGGCGCAGACGGACACACCATCATCGCCGCAGATGATGACAGCGGCGCGAATTTCGTCACCGCCGGAGAAGAGCATACCGTTGACGATCCTGATGGCAGCCCGGGCAGCAATACCGGGACCACCGGCAGCACTACCGCCGTTGCCAATGCAAACGGCACTTCCGGCGCGGATACCGACAGCAGCGGCCACCATCAAACCATCGGTAATGCCGACGCACCGCTCCCCAATTTAATCTTGCCGAATAACCAGTTATTTGTGATTAAAACGCAACCCGATCAGAGTTATCTGATTGAAACCGACCCTGCCTTCACCAACTACAAAAAATTCATTTCCAGCGATTATTTGTTAGGACGTTTGTCGCTTGACCCACAAAAGGTGCACAAGCGCTTAGGCGATGGATTTTATGAGCAAAAGCTGATCAACGACCAGATCGCCGAACTCACTGGCAAACGGTTTTTGGGAGGCTATTACAGCAACGAAAGTCAATATCAGGCCTTAATGGAGGGCGGCGTCGCCAGCGCGGCGCAGTTCCAACTCACGCCCGGCATTGCGTTAAGCGCCGCACAAATGGCCGCGCTGACCGCCGATATTGTCTGGCTGGTGGCGCAATATGTGACGTTGCCCGATGGCAGCCAGACAAAGGTACTTGCGCCTGTTGTTTATCTAAGTCGTGCCAGCGCCAGCGATATTGCACAGACCGGCGCGTTGATTGCGGCGCACGATATCGACCTGACGATCAACGGCAGCCTCGACAATGGCGGTATGTTGCAAGCAGCGAATAACTTGCTTATTCACGCTACCGATATCACCAACAGCGGTGCTATCCACAGCACCGGTAAAGATGGCACAACCCATTTGATCGCGGACAATGACATTCTCAATCATGGCGGCACACTCAGCGGTCATCGCGTCGGCATTTTGGCAGGGCGTGATGTAACACTGCGTACCGATGTCATCACCGCCGTTGGAAAAAATGGTGCAAACAGTGCTCTCGGCAACAGCGCCAACATCAATGCTGATCAGTTATCGATACAAGCGGGACGTGATTTGACGGTGAGTGCCGCAAATGTGCATGCCAGCGGCGATGCCACCTTAGCCGCAGGACGCGACTTGACTTTGAACACGATCACCACTGAAGCGACCTCCAACGTCCGCTATGACAGCCAGAATCACCTGAACGAACATCAGACGCAGGTCAACGGTAGCAACGTCGCCACTGGCGGCACACTAACCATGACCGCCGGGCAAGATATCGACGCCTCCGCAGCCTACGTCAATGCCGGTGGGCAACTTGTTGTTGCAGCCGGACGCGATGTCACCATCGGTAGCGCCGATCAAACCAGTAGCCTCGATCAGGCGATTTACACCACCTCCAAAGGCATGTTGTCATCTTCTTCCAGCCATTCGCAAGATACCGCGCATAGCACCACCGCGAGTGGAAGCACGCTCTCGGGGGATAGCGTGATCGTGCAAGCAGGACGGGATATCGCGGTATCGGGCAGCAATATTGTCGGCACAAAAGACGTATCTCTCGTCGCCAAAAATAATGTCACGATTACCACCGCGCAGAACACCAGCGATCGTGACTTCTCCACTGAAGAAAAAACCTCCGGCATGTTTAGTGGCGGCGGCATGGGCGTGACGATGGGATCGAAAGAGCAGCAAGATGCGCAGATCAACGGGCAGACGACGCATACCGGCAGCATGGTCGGTTCGACCGACGGTAACGTTAAGATCAATGCGGGCAATGCCTACACCCAGACCGGCAGTCAGATCGCCGCACTCAAAGGCGATATCGGCGTCGCCGCTAAAACGGTCGATATCAATGCGGCGGTCGATACCGCTCAGCAGATCAGCAAAAGCCACACCGCGCAAAGCGGCTTATCGGTCGGCGTATCCGCCCCCATCATCAGCGCGATTCAAGCTGCGCAAAGCATGGCGCAAGCATCCAGCAAAACCGATGATCCACGGATGCAACTGATGGCTGCTTATGCAGCAGGGGCTGCCGCTAAAGATGCCGGAAATGCGATACAAAATCCGACCGAAGGCATCACCGTCAGCCTGACGATAGGCGGCAGTAAAAGCGACAGCACCAGCAAACAAACCAGCAACATGGTGGTTGGCTCCAGCATCAATGCCGCCGGTAACGTCGTGATCGCCGCCACAGGCAAAGCAAAAGACAGCCACCTCACCATCACCGGCAGCGATATCAGCGCCGGACACCACGCCATCCTCAAAGCCGATGGCGACATCAACCTGCTGGCCGCGCAAAGCAGCAGCGACCAACACAGCAGCAGTTCATCGAGCAGCGCTGCGGTCGGTATCGCCGCCACTTACGGCTCCAACGGCGTTGCTTTCGGCATCACCGCCAACGCCGCAGGCAGCCGGGGTAAAGCCGATGGCAACGACGTCACGCAAGTCAACACCCACGTCAGTGCAGGCAACAGTGTCATCCTCGAATCCGGCCACGACACCAATTTGATTGGGGCTGTTGCCAGTGCAGAACAAGTCCTCGTTAACGTCGGCACCAGCGGCACAGGCAACCTCAACATCGAAAGCAAACAAGACACCAGCACCTACAAAAGCAAAGACCAAAACATTGGCGGCAGTGTCACTGTCGGCTTTGGGGCATCGGTCAGCGGGAATATTGGGCAAAGTAAAGTCGATGGCGACTACGCTAGTGTGGGTGAACAATCCGGCATCAAAGCCGGAGACGGTGGCTTTATAGTCAACGTCAACGGCAACACAGACCTTAACGGCGGCGTGATCGCCAGCAACGACCGCGCAGCAGCAACTAACAACAACTTGCTGATCACGGAAACACTCACCCACAGCGACATCGAAAATCACAGCCACTACGAAGCCAGCAGCGTCAGTGTCGGCGGCGGCTTTAGCGTCGGTGGCGGTGGCGACAAACCGAAGGAAGGCAACGGCAGCAAAATCCCCGCGGCAGACGGCAATGTCGCCGGACCATCGACCACGGGGAATGACAGTACTTCTGCGACCGGCAGCGATACAAAACCACCACCACAAGGCAACCACGTGCAGAAATTTAATAACGGAACCAGTGGAACAGCAGCTGGATTCAGCAGCGATAGCGGCAGCAGTAGCAGCACCACCCACAGCGGTGTCAGCGAGGGAACCATCATTATCCGAGATGATAAAACGCAACAACAATTAACTGGCACCACGGCTGCGGAGGCAATTGCCAGCATCAACCAAGATGTCAGCACCGATCACGATACGACCGGTTCACTCAGCAAAGACTGGGACGGACAACAACTCAAAGACAAAGTACAAGCCGAAGCCCAGATCGTGGCCGCCTTCGGTCAACGGGCGGCTAAAGAAGTGGGCGATTATGCGGGCAAGAAACAGGCAGAAGCTGAACTCAACGGGGATAAGGATGAGGCGAAGAAATGGGCAGAAGGCGGCGTGTATCGGGTGGCGCTGCATACAGGATTAGGTGCATTAACAGGCGGTGCATCAGGTGCTGCTGGCGCACTGGCTTCGGCCAGTGCAATGAGTGGGATTGCTGAAGTGATTGATAAATTGGATATGCCGGAGGCGGTTAAAAAAGGATTAGCACAAGTGACAGCGACGGCGGTAGGGGCTGTTGTAGATGGCGGTGCCGGGGCGGCTTCTGGATTGAGTGTGGAGGCTAATAATCGGCAGTTGCATCAATCGGAATATGATCTAGCTAAAAAGAATGCCAAGTTAGTGGCGCAGAAACTCGGGATTAGCGAACAAGTTGCGGAAGGCCGGATTGTTGCGGAGATGCAGCGTAATTCTGACGAGCAGACGGCGAATGCTGCTGGTGGTAAACATGATTACGAAATCCGGGGGATTATTGGTTGTCAGAATCTGAACTGCGACGGGTACAAGAACGATTCGCAGTTTGCCAATCACGGTTATAACTCAGAGCTGATCGGGCCGAATCAGGCCGGTTATGACGCTGGAAAATCCCAGAGTGGGCAAGGACAGACTTACAGCGATCTGGTGGTCGGCAACATCAAAAAAGACCCGATAGGGGCGACGGTGGCCGGTGCTGGGATGATTGGATTGGGTGTGGTTTCAGGCGGGGTGGTTCCTGCGCTGAGCTTAGCGGGTACGGGTGCTGGGATTGGCTTGAGCGTGAATGGTGCGGCCCAATTGATTATTGGTGATCCGTTTGATCTCAACAGTTTCGGGATGGCGGGTGTGACCGGTGCACTTTCGTCCGGAGTGGGGTTCATTCCGGCAATACTCATCAATACGGGCGGGGCGTTGGCAGGCGCCGGCATGAACGGCCAGAATCCGAATGGCGGAATGGCTGGGGCTGCCGCTGGAACGGCGCTTGGTTATCCCATTGGTTCTAAAATTAAAGGCAGTATGAATAACGTACTTAATCCATGGTATCGACAGGATTGGCAAGATGTTGGAATGGGTATTTCGGTGTGGGTGCCGAAAAGTCCAATTCCTTCTTGGACCGGAACAGCCTTAGGAAATGCGGCACAAGAAAAATTAGTTGACGCTATTCAGAATAAAGTGGATGAAAAAAAATGAAGTCTAAAACTCAATTTGAACTACATCGGTGGATTTACTTCGTTATTTTGTGGCTCATTGGAACGGGGCTGTGCATTGCCGTCATTGAGATTATTTTTTTTCCTGCATTTCAATGGTTCTTTTACGACATCCCGTATGCCTTACCGACCTGGAATCTTATTGGACGCTGGTCGCTAGGTATTTTATTCATTGGCTTCTTTGCAGGAACGATAAGTTGGTACGTTCAGAAACGTAATTCCGGTCGTTAAATTTGTTTGTCTCCTTTGTTCTTTACATCAAAAAAGACCCGATAGGGCGACGGTGGCCGGTGCTGGGATGATTGGGCTGGGAATGGTCACAAGCGGGGTGGTTCCTGCGATTGGGTCGAGCGTGAATGGTGCGGCCCAATTGATTATTAGTAATCCGTTTGATCTCAACAGTTTCGGGATGGCGGGTGTGACCGGTGCACTTTCGTCCGGAGTGGGGTTCATTCCGGCGATACTTATCAATACAGGTGGGGCGTTGGTGAGTTCGATTATGCAAGGCCAGAATCCGAATGGCGGAATGGCTGGGGCTGCCGCTGGAACGGCGATTGGTTATCCCATTGGTTCTAAAATTAAAGGCAGTATGAATAACGTACTTAATCCATGGTATCGACAGGATTGGCAAGATGTTGGAATGGGTATTTCGGTGTGGGTGCCGAAAAGTCCAATTCCTTCTTGGTTCGGAACAACAGCTGGAAATGCGGCACAAGAAAAATTAAGTGACGCTATTCAGAATAAAGTGGATGAAAAAAAATGAAGTCTAAAACTCAATTTGAACTACATCGGTGGATTTACTTCGTTATTTTGTGGCTCATTACCATGGGGTTGGGCATTACCGTCATTGAGATTGTTTTTTTCCCTGCATTTCAATGGTTCTTTTACGACATCCCGTATGCCTTACCGACCTGGAATCTTATTGGACGCTGGTCGCTAGGTATTTTATTTATTGGATTCTTTGCAGGAACGCTCAGCTGGCACTACGAGAAACGCAGTTCTGGTCGCTGAATTTGTTTGTCTCCTTTGTTCTTTGCATCAAAAAAAAAGCCGCTCCCAGCCCCGTTCCTGAGGTGGTTTTTTGGCCTCGCTGACGGATGTCGTGGCAGGTTTCGCGACACGCTCCAAAGCTCCTGCCATCTGATTCTTAATAATGAGTGCATCGAGTAATTCCCGCACAATTTTTTGCTGGAAATATTTTAGGAGGAACTGGAGCGTTATTGACTAGCCAATTTTTGAGCGGTGCAGGTGGGTCAGGAGCTTATTATTATCCAGTACCTGCTTTCCCAGTGATTGGTGTAGGGGGAGTAGTAAATCAGGGTTATGGTGGTCAGACATCCATTATCCATTGAAGGCGGATTCAGCTTTCCTCCTGGGGGTGGTGTAACTCCGGTTGGCTATGGCGTTGAGTTAAAAAAGAAGGCGAGGCAATAATATGGCGGGCCCGAACTTAAGCAATGAACAATATAAAAAAATGCCACGTTGGGTGAAAATAATTTATTGGATTGTTGTCGTTTTAGTTGTTTCTCCTCTTGTGTATTTTTGGTTAGGGAAGTTGAACATTATTTAATCATGTTCTGTTGCTGTCTTTTAAAACAAAAAAGCCGCTCCCACCCCCGTTACTTGCGCGGCAAGAACTCGGCTACGACATTTGGGCATGAGTTACAGGTGCCGCCCGACGCAGACCTTATTGGCTACATTCAGACGCAGCAGAAAGACCTCCAAAATGGGATTCCGTACACTGCCACAGCAGACTTTAGTCGAATTCCTGCGACCACTAATGTCCCATCACCAATACCCACCGCAAATTGTGGCGGCGGTGCTGCGGATTGCGTAGCCGGGATTGCACCGCCACGAACACAGGCGGAACGAGATGCAAAACGTAATCAGGGAGCCGATTTGGCGGGCAATATATCGTCTCAGGCTGGACGGTTTGCGGCGGCAGCGACTGCGTATGGGGCTTATCTGGCATCGCAACCGAACGCGGCGGGACAGGCAGCGGCGGGGATTCAGCTTGGGATGGCGGGGACGGCGACTGTTGTTGGATTTGGGGCGTCGGCGGTTGAACAGTTATTGAGGCCGAATACTGGCCAGTATTTGTATGAGAATACCTTTGATTTAGGTGTTGGAAAAATTACTATTAAATTTCCAATTGCATCACCAGTACTCATTGTTGGTGGTGAGGTGATTAAAAATTCTGGTTACTCTCCAGATATTAAAAATTGGCTCAATAGTCGATGGGAATCTATTCGAAAATCGGTTGAGGGTAATGAATGAAAATTATAGATAATGGGAATTTGACTGAGGGGGTCAGGCTCGGGATATTTTTTCTAGGAATACTATTGGGTTATCTCGGTTTAGAGCTAGAAATATTAAATGGTTGGATTCGGCTAATTTTGATATTGCTTGGCTTTTTATTAGTGGCTATCGGTGGCATTTCAACAAAGGCACATACGTTAAAAATAAAACCTTTCGACAACAGCTACAAAAAAGCTAAAGAAAGCTACAAAAAAGAGGGTAAAAAATAGTTCAATTTGTTAAGGCTAATAATCGGCAGTTGCATCCTGATGAAAAAACGTGGATCAAGACGAATGCGGAACGTTATGCGGCACAAAAAGGTATATCGCTTGACCAGGCGCAGCAAGAATTAACAGCACAGGCAGATCGTCAGGTGCAGTCAGGTTCTCCCGGCGCATGGGATCAAAGTGCTTATACTTTTTTCAAGAAGCAGGGCGTGGTTTACTGCCATCAGAAGACAAGAGTGGAACGGGATTTATGTTCTACGCCACACCCGATCAGAAAGCGAATGCGGATATGTATGCAGGTTATGGCGGCACGAACAAGCCATCAGATAGTGATATTAACGCAGCAATGGATCGCGATCAGACCATTCGGGAACTAGCGAGTAAGGCGACGCTTGCCGCTGCTGCGGCGTATTCGGCGGGGGCGGCTTTGGGGACGGGGGCAGTGGTTGGGGGAGCTTTTTATACAGGTGGGGCAGCTTTAAGCTCCGTATTTGATAAAAATACATCTTTTGGAAATGCTTTCGATCAACGTTTTTCTTATCCTGGATTAGCGGCTGCTATGACAGTCGGGGGTCTAACTGGCATGTACAGTACGGCGATGTTTAGCTGGGCGCGTGTGCCGAACTCGATCACAAATTTAGCAACACTGCCGGGGTTTATCATTCGCGTCAATAGCGGGGTGGCCGGCAAAGTCGCTGGCAACGCGGCGCAGGCAGTGGTTAACTCATCTGCTAACCAATAATCGGAGCTCCTTATGTTTGACGGTTTCTGGTTTGGGATATTTGGCGGTCTGTTTGGCACTGCGATTGCACAATGGTTGAGCCGGTTTAAGTATTGGGTAATTTTTTTAGTCACGGCTTTAGTCTGCACGACTTTACTTCTTGGCCTTTCTATCTATACCAGAGGGTGGAGTGGAACACTTAGATTCTTCTTCGCCGACATACATTCGACTTTGCTAGTCATTTTTTTGCCTCTAGGTTTAGGGCTGAGTGCAGTATTTATTGCAGTGGGCTCGTTGAACAGTCGCCCCAAAGCCAGTCCTCATGCTAACAACGAGCTAAAAAAGTAACTCTCTTGTTTCTTCTTTGAGCGTAAATGGATCGCTCGGCAAGCCGCGCCCCGTCTGGGTGGGCGGCGTTTGGCTGTGAATATTGCCTCGGACTGCCCTGATGCGAATAATAGACAACTTCACGAAGATGGCATGGCCAAAGAGAAAACGTTAGCGAAGAAACTGGCTGATGAAAGCGATGGGAAATATACGCAGGCACAGATTGAAAATGCTTTGCGTGCAGCAGCGAGCAGTGCGTTGGGGGAGGGTGTGGGTACCGGCACAATCGTTGACGTCGATGGCAATACGGCGACGGTCTACGATGACGGGGCGAAATGGTCGGTGGTGGGAAATGGACAAAGCGGTACACAGCAATTGGGGCAGCAGGTTCCGTTGGATATCTCCTCTGATTTAATGGCGTACATTCAACAAAATACGGGCAGCACCTATACATGGTCGCTCGGACAAAATCTTGATGTGAACATGAACAATGCGGCAGGTATATCTAATCCATTCGCACAGGCAAACTGTGTCGGAACGCAATGCTCGGTCGTGAGGATGGATCCACCACTGCCGACGCGAGATCAGATGGCTGATGTGGCGGGATCTGTTTCTACTCAGGCGGGACGCTTTTCGGCGGCTGCAACTGCTTATGCTGCGTATCTGGGTTCGCAACCGAACGTGGCGACGCAAACTGGCGCGGCGATTCAGCTTGGGATGGCGGGTACAGCGACTATTGTTGGATTTGGGGCGTCGGCGGTTGAGCAGTTATTGAGACCGAATACAGGCCAGTATTTTATTGATGGAGTAAGCGGAGCGATTAGTCTAGGGGCAGATAAATTGCTAGGTGGAGCTATATCTGCTCCATTTATGAATGAATTTTTGGAAAATATTAAAAATACGCGCCCGGTAGAACAGACTAAAGATTGGATCAATGAGACTTTTAAAAAATGAGGAAAACAATTTTTTATTTTATTCGTAATGGCAATCTAACTGGTATCGCGGTGGTTCTCGCTTTGCTGATGGGATTTTTTGTCATAACAGCATCTTTATACTTATTCATAAATCAAAACTTTCGAATCATTGGAGCGTCTATTGGATTGGCAATTATGGCATTTGGAGGGTATGCCTCTCGTGCTAAAACACTTGGCTTAAAACCTTTCGACAACAGCTACAAAAAAGCTAAAGAAAGCTACAAAAAAGAGGATAAAAAATAGTCCAATTTGTTAAAGCGAATAATAGACAACTTCATCCCACGGAAGTCGATTTAATCAAGAAGAATGCCGTGCGCTTTGCGAAGAAATGTACGACACCGATCATCCAACTGCGGAACAAATTCAAGGCGCGTTGTCAATGTTAGCCAACACTGCCCAAGGCGAAGTGGATTACAACTTCGGCTACGATGTTCCTTCTGTCAAACAAGCGAAAGAATTTTTGCAAACACTGCAACGCGAATATATCGCCGCTGGTAACGGGACGTTGATTATTCCTGGCAGCGGTGGACAGCAAATATTCTTTGCGACCAACGACGAGAAAAATTCGCCCTATATCAATAGCGGAAAAGTCGATAAAGTCATTGCCGGTGTCATTATTAAAGCGCCTATCAAACAACCCGAAATAGCAGGAGTCAATAATGGAAAACGCGATCCGGCGACCAACTTACCGTTGGATGATGAAGGTCGCTATGCGCAGCAGATTTCGGTAGACGGAAAAATGCATGCGCCGAAATATTTTCCTTGTCCGACTGCTTCGGCTGGGTGTGGTGGACAAAATCTGGATATGTCCGATCCGGGGACTGTGGCTTATGTGAAGGCGCTGGATAAGAAAATATTTAAGGATATTGGGGCAGCGGCGACCGTTGTCACAATTGCTAGTCCCTTGGGTGCAATTGGCAATGCTGCTAGTGTAACTGGGATACTTGTAACTTTAGCTTCTACAATTATTGATAGTTCGTTAGTAGAAGGAGGGAGGGAATTAACGTCTCAAGTAGCGCAAACATATTTGCAGCTAGTTCTTAAAATTCCAGTAGCGAGTGCGATTCGAATTACAGCAATCATTGAACTTGCTGGAGGATGGAGTGCGTTCGCAAAAAGAGTGCAAACAGAAGTTAGCAGAGATGACTTCATAAAAAGCGAAAAATAATGTGGATTAGAATTTTTATTTTAATGACCCTTCTGATAATTTCCATTATCAATGCGTGCTTAAGGCATTGGGAAGTACGGTCCAATTTTATTGATATTTTAATACTTCAAGTAATGGCAATAAGAGAAATATGGGCCTACCTATTTAATAAAAAAATGTGGCTGTGGAGTGGACAAGATATCGAAGAAAAGGAAGACTCACTAGCCAGAAAATTCGTTTGTGGCTTCTACTTAACATTTTATTTAATATTATTTTTTAAAAGTTAATTACTTCTTCTTATAAAGTCCCAGGGAAGCGTTGATTAATTCAGGATTCATAAATCACTGCTTTATTAATCAACGTTCCTTCTGCTCCCGGTGTCGGTGTGGCCCTCGGTAATTGTTCGACTAAAATCAGTCGTTCGGAATGGGTTACGAGGCGTTTTTTTGAGAATACTACCGACGTGCTGATTTGGGGCGGCGTCATCAATTGCATCTGGTATGTTGGAAGATCAAACACTGAAATCTCTCATTAAAGAGGGAGGGCAAATTGTAGTAACCCAATATTTGAAAGGTGTTTATGGATTTTCTGACGCAATAGCTAATAGATTCACTGCGCTTGTTGATATGGCTGGAGGTTGGCAAGTAGTTGTTGATCGCTCGCAACAGCAACTAACAGGCATTAGAGGAGAAAAGGAAAAAAAATGAGAAAAACTTTTTGCAACTTGGCATTCTCAGCAATATTTTTGGCTGTTTCTGGACGCTGTATTATTCTATTTTTTGAAGAAAAATATTTAAATATAACCGGGTGGATAGTATTTGGTATCTTGATTATTTGGATAATATCGGCTTTTAAAAATGATAAAAATATACCTGGGTTAGGTCCTTATAGTTATGGTGATGGAAGTAATCAAGTAGGTAGATGCATTTATCTAAACGCAATGGTTGTGATTTTTATAGTCGCATGTATCCATGGTTAAAGAAAATGGTACGAATGCTAATAATCGTCAAATGCATCCGGATGAAAAAACGTGGATCAAGACGAATGCGGAACGTTATGCGGCACAAAAAGGTATATCGCTTGACCAGGCGCAGCAGGAATTAACAGCACAGGCAGATCGTCAGGTGCAGTCAGGTTCTCCCGGTGCATGGGATCAAAGTGCTTATACCGTTTTACAAGAAGCAGGGCGTGGTTTACTGCCCTCAGAAGGCAAGAGTGGAACGGGATTTATGTTCTACACCACACCCGAGCAGAAAGCGAATGCGGATATGTATGCAGATTATGGCGGCACGAACAAGCCATTAGATAGTGATATTAACGCAGCAATGGATCGCGATCAGACCATTCGGGAACTAGCGAGTAAGGCGACGCTTGCCGCTGCTGCGCTTGCGGGAACTGGCGCGGTGGCCGGCTCGGCGGTGGAAGCTTATGTTGCTTACAGGGCTGCTACGGCGGCGTATTCGGCGGGGACGGCTTTGGGGACGGGGATGGCGGTTTCGGGCGGGATTTATACGCTTGGCGCTGGTGCAGGAGCCTTTAAGGATCACTATACAACTGGTGAAAATATTGGAACGGCTTTCGACCAACGATTCTCATATCCTGGACTAGGTGTAGCAATGGCAGTAGGTGGTTTAACGGGCATGTACAGTACGGCGATGTTTGGTTGGGCTGGTACACCCAATACCATTAAAAACTGGGCGACGGTGCCAGGATTTATCACGCGTTTTAATAGCGGTGTGTTTGGAAAGGTCGCTGGCGATGCTGCCCAAGGTGCCGTCAAATCATCCGCGAATCAATAATTGGAGGTGATATGTTTGACGGATTCTGGTCTGGAATATTTGGCGGCTTGTTCGGCCCGGTGCTTGCACTATGGTTAAGTCGGTTTAAATACCGGTTGATTTTTTTATTCGCGGCATTTGCCTGGCAACTATTTGCTCTTAGTCTTGGAATTTACTATAGAGGGTTGGTTGGTTTTATGAATATATTTAATGATGACAAATCATCGCTTCTGATTATGTTTTGTTATTCCCCGGTCGGAGTAGGCATATTTGCTGTCTTTGTAGCCTTGCTCGGTTCACCGAACACCCCGAAGAAGTCGAGCGAGGACGATAAAAATAGCTCGTAGTATTTAGTTTTTTATAAACAAAAAAATCTCCACCATCATCTAGCCGTAACCAGATGTTGTTGGGGATTTTTACTGCCTTAATACTCTGCTTTATCCGCCTTTCTATGGTTTATGCTTTGCCCCGTTCCTAAGGCGGTTTTTGGCCTTGCTGACGGATGTCGTGGCAGGTTTCGCGACACGCTCCAAAGCTCCTGCCACCTGATTCTTAATAATGCGTGCATCGAGTAATTCCCGCACAATTTCTTGCTCATATGCGGACATACGGGTCACTGTTTCAAACTGGTAGCGCAGGATGTCTGAGGGGCCGCGTTTGCACCATTTCCGCGCAAAATTAATGGTCAGCGCTACCAGATGGGGCAGCCTCTCCGCTCGCTCCTAAAGTAGGCAAATAAGTAGCCAATTTAGTCCTCTATTTACGCAGCTGAACGATGCCATCAGTGCTAAAGTCAGTTATGGTTAATTGATACTGAAATGTTTCAACACCACGTAAATAGGGACGCCGTTGCCAGCGTCGCAGTAGATATTGATGCTGGCAGTGCGTTCCGCTCGAATTTTGGTTTCACGATACCAAAAATACGCAAAATATTGTCATTTACATATTTATCTGGCGATAAAGCAATGAAAACTCCCGAGGCTATTTCATTATGCAAATAGTCGACATTATCCCTATGGCGATATCGCACGGCGGCGGGCCTGCTACTGTGCGACTGTAAATAAATCATATTGGAGACTTTCTTGTCTACTGCCATCCAAAAGACCGCAACATCAAACGACGCCTCTAGCCCGATTCGGTTTTTTTATCGTGGCGAAGTGCATACCGTTACGCATGCTGCGCCGACAAGAACCATTCTTCAGCATCTGCGCGAGGATTTGCATTGCACCGGCACCAAAGAGGGCTGCGCCGAGGGGGATTGCGGGGCTTGCACGGTGGTGATTGGTGAAATCGGTGCTGATGGGGTGCAGATGAAGTCGGTCAATTCCTGCATTCAATTTCTGCCGACGCTGGATGGCAAAGCCTTGTTTACGGTGGAGGATTTGAAGCGGGATGACGGCGCTATGCACCCGGTACAGCAAGCGATGGTGGAGTGCCACGGCTCCCAATGCGGATTTTGTACGCCGGGCTTTGTGATGTCGCTGTGGGATTTATATCTGAAAAATGATGGCGTACAACATGCGCCGTTATCCTCAGCGAACGCCCAAGCCCCAGCGTGGAAGCCCTTGCAACGAAAAGAAATTGATGTGGCGCTATCGGGAAATTTATGCCGCTGCACAGGCTACCGGCCGATCATTGACGCTGCGCATCGGATGGGCGAACTGCCGTTGGTGCGTTTCGATCGCGAGGCGTTGCAGGCGACGTTGCAAGGGCTGCAACGGGATGAGATGTTTACCTACAGCCACGATGGTCAACATTTTTACGCGCCGCGCACGTTGGCGCAACTGACTGCGATCCGCGCCAGCCATCCTGCGGCACGGATGCTGGCTGGTTCGACTGATGTCGGTTTGTGGGTGACCAAGCAGATGCGCGATCTGGGCGATATCATTTTTCTAGGACAGGTCAGCGAATTGGCGACCATCGTCACCAAAGACGGGCTGCTCGAAATTGGTGCGGGCGTTTCGCTGAACGACGCGTATGCAGCCTTGAGTGAGCAGTATCCGGCATTGCGCGAGATGTGGCAGCGCTTTGCGTCGTTGCCGATCCGCAATGCTGGCACGCTGGGGGGGAATGTGGCAAATGGCTCGCCGATCGGGGATTCGCCGCCTTGGCTGATTGCACTCGGCGCGCAGGTTGTGTTGCGTGGCCCAGCCGGTCAGCGCGTGATGCCGTTGGAGTCGTTGTATCTTGATTATATGAAAAAAGATATGCAGCCTGATGAGTTTGTCGAGGCTGTGCGAGTGCCGTTGGCACGGCCTGAAATGCAGTTCCGCACTTATAAGCTTGCCAAACGTTTCGATCAGGACATCTCGGCGGTTTGCGCGGCATTTTCAGTGGTGATGGACGGTGCAGATATCGCTGCTATTCGTATCGCATTTGGCGGGATGGCGGCAACGCCAAAACGTGCTGCCAAGGCCGAAGCTGCGCTGCTAGGGCAGCCTTGGGATGAAGTCCGCTTGCAAGCCGCAATGGCGCTGCTGGCAGAGGATTTTGCGCCGCTCTCAGACATGCGCGCCTCTAGCACTTATCGGATGAAAACTGCACAGAATCTATTACGTCGTTTCTGGTTGGAAACCCGCGTTGACGCACCGTTGCGGACCGATCAAGTCAATGCATTTGCGTGCGCAAGTGCTTGATCTGAATCTGAATTTAAGCGCCATCCGGAAATAAGGAACAGATCATGAATACACAATCCGACGCTTTTTTGAAACAAACGCCATCGTCTGCTGATGGCAGCGGCATTGATAGCGCCAATAAGGCGGCGTGGGCTGAAGTTGGGCAGTCGCATCCGCATGAATCAGCAATCCTGCACGTCTTGGGCGAGGCCACTTATACCGACGATATTCCCGAGGCGCAAGGTACGTTGCATGCCGCGCTGGGGTTGTCGCAAAAAGCGCATGCCCGGATTCGCGCGATGGATTTGGCGGCGGTGCGCAGCGCGGTTGGCGTGGTCGCGGTCTACGTTGCCAGCGATATTCCCGGCACCAACGATTGCGGTCCTATCATCCACGACGATCCTATTTTGGCGGACGGGCTGGTGCAGTATGTCGGTCAGCCGATGTTTTTGGTGATCGCCGATAGTCATGACAATGCCCGTCGCGCCGTGCGTAAAGTCGTGGTCGACTATGAAGAATTGCCAGCGATTTTAACGCCGCAGGCTGCGCACGCGGCGAAGTCGTATGTATTGCCGCCGATGCATTTGGCGCGGGGTGATTTTGAGAGCGCATTTGCCAATGCGCCCCATAAACTCAGCGGCGAATTGCTGGTCGGCGGGCAGGAGCAATTTTATCTGGAAGGCCAGATTTCTTACGCGATTCCTAAAGAAGGTAATGGCATGCTGGTGCAATGCTCAACCCAGCATCCTTCTGAAATGCAGCATGTTGTCGCGCACGCGTTGGGTCTGCATGCGCACAATATTGTGGTGGAATGTCGCCGTATGGGCGGGGGATTTGGCGGTAAGGAGTCGCAATCGGCATTGTGGGCCGCCGCCGCAGCGATTGCCGCGCAAAAGCTAAAACGCCCGGTCAAGTTACGTGCTGACCGTGATGACGACATGATGGTGACCGGTAAGCGGCATTGCTTTCATTACGAGTATGAAGTCGGTTATGACGATGTCGGTTGCATCGTCGGTGCACGGGTTCAAATGGTTAGCCGCGCCGGTTATTCCGCCGATTTGTCGGCCCCCGTTGCTACCCGAGCGGTCTGCCATTTTGACAATGCCTATTTCTTGTCGGATGTGGATATCCGCGCAATGTGTGGCAAAACTAATACGCAGTCGAATACCGCATTCCGTGGTTTTGGCGGTCCCCAAGGAGCGATTGCGATTGAATATATTCTTGATGAGATTGCCCGTAATCTTGGTCGCGATGCGCTGGATATTCGTAAGCTGAACTTCTATGGTCGCAACGATGAAGAAGGGCGCAATGTCACGCAGTATGGACAAAAAGTCGTCGATAACGTGATTCATGAGTTGGTCGAAGAACTGGAAACCAGCAGCGCTTATCGTCAACGTCGTGCGGATATCGACAATTTTAATGCCAGCAGTCCGGTACTTAAAAAAGGCCTTGCGCTGACCCCGGTTAAATTTGGCATCGCGTTCAACGTGACACACTTAAATCAGGCCGGTGCGTTGGTCCACGTCTACACCGATGGTTCCGTGCTGGTAAATCACGGCGGCACGGAAATGGGGCAGGGCGTGAATACTAAAGTGGCGCAGGTAGTTGCGCATGCGTTGGGGATACCGCTGGCGCTGGTTCGCGTGACGGCGACCGATACCAGCAAAGTGGCAAATACGTCTGCGACTGCGGCATCCACGGGCGCAGATTTAAATGGCAAAGCGGCGCAAAATGCGGCCCATAAAATACGTCAGCGTCTGGCGGAATTTTTTGTGCAATTGCATGACGGCGATGTGGCGGATATTACGGCTGTGACGTTTGCCGCCGGTGTGATACAGATGGGCGAACATAGCATCACCTTTGCCGATCTGGTCCAGAAAGCGTACATGGCGCGCGTGCAATTATGGTCGGATGGTTTTTATGCGACGCCCGGTTTGTATTGGGATTCAAAGACCATGACAGGCCATCCATTTTCATATTTTGCGTATGGCGCTTCGGTTTCTGAAGTTGTCGTGGATACGCTGACCGGCGAGTGGCGATTGGTGCGTGCAGATGCGTTGTATGACGCAGGCGAGTCGCTGAATCCCGCTCTCGATATCGGGCAGGTTGAGGGTGCTTTCATTCAGGGCATGGGCTGGCTGACTACCGAGGAATTATGGTGGAATAAAGACGGTAAGTTGATGACCCATGCGCCGTCTACCTACAAAATTCCGGGGGTATCCGATTGTCCGCAAGACTTCCGCGTCAGCCTGTTTAAAAATCGTAACGTCGAGGACAGTATTCATCGTTCCAAAGCGGTCGGTGAGCCGCCATTGCTGCTGCCGTTTTCGGTCTTTTTTGCGATCCGTGACGCGATTGCGAGTGTGGCCGGGCATCGCTACAACCCGCCGCTGAACGCACCGGCGACTAGTGAAGCGATTTTGACTGCGATCACTGCGGTCGAAACGATGGCCGCTGCCAAAGCCGCCTGACGCCTTCCCTATGATCGCTATGAAAGGACAGTTGCCATGACACTCTGGTTAAACGCATTGACCACGCTGATGAAGCAGCCGACGACGGCTAAGCCAGCGATATTGATTACTGTCGCGCAAGTTGAAGGCTCCGGGCCGCGTGAGCCGGGCGCGAAGATGGTTGTTACGGCGTTGGCACAATTCGATACCATCGGCGGCGGCCATTTGGAGTTACGTGCTGTCGATATTGCACGCCAAATGCTGCTGGAAAAATCAAGTTTATCGAGTGAACGACGGCTTGAACGTTTTCCGTTGGGACCGTCATTAGGCCAATGTTGCGGCGGCGTCGTGCATTTAGCTTTCGAGCGCGTGGATGCCAATGCTGCTGAGTATTTCAACTATCTGCAATTACGTTTGCGCAAGGCGCACGACAGTTGGCGTTTGGTGGCGTTAGATAGCGCAGTGGCGACCAGTTTATGTGACGACGAGGGTCGGCGCTTGCACGGACCGGGCATGTTGCCGACTTTACCGACGTTAAAGAATGGCGCAAGAGTGTTGCGCGACGCTGCGGGTCAGCGTTGGCTGTTGGATGGTTGCCTTGCACCGCGTCCGCAATTATTTTTGTTCGGTGCCGGTCATGTCGGCGCAGCCATCGTCAGAGGTTTGGCAGATTTGCCTTGCCGTGTCACGTGGATAGACGAGCGCGAAGAAATGTTTCCCGATCTTCAGCCAGCTAACGTCACGATAGAAGCAACCGACGTGCCGGAAGCCTTAGTCGTCAGCGCACCGCCGGGCGCAAGTTTTTTGGTCATGACGCATAACCATGCACTTGACCAACATTTGTCAGAACTGATCTTGCAGCGTGATGATGTAGGCTGGTTTGGCCTGATCGGATCGAAAACAAAGCGCATGCAGTTTGAGCACCGCTTGCAGGAGCGCGGCATTTCCGAGGCTAAATTGGCAGAGATGGTTTGCCCGATAGGGATTCCTGGAATTGTCGGCAAAGAACCCGCCGTCATCGCGGCTTCAGTCGTTGCGCAATTGCTGCAAGTGTGGGAGCAGATCGGACGCAGTGTGCCAGCGTCCTCGGATCAAAAAATACCATCAACGCTAAATGCAGAAGCGATGCTTCCTGAAAATACAGGCGTAAAAATTCGAAGACATGCGTTTGTCGCATAGAGGATGAAAGAATGAATATTCGTATAAATAGGCAGAATAAATTCTCAGCGCAGTAACGTAAAAACGCAAAAGAATGAAACAAAGCAATCGCATACCCAAAGTAGTGGTCATTTAAAGGAAGTATTTCATGTCAGCAAGCGACAACTCAACGCCCTCCAACAATGCAGAACTTCAGGTGTATCGCGCCAGCGTGCTGTACTTTACTGCGGACCCGGCGCAGCATTCAAACGCCTATGCGTGGCACGAAGATGGCTTGCTGCTGACCAGCGCCGGGCAGGTAGTCGCGGCCGGTGATTATCAGCAACTCAAAGCAACGCTGCCCGAAGGGCAGGAGATACAAGACTATCGCGGCAACATCATCATGCCCGGGTTCATCGACACGCACGTCCATTATCCGCAGACCGACATGCTCGGTTCTCCATCACCGGGATTGCTACCGTGGCTGGAAAACTATGTTTTCCCGACCGAACGCCGATGCAGCGATCCGGCCTATGCAACCGAAGTCGCCAGCTTTTTCCTAGACGAATTATTGCGCTGCGGCACCACAACAGCGATGGTGTATTCAACAGTGCACGCCCATTCGGTAGACGCTTTTTTCAACGAAAGCGAAGCACGTAATCTGCGCATGGTGACCGGCAAAGTATTGATGGACAGAAACTGTCCCGACTTCCTGCGCGACACCGCAGAAAGCGGCATCCGCGACACAGAAATCCTGATAAAAAAATGGCACAAACGCGGCCGTCAGCTATACGCCATCACCCCCCGCTTTGCACCGACATCGACGGACGCGCAAATGCAATTGGCAGGCGAATTAGCGGCACAATATCCCGACGTTTATTTGCAAACGCATCTGGCAGAAAACACCGACGAAGTGGCTTGGGTAAAATCGCTATACCCAGAAGCCCGCAGTTATCTGGACGTCTACGAAAAATTCGGGATGTTACGACCACTATCGATGTACGGCCATTCCATCTGGATAGACGACGAAGACCGTCGCCGCATGGCAGAAACAAAATCCGCCATCGCAGTCTGCCCGACATCCAATCTATTTCTAGGAAGCGGTTTATTCGATTTTGAACGCGCCGACGCCCTGAATGTACCGCTATCCTTAGCCTCAGATGTAGGTGGCGGCACCAGCTTCTCAATGCTACAAACGATGAACGAAGCCTACAAAGTAGCCCGCATGCGCGGTACCTACTTGCCAGCGTTGCGCATGTTCTACATGGCGACTCTAGGCAACGCCCGCAGTATGCAACTAGAAAAAAAAATCGGCCATTTCGCTCCTGGCACAGAAGCAGACTTCATCATCCTGGACCCAAAAGCCACACCACTACTAGCAAGACGCACCGCAAATACCAACAGCCTGGATGAGCTGTTATTCGCGCTGGCAATGCTAGGAGACGACCGCAGCGTAAAAGCAACCTACGCCGCCGGAAAGCGCGTGTACCAACGATAAACAAGGGCTGGGTTGGTGGGGAAACAAGCGGAGCAATTTCGCAGAAGAAAATAAAATTTCAAAGAACGCATCTATCAAAAGAGTTCTAAAAAATCCAACCAAAAAAGCCGCGTCTAAAACGCGGCTTTTGATTTTTCAGGCGCAGCCATTTTTGAAGTTGCAGTTGTTTTTGAACCGGCAGCTGCATTAGCAGTGGCCGTTGAAGTTGACCTACCCCGTCATGGGGCGGCGTCTTTGCAGTCGCCTTCTTTTTGGTTACTTATTCTGCAGGGGCGCCTAGTCGAAACAAGAATAAGTGACCGCCTATCGGGACGCCCCCCCGATAGGCAACTACGGAGAACCCAGCGTATCAAAAACCACCAACCCCGCACTAAAAACTTAAGACCTCAACGAATACCGATTCTGACTAACACACTGATACCGCCTCAAAACATTCCCCGCATCATCCACACTCTCAAGATGCACATCGAACTGCCACAACCTTGCCATATGTCTTAAAACCTCATCCGTATTCTCCCCCAGAGGGCGCCCATCACTCCGAAAATGCCGCAAAGTCAAACTCCTATCCCCCCGCATATTAACCCCCCAAACCTGAATATTAGGCTCTCGATGATTAATATCATATTGGCGTGACAACGTCTCCCGCACATACTGATAACCAGCCTCATTATGAATAGCAGAAACCTCCAATTCACTCCGATTCTCATCATCCAAAACAGAAAACAAATGCATATCGCGGATTAATTTAGGCGATAAATACTGCGCGACAAAACTCTCGTCCTTAAAATTCCGCATAGCATAATGCAACGCCTCCAGCCAAGGTGTCCCCGCCAATTGTGGAAACCAGGCCCGATCTTCATCAGTAGGATGCTCGCAAATCCGCCGAATATCACTCATCATCGAGAAACCCAACGCATAAGGATTAATCCCGCTGTAATACGATTTAGTCACTGGCGGCTGATACACCACATTGCTATGCGAATGCAAAAACTCCATCATGAAACCGTCAGTCAATTGCCCTTCGTCATATAGCGTATTCAGCAGCGTGTAATGCCAAAACGTTGCCCATCCTTCATTCATCACCTGCGTCTGCCGTTGCGGATAAAAATACTGCGCAACCTTACGCACGATACGAATAACTTCACGCTCCCAAGGCTCTAAAAGTGGTGCATTTTTCTCCGCGAAATACAGTAAATTTTCTTGTGGCTCTGGCGGAAAACGACTCTCATCCTGCGCCGTAGCTTCCTCTTTTCTAATCGGCAAAGTCCGCCACAAGGCGTTCACTTGCGATTGCATGTATTCTTCACGCTCGCGCCGTTGTTCCCGTTCTTTCACCAGCGATAAATGTTGCGGACGTTTATAGCGATCAACCCCGTAATGCATCAAAGCGTGGCAAGAATCCAGTAATTCTTCAACGCGATCAAAGCCATGACGCTCTTCGCATTCTGAAATGTAATTCCGTGCGTACACCAGATAATCGATGATCGCATTAGCATCAGTCCACAGCTGAAATAAATAGTTGCCCTTGAAAAACGAGTTATGCCCATAAGCCGCATGCGCCACCACCAGCGCCTGCATCGTCATGGTATTTTCTTCCATCAAATACGCGATGCAGGGATTTGAATTAATCACAATTTCGTAGGCTAATCCCATCTGCCCGCGTTTGTAATCGCGCTCTGTTGACAGAAAATGCTTACCAAACGACCAATGTCGATAATTCACCGGCATGCCTGACGATGCATAAGCATCCATCATTTGTTCGGCGGTAATAATTTCTAATTGAATCGGATAAATATCGAGTTTATAGGCCGCCGCAACGCGGGCGATTTCGACGTTGTACTGTTCGATTAACTCGAAAGTCCAGTCGGAAGGGCAGGGCAATGGCGACTTGCGTACTTTCAGATCCGCACGGGCATTCATACGGCCACCTGTTTCTCAAATAATTCACGAAATACCGGATAGATATCGCTGGCGATCTGTACTTTCTTTTGAACGAACTGGCGATAATGCGGCACTATCTGGGCGTATTCTGTCCATAAATTTTGCTCTTCCGGAACGACTTGAATGTAGGAAAAATAGCGCGTTTTAGGCAAAATTTTCTGTTCAAGTATTCTCCGGCATTTTGGCGAATCATCATTCCAGTTATCGCCGTCGGAAGCTTGCGCGCCGTAGATATTCCAATCACCGGGCGGATAGCGGTCATCAATGATTTTAGCCATTAATTCAAGCGCGCTGGAGACCACCGTTCCGCCGCTTTCCTGCGAGTGGAAAAAGGTATTTTCATCAACTTCATCAGCACGCGTGTGATGGCGGATAAAGACGACTTCGATGTGCTCGTAATTGCGTGTAAGAAACAAATACAGCAGGATGAAAAAGCGCTTGGCGAGATCCTTGCGTTGCTCGTCCATTGATCCGGATACGTCCATCACGCAAAACATGACGGCCTGACTTGACGGCTGAGGTTGGCGAACGCGATTGACGTAACGCAAATCGAAAGGATCGATAAACGGAATCCGCCAGATGCGCCCTTTGAGGTGATGAATGTCATCCCCAAGGCGGCGGATTTCTTCACCGCGATCCTCGGTGTCGGCTTTCAGTGCCTCCATCAATATTTCAAGCTCACGCAATCTGACGACTAATGGCGAGCCCAGCGCAATGCGTCGTCCGAGCGAGCTTTTTAACGAGCGGACAATATCGATATTATTGGGTGAGCCGTCGGTCGAATAACCGGCGCGCATGTTTTTCCAGGTCGGCGCGGTCATCAGATTGGTTTTGATCAGGCGCGGCAACTCCAGATCTTCGAAGAAATATTGCATGAATTCTTCGCGGGACAATTCGAATACAAAATCGTCCTGACCCTCGCCACGATCACTGGCAGCGCTGCCGCCACCACCCCCTCCGCCGCCATCCGGTCGCGCGATGCGGTCGCCTTGCAGATAGTCTTGGTTGCCGGGATGGACCATCTCACGCGTGCCGCCGGGGCCGTGGCGAAATACCGGCTCGGAAATGTCTTTGCGGGGGATGGTGATACTTTTGGCTTTTTCGATCTCGGTGATGCCGCGATCACGCACTGCTTCCGTGACTGAACGCCGGATATCGTCGCGATAACGGCGTAAGAAACGTTCACGATTGGCAATGCCTTTGTTTTTGCCAGCTAGTCTGCGGTCTATGATTTGATGCAACACGGTACAGCCTCCTGATCGGAACGCATCTGGGGAGCTGCCGCCGGTATCACTTGTTATGTATGCGATACCGGAACCTTCAAAACGGCAGCCCTGCGCAGTTACAGTTCACACCACCACCGCAGTCAATGCGCGTCTTTTATGACGATTTACGTACGCGCAAATACCACTCGCAGAGAAGCCTTACCTGCTTGGGGGTATAACCTTTGGTCACCATGCGATTCACAAAATCTTCGTGCTTACGCATCTCATCGGCTGACCCTTTCGCATTAAACGAAATGACGGGAAGCAGATCTTCGGTATTCGAGAACATTTTCTTCTCGATCACCACGCGTAGCTTTTCATAGCTGGTCCAGAGCGGATTTTTGCCGCCGTTCGAGACCCGGGCACGTAAAACAAAATTAACTATCTCGTTACGGAAATCTTTCGGATTGCTGATGCCTGCGGGCTTTTCAATTTTTTCCAGCTCGGCATTGAGTGCAGCCCGATCAAAGCTTTCGCCGGTATCGTGATCGCGGAATTCCTGATCCTGAATCCAGAAATCGGCATACGTGACATAACGATCAAACACGTTTTGTCCGTACTCGGAATACGATTCAAGATAAGCGGTCTGAATTTCTTTGCCGATAAATTCGGCGTAACGCGAGGCCAGCGTATCTTTGACGTACGAAAGATATTTTTGCTCTAGCTCTTGCGGAAATTGTTCGCGCTCAATTTGCTGCTCAAGTACGTACATCAGATGCACGGGATTGGCGGCGATTTCAGATGAATCGAAGTTGAAAACCTTGGACAAGATTTTGAAAGCAAAGCGAGTCGATACGCCGGTCATGCCTTCATCGACACCGGCATAATCGCGATACTCCTGGAACGACTTGGCTTTAGGATCGCTGTCCTTCAGATTGTCGCCATCGTAGACCTGCATCTTTGAAAAAATGTTCGAATTTTCAGGTTCAGCTAACCGCGTCAGGATCGAGAACTGCGCCATCATTTTTAGCGTTCCCGGTGCGCAGACAGCCTTACCAAGTGAGGAAGTCCGAATCAGCTTTTCATAGATTTTGATTTCTTCGGAGACGCGCAGGCAATACGGTACTTTGACGATATAAATACGATCTAATAACGCTTCATTATTCTTGTTGTTACGGAAGGCCTTCCATTCAGATTCATTGGAGTGGGCCAGAATAATGCCGTCAAACGGGATCGCGCCAAAACCTTCAGTGCCTTTGAAATTGCCTTCTTGTGTCGCGGTCAGTAACGGATGCAAAACCTTGATCGGGGCTTTGAACATTTCGACAAATTCCAGCAAGCCCTGATTGGATAAACACAAGCCGCCGGAGTAACTGTAAGCATCGGCATCGTCTTGCGAATATTGTTCAAGTTTGCGAATGTCGACTTTGCCGACCAGCGTAGAAATATCCTGATTGTTTTCGTCGCCCGGTTCAGTTTTGGAAATGGCGATTTGTCGCAACACATTGGGGTAACGTTTAACCACACGGAATTTACGGATATCACCGTTAAATTCGTGCAGACGTTTTACCGCCCAAGGACTCAGAATGGATTTTAGATAACGGCGTGGAATGCCGTATTGTTCTTCGAGAATGGTGCCGTCTTCGTCGTAGTCGAATAGCCCGAGCGGGGATTCATTGACGGGTGAGCCTTTGATGGAATAAAACGGAACATGCTCCATCAATTGTTTCAGGCGTTCGGCGATGGAAGATTTTCCGCCGCCCACAGGACCAAGTAAATAGAGGATTTGTTTTTTTTCTTCCAGGCCTTGCGCGGCGTGGCGGAAATAAGCGACCACTTGTTCGATCACTTCTTCGGCACCATAAAATTCTTTAAAGGCCGGATAAACCTTAATCACTTTGTTGGCGAAGATACGCGACAACAATTGGTCCTGACGCGTATCGATCTTTTCCGGCTCACCGATCGCCATCAGCATGCGTTCGCCCGCTGTTGCATACACAGTGGGATCGTTCTTACAAAGCGTCAGATACTCTTCAAGTGAAAACTCTTCTTCTCTGGTCTTGTCGAACCGACTCGCAAAGCTGCTGTAGATATCCATATCACCCCCGCATCAACGATGTTGCGAAAACTAAATAGAACACACAATGCCCAACTTGTAGGACCTCTTCGAGAGCTTAACAGTTCATTTACAAGCTGTTGAATTTACACACTATTTAAAGGAAGAGGATTCCATGCTTTTGATTCTATATCTTTTTCTCGGACGCAACCGAAAATTTGTGTAATTAGACGTGTCAAAGCGCACGTTGCAGTTTTATTTCGTGGCTATTTTTTCATTCCACGGCGCGACTTTTGGCAGTAACAACATGCCCGGTAATGCCAGCACAAAGCAGACAATGAAAAATGTAAACCAGCCGGTTTCGGCAACAATGTAACCGACGGAAGAATTGATAAATGTGCGCGGAACCGCCGCCAGGCTTGTGAAGAGCGCAAATTGTGTTGCGGTATAGCGTGGATCGGTGGTGCGGGCGATGTAGGCGACGAAAGCGGCGGTGCCGACGCCGACGCCGAAAGCTTCAGCGCCGATGACAACGGCCAGAACAAGCGGATCGGAGCCGACATTTGCGAGCCATGCAAAGCCAAGAATAGTGACGGCCTGCACTACACCGAAAATCCATAATGCGCGATTGATGCCAATTTTGACCATCCAGATACCGCCGATAATGCCGCCTATAACGCTACACCAGAGGCTGGTAGTTTTTGAAATAGCACCGATCTGCGTCATCGTAAAACCGAGATCGATATAAAATTTGGTAGCAAGCGCTGTTGCCATGCTGTCGCCAAGTTTGTACAGAAAAATAAAACCGAGTACCCACATCGCACTTTGCCAACCATTTCGACCAATAAACTCTTGAAATGGCAGGAAAACGGCATCACGTATTTTCTTTGGCGGGTTGCCATAGACCTTTGGCTCTTTAATCACAAACGTACACGCCAGACATGGCAACATAAATGCTGCGGTAATCCAGAACACCTGATGCCACGGCATGATGTCGGCCAATATCAGAGAAAGCGCGCCCGGCACCATTCCGGCGACTTTATAGGCGTTAACGTGGATGGCGCTGCCCAGACCTTGTTCGCTATCGGGAAGAATTTCGCGGCGATAGGCGTCGATCACGATGTCCTGACTGGCTGACAGAAATGCCACAATTGAGGCTGTTATCCCGATGGCCGTTAATTGTGTTAAAGGGTCTAGCATTCCCATGCCGCCGATGCCGACAAAAAGTAACGCTTGCGTCAACGCCATCCATCCGCGGCGGCGTCCCATACGGCCAAAATGGAAGCGGTCCATCAGCGGCGACCATAGAAATTTCCAGGTATAAGGAAACATCACCAACGCAAATAACCCTAGCGCCTTGACGTTCAATCCTGACTTCGCCAGCCAGGCTTGCAATAAACTCAGAAGTATAAACAGCGGTAAGCCGGAACTAAAGCCGAGAAAAACGCAAATCAACATGCGCCGATTCAGATAATGATGCCAGGGTGGTGAGGTCGATGTTGATGTCATGTGTGGACCCGCAAAGGGCCGTGATGTAGAGAGATAGAGCGCTAAATATAAATCAACACAGGAGTGTCATAACGCCGCTTTGTCGTGGCGTAAGATCTTATAACTGAAATAAGTTAAAAAATAACCGAAAAAAGTGTCCATCAGAAGCACGAAATTGAGAGCTTATGCATTTTTTTGCCTATGACGGTGATTACTGACGGCAAATCTTTGCAGAATTGCCACACAGCATGGTTGCTGGTAATTGGTTATTTTTTCCGAAAGCGAAAAACCGCAAGACTGCCACGCCAGTTTGGAAGAAACGATACCGGATGACCATCATGCAGGGCCACGCATTCGAGCACCTCTAGCCCGACTTCGTTCGCCAATTCCTCAAAATCCTTGATCGTTGCGCAACGCAAGTTAGGCGTGTCATACCATTCGTAAGGCAACAATTTCGATACGGGCATCCGGCCGCGCATCAGCGCCATCCGATGCGGCCAGTAGGCAAAATTAGGAAATGACACAATCGCTTCGCGCCCAACCCGCGCAATATCGCGTAAAACGCCTTCGACGTTTTTCATCATTTGCAACGCGGACAAGCACAGCACGGTGTCAAAAGCATTGTCGGCAAACAACGCCAGTCCGGTTTCCATATCTTGCTGAATCACGGATACGCCTCTGGCTACGCAGGGAGGGATCTTGCTGTCGTCGATCTCTACGCCATAGCCAGAGCACTGCTTGTCACTTTGCAAATAATCCAGCATCACGCCGTCGCCGCAACCGAGATCGAGGATTTGCGAGTCTTTTCTCACCCAATGTGCAATGAAGGCCAGATCCGGGCGCAAGCCGCTTAATTGATCAAAATTCATGCTATTTCTCCTGCACTTTTGGTAGGCACCGCTTGTGCACCATTTTGGGGCGTGGTGTTCTGAGGCAACCCTTTCCACACGCGGTTGTAATACTCGCGCACAACATTTTGATAGCGGGCATCTTCTAGCAAGAAGGCGTCATGCCCATGCGGAGCATCGATTTCTGCATAGCTGACACGACGCTTGTTATTGACCAGCGCCTGCACGATATCGCGGCTGCGTTCGGGAGCAAAACGCCAGTCGGTCATGAACGACACTACCAGGAACTCTGCCTGAGTTTTTTCTAGTGCTACCGTCAAATTGTCACCACATTCTGCCGCCGGATCAAAGTAATCCAATGCCTTGGTAATCAGCAAATAGGTATTGGCATCAAAATATTCAGAGAATTTGTCGCCTTGATAGCGCAAATACGACTCGATTTCAAAATCGATGCCGAAACCGAATTGATAACTGCCTGAACGCAAATCACGGCCAAATTTTTCGGCCATATCGTCATCCGACAAATACGTGATATGTCCGACCATGCGCGCTACGCGTAAGCCGTTTTTCGGGACTACGCCATGCGCGTAATAATCGCCGCCGTGAAAATCCGGATCGGTCAGAATCGCTTGCCGCGCAACGTCATTGAAGGCGATATTTTGCGCCGAGAGTTTTGGCGTCGAGGCGATCACTACGCAATGGCGTAAGCGTGTCGGGTGTAGCAAGCTCCAGGCCAGCGCCTGCATCCCGCCCAGCGACCCACCCATTACCGCCGCAAATTGGACGATCCCTAGCGCATCTGCAAGGCGCGCTTGCGCTTGCACCCAGTCTTCGACTGTCACAACTGGAAAATTGGCACCATAGGGCTTGCCTGTGGTCGGATCGTTATGCATCGGCCCGGTCGAGCCAAAGCAAGAACCCAGGTTGTTGACGCCGATGACGAAGAATTTATCGGTGTCGACCGATTTTCCGGGTCCGACCATGTTGTCCCACCAACCGACGTTCTTTTCGTCGCCGGCATATTTGCCAGCGACGTGGTGCGAGGCGTTCAGGGCATGACAAACTAATACCGCGTTGGATTTGTCGGCGTTCAGCGTTCCATAAGTTTCATAGACCAGCGTGTAGTCCGTTAATGACGCACCGCTTTGTAACTTGAGCGGTGTCGCAAAATGCATGGACTGAGGTGAGACGGTGACTGAAGACATGGTGTGTTTAGTAGCAACGTTTGATGCCGGTAATTCTTACCGACAATAAAAAAGCCCGAAAGCAGGGCGCTCATCGGGCTAACACGGGGCTTGTAATGCAAGCTCGCTTTAGCCGTATTTATTCGACATTTCCAATGGAAATGTCACGCGCCCGCAAGCTGAGGTGGTGAGACCAGTCAAATCGGCGCTGTTTGTTGTTAAGTAACTTAACAACGGTACTAGAATAACCAAGTCGAGGGCTGTAGTCAAACCGGCGTGTACCGGTTTAGCCACTGCATTTTTCGACGGTTAATGATTGCTCTTATTCGATTGCTTTTATTCAATCGATGGCATTGTTGGTTAATGTCTTTTAAGCAGCGCGCATCTGGGTGATGGCGGCTGCAATCGCGCTGGGTTCTGTGGTGCGTAGAATTTTTTTGGTCTGCGCGGTCAGCATTTCCAGATTGCTGTTTAATATTTCCTGTTTGACTGCCAATAAATGGGTCGGGTCCATTGAAAACTCTAATAATCCCATCCCCAGCAGCAAACGTGTGTACTTGATATCGCCTGCCATTTCCCCGCACACCGACACCGGAACTTCAGCTTTTCGGCCCATCGCAATCACTGTCGACAACAGGAACAGCACCGCCGGATGCAAGGGGTTATACAGGTGCGATACTTCGTGATCGACGCGATCGATCGCCAGCGTGTACTGAATCAGGTCATTCGTGCCTATCGACAAGAAATCCATGCGTTTGATGAACATCGGCAGCGCCAAAGCTGCAGCCGGGATTTCTATCATTGCGCCAATCTGCATGCCTTCATCAAACTTAATCTTTTCGTCGCGTAGCTGCTGCTTTGCCTGGGCGATCAGCGCTAATGTCTGGTCAATTTCAAACGCATGCGCGAGCATTGGGATGAGTAATTTGACCGTGCCAAAGGCGGATGCGCGCAAAATGGCGCGTAATTGGGTCAGAAATAGCTGCGGTTCAGCCAGGCAATAGCGAATCGCGCGCAATCCCAGCGCGGGATTCAGCGCCGTCTGCTCGCTGGTATCAAGCGGCTTGTCTGCGCCGACATCCAGTGTGCGGATGGTGACCGGGCGGCCTTTCATGGCGACCACTGCCTGTTTATAGGAGGCAAATTGTTCGTCCTCGGACGGTAATTGTTGCTTATCGCCAATCCGGCCCATGAACAAAAATTCAGAGCGGAATAACCCGACCCCGTTTGCCCCGGATTCCATCGCTGGCCCGCAATCATCCGGCAGTTCGATGTTGGCTAGCAACGTAATTTCTACGCCGTCCAGTGTGACTGCGCGTGTTTTCTTGAGTTTGCCGAGTTTTTTGCGTGCGCGGACTTGCTGCGCTTGTTGTTCACGGAATTGTTGGAGCACCATCGGCGACGGATCGACGATGACAACGCCAGCCTGTCCATCGATGACGATCCAGTCATCCTGTTTGATCAGTAACGAAGCGTGGCCCATGCCGACCACGGCGGGGATATCCAGACTGCGTGCAACGATCGCAGTATGCGAGTTTTGACCACCCTGATCGGTGATAAATCCGGCGAAAGCCCGATTGCGGAACTGCAACATATCGGCCGGAGAAATATCGTGCGCGACGACGATAATATTCGGCGAAGTGGCATCATCGCCATCAACTTCCGGCAGCGTGGTGGCCGTGCCGGTCAATATTTTGAGCAATCGTTCAC